>URMA01000081.1 GCA_900548875.1 uncultured Porphyromonadaceae bacterium | reverse complement strand
TTGTAGGGAAATGGGAATATATCCGTTTCCTCCCTTTTTCAGGTCTTCAGGGTTGTAGCCCATCAGATAGCTGTGGGGCGATTCGATGAATACGACTGCGAAATCGGCATCTTCCGGATTGTCGGTCTTTTCGTAATATTCTGCCAACACTTGGTCGGGAACAGGGTCGTAGATTCTTTCCGGCTGTTCCTGTCGCCAGTAGTTGGGACCGGCAGGCGATTTACGTTTGGGAATATATACTTTTTTCTTTGTGGCAAGAGGCAGTAGTCCGCCGGTGTTTTTCAGCATGACAATGCTGTGCAGCTGTTGTTCGTAACCCTTTTTCATGAATTCCGGATTTCCGACAATTGATTTCGCTTTTTCCACATCCACATAGGGATTTTCGAATAGTCCCGTGCGGAAAATGTTTTTCAGCAACCGGCAGGCTGATTTCTCAAACCGTTTTCTTGCATATTCTTCCCCATAGTCCTTGACGTACATCTGATAAGCTTCCAAAACAGGAGCCTTTTCGTTGTTCCCTCCGAATTGGTCGATACCGGCGAGCAAGGCTTTGTAGTGGCGTTCACCTTCCGTCATGCCTTCTACTCCCCAGGGTTTGCCTGAGTGTATGCCGGGATGAATTTCGTCGTGAGTGATGAGCCAGTCCGTGCAGACAACACCGTCGAATCCGGCTTCATTGCGCAGCTGTTCAGTGATGATGTCGTGGTTGAATCCGTTGCCTACGTTTTCATCCGTCTGATTGTAGGAAATGGTGTAGTAGGGCATGACTGCCGATGCTTTTCCCGTTTTCCCTTCCAATTGGAATGCACCGTTCAGGAACGGCTGTTTGTGAAGCGGAAAACAGTTTCCGGGGTATACGGCGAATTTTCCGTTGCCGTAGTGCGCATCCCGTCCACCTTCGCCAGATCCGCCGCCCGGCCAGTGTTTTACCATCGTGTTGACACTCTTGCGTCCCCAGCCGCTGCCTTTTTCCACTTCGTCTTTTTCTTCCGATGTTTGGAATCCGTCACAATAAGCTCGCGTGAGGTCTGTCACCAATTTCGGTTCGGGACCGAAGGTACTGCTGTAGCGGTACCAGCGAGGGTCTGTTCCGAGATCGGCTTGTGGCGACAGGGCGGTTGCAATGCCTACGGCCCTGTATTCTTCAGAGGCGATTTGAGCGAATTCCTTTATGGTTTGAGGGTTGAACGTCGCGGCCAGTCCCAGCATGTTGCTCCATAGGGAAATGTTGCCGCTGTTTCCCGGACTGAATTCTGCATCCGAGAAAGCCGAATGCCTTGGGTCGGACGAGTTGTTGGCCGGAATGCCGTGGGTATGGCCTTCGATAAGGGCCTGAACCTTGTTGTTCCATTTTGCAGCAATTTCAGGCGTTGGAAATGTGGAGATGAGCAGGTGTCGTACATTGTCTTCCAACAGACAACGGATATGGCCGTCGCTCAGGTCTTCGGGCCTTTTGCCGCTTTCTGCAAATGCCACGCCTCCGTAAGTGTCGTTGGGCATGGGAAGTTTCACTTGTTGGCTATAGAGCATCAGTCCTGCAATTTCATCGATACTCAGTCGGGAAGCAAGGTCACGGGCGCGTTCTTCAATAGGTAGACGCCAGTCTTCGTAAGGTAGCAGTGTGTCGCTGCCGTCGAAACTTTTAAAGAATTTGCCGTCTGTTTCAATAATCCGGATGCCTGAATCGGGCGAATATCCCAAATCCGGGCCGTCATGTTGGTGGATTAGCAGGTAATCACCTTTGTTTTCTGTTGAATGTTTCATGATGTTAAAAAAAAGTCAGGACACTGCCGGCAGTATCCTGACTTTGGTTATGTTGGTTAAAATTAGAACCATTTCAAGTATGCAAAGCTCTGGCGGTGAGCCAATGCTGCATTTTTCGGGAAGATGCGGAATCCGTAGTGGAATACGCCGGAGGCTTTGATAGTGTCTTTCAGTTCGTAAGTGACAATATCGCCTTCGCGGGCTATTTCGGAGAACTCAATGCGGCTGTGATATTTCTGGTTGCCTTCTTCAACCGTGTAGATTACCATTTCTACGCCAATGCTGTCAGCCAGGCCGTTTGTATTGAGTTTGACACGGATCGTAAAGTCTTTGCCGAACATGGAATTTGTCAGCAATTCGTTTGGAATCTGTGTTTCAAGCACTGTGATACCGTCCCATTTTTCTGCCACATTCTTTTTCCATGCCACGAGTTCTTTTGCCTTTGCAAAATTGTTCTCTTTCAGAGCTTTTGCGTAGTTGCTTTCCTTCAAATAGAAACGGTTGATATAGTCATCAATCATACGTTTCATGGTGAAGTTAGGAGCAATGTGGGCAATAGAATTCTTGATATATTGAATCCATTCCGGAGAATAGCCTTTTGAGTTCTTGGCGAAATAGAGCGGAATGATTTCGTTTTCAAGCATAGAGTAGATGGTTGCAGCATCGAGTTTGTCCTGCTGAGCCTGGTCGGTAAACGTACGCTTGTCGGTCAATGCCCAACCTGCACCTTCACGATAGCCTTCATACCACCAACCGTCAAGTACGGAGAAGTTCAACACACCGTTCATTTCTGCCTTTTCTCCTGATGTACCGGATGCTTCCAACGGACGAGTCGGAGTATTCAGCCAGATATCAACGCCGGAAACCAAGCGTTTTGCCAATGTCATATCGTAGTTTTCCAGGAAAATAATCTTTCCGAGGAATTGAGGCATGCGTGAGATTTCGATGATACGCTTGATAAGGCCTTGACCGGCACCGTCGGCAGGGTGAGCCTTACCTGCAAATACGAATTGAACCGGGAACTGTTCGTTGTTCACAATCTTTGCCAAACGGTCAAGGTCGGTGAACAACAGGTGTGCACGCTTGTAAGTTGCAAAACGACGTGCGAAACCGATGATAAGGGCGTTCGGGTTGATGCGGTCCATGATGGACATGATGCGTGAAGGATCGCCCTGGTTTTTCAGCCATGTTTCTTTGAACTGTCCTTTTACGTAGTTGATGAACTTGTTCTTCAAAGCCACACGTATGTTCCAGATATCTTCTTCTTTTGCTTTGAGGATAGGAGCCCAGATTTTTTCGTTCGACTGGTCGTACATGTATTCCGGACCGAATGTGCGTTCGTAGAATGCTTTCCATTCAGATGCGGCCCATGTCGGCATGTGTACACCGTTGGTAACGTAAGATACATGGGATTCTTCCGGAGCATATCCTTTCCAAACGCCTTGGAACATTTTCTTTGAAACTTCACCGTGCAACCAGCTGACGCCGTTTGATTCCTGGCAAGTGTTCAAAGCAAATACGCTCATGGAGAAACGTTCGTTGGTGTTCGGGTTTTCACGGCCCATGTTCATCAGGTCGTTCCATTCGATACCCAATTTGGCAGGGAATTCACCCATATATTTCCCAAACAGGCCTTCTTCGAAATAGTCGTGACCGGCAGGCACCGGAGTGTGAACAGTATATAGACCTGTAGCGCGGACTACTTCCAATGCTTCTTCAAAGCTCAATTTGTCGTTCTGTACATATTCAACCAGACGTTGCAGGTTCAGGAGGGCGGCATGGCCTTCGTTGCAGTGATAAAGCTGTGTATTGATACCGAGCGCACGCAGCATGATGATACCGCCAATACCCAACAGATATTCCTGTTTGATACGGTTTTCCCAGTCACCGCCGTAAAGCTGGTGAGTGATAGGACGGTCGAATTCGGAGTTCATGTTGTTGTCGGTGTCGAGCAGATAAAGCTTTACACGACCTACGTTCACTCTCCACACGTTGCAGTAGATGATACGTCCCGGGTAAGGAACTTCCAGCAACATCGGCTGGCCGTCGGCATTCATCACTTGTTCAACCGGAATCTGATTGAAGTTTTGAGTTACATATTTGGCAATTTGCTGTCCGTCCATCGACAAAGTCTGGTCGAAGTAGCCGTATCTGTAGAGGAAGCCGACTGCCGTCAAATCAACGCAGGAGTCGGAAGCCTCTTTGATGTAGTCACCGGCAAGGACACCAAGACCACCTGAATAGATTTTCAATGCGCTGCACAAACCGTATTCCATGCTGAAGTAGGAAATGGACGGAATGTCCTTACGCATTGGCTTGCTAAGGTATTCTTTAAATGATTTGTAAACAGAATTGATACGATTGAGCATCGCTTTGTCTTTTTCCAATTCTTGAAGACGTTCGAAACTCAATTTTTGCAACAACAAGACAGGATTTTCACCCGTTGAACGCCACAATTCTCTGTCAAGGTCGTGGAACAGGCTTTTTGCTTCGCTATGCCATGACCACCACACATTGTGGGCAATTTCTTCAAGGTTTTTCAATTTAGCAGGTAACTCTGAATTGATAGTAATGTCTCTCCAAACTGGAGCGTTTGTATTACTTACTTGTAATTTCATAGTTAATAAAATTAAGTTGGTTCGGCAAGCCGAGTATTCTTGATTAATGTTTTTTTAAGTTATTGAGCGCAATTTCATACGCTGTGTTGTAGTAGCTGATAAACTTGCTCCATTCGGCCGCTTTCGATGTGTTGATGGCCGCTTTGGAGATTTGTTTGAGTTCAGCCGGTTTCGCGGATGTCAGTTTGCGGATATGTCCGGTGATGTCCATGATCGAACTGTAATAGTTGGAGTCCGTCCGTTTTACAACTTCCACGCCACAGGTGTTGAATCCTCCGTTTTCGGTAATGGAAAGAATCCATTGTCCGAATCCGGCAAGTGTTGTGGTGATGGTTGGAACACCGAAAGCGATACTTTCATGTGGTGTATATCCCCACGGCTCATAGTAGGATGCAAAGATGGCAGCATCCATTCCGATGAGCAGATCATAGTAGCTCATGTTGAAAATGCCGTCGGAACCGTTCAGATAGCATGGTACGTAAATGACATTTACGTTATCGGTATTGGCATTGTGTATGCCAAGATATTGCAGCCGGTTGTAGATGGCGTCGCATGAGTAGTTGTGCAAAGTGTGGGTGATGATGGGATCTTCCAATGCATCAGCCGGTTTTTTGCTCTGGTGCAGTCTGTTCTCGAGATCTTGGCGGGCATCCATAGTCCATCCCGGCACAAGAATGAAGGCGATGATAGGAGCGGTATGTACGGTCCTGTCATTGCGGAGATTGTTTATTGTGTCAATGAAGAGGTCAAGACCTTTGTTGCGGTATTCGCTTCTTCCCGATGTCGCAATCAGGAATGTATTGGCTGGGAAAGATTTTCCCGTAAGGGCTGTCGCAACTTCCAGCAATTTCGATTTTGCATTTTTGCGTGCTATGTCGAAGTTCTTGGCCTTGGGAACAAATTCACGTTCAAATCCGTTGGGTGTGACCACATCCGGACGTTTTTCAAGCAACTGTTCGCATTCGTCGGCTGTGATTTTGCTGACAGTCGTAAAGCAGTCCGCATAGTGTGCCGCTGCTTTTTCGAGTGAATGCTTCGACTGCATGTTCAGTTCCATGGCCATTTGGTCGCCGTTGTAGTTCTTGAAATAGTCGTAAAGCGGCTTGTTGTTACCACAAATGCTGCGTCCGATGCTGGTTGCATGTGTGGTAAACACGGTTGCTATTTCCGGCGCATGGGCTTTGAGATACAACAGTCCCATTCCGCTTGTCCACTCGTCAAAGTGGGCCACAATTTTGTTCTTGTTTGGTTTTGCCAGGTAAGAGGCACAGCTTTTGATTACCATGGCAGAGGCGATTCCGAAGGCACAGCCTTCGTCGTAGTCGCCATAGGCATGCAGGGAGTCAACTTTGAACTTCTCCCACATTTCAGCGTAGAACTGGTTCTTGTATTGATAGAGTGCTGTAAATTTAACGAGTATTACGATGGGGTTTCCGGGTATGTTCCATCGTCCAATCCGAACGGAAACGCCTTCCGGAAGGTTGGCTTTTTGTTGCCATTCTTTAAGGATAGTATTTGATTCAGTAAAGAATGGAGAAGGAATCTCATCTGTCCAAACGTCAGGACCGACAAAAATCAAATTGTCTCCGAATTGTTTGTATAGAGTTTTCGCTTTTGTCGATAAAACAGTATATATGCCACCAACTTTGTTACAAACTTCCCAACTCGTTTCAAATAGCAAATCTGGTTGTTTTGTATTATCAGACATAGTTTATTCGTTCAATGTTCTTAAAAACTTCGCAAAAATAATAAATAATTTCAATTTCGCATAATTAAAATTCCCTTATTGGCTGAAAATGTGAAAATTCGTAGTGTTGATAAGGCTTTGAAGAGTGCAAAAAAAAATCCCTGCAATGTGGGTTGGTGACGTATTGCAGGGATTCTGAGACAATTGTTATTTCTTTTCCTTGATGATAAACACGCAGGCGGCTCCAACTATCAACAGGACACCGGCCAAAACAAGCATGTTCACTTCCGGAGCAACGCTTCCCGGAGTAGTAAAGGCTGAAAGGATGAGTCCTCCGAGCGAGGCGGCCACGATTTGCGGAATGCAGATGGTGCCGTTGAACAGACCGAGATATGTTCCCATGTGTCCGCCGGTAAGGGCGTTTGTCAAAATGGTGAACGGCAATGCCAGCATGGCTGCCCATGCGCAACCTATGAGCAGGAAGGAAATGAACAGCATATACTGATTGCTGATGAACATGATCGATATGAATCCGATTCCGCCCAGCAGAAGGCTGAGAGTGTAGGCGAATTTCCGGTTTTTGATGAAAGGAATGACCATGGCCCAAAGCACGGAGCCGATGGCCTGTACGGCAAACAGTACGCCTACCCAGTTGGCTGCATTTTGATATTCTATTGATTTTGTGTCAAGAACGACTTTTCCCATATTTTCAATAACGGGAGTATTGAATACGTTCTCGGCAATGGAGCCGTTGGTGTATGTCCACATGAACATGAACGCTGCCCAGCAGAAGAATTGCACCAGTCCTACGGTCCAGAATGCTGATGGAGCTTTGGCGAGCAGTTTGAAAACATTTACTTTCTCTTTTTCCTGCTCCTGGCTGATGCCGTGGTATTCGGCATATTCAGCCGGTGGCATTTCCTTTACTTTTACGCTTGTGTAGATGACGCAGGCAATGAGGATGGCTGCACCTATATAGAAGGAATAGATTACGGAATCAGGGATTACGCCTTCGCTTGCCGTATTCTTAATGCCGATAAAGGCGAAGAAGAACGGGAAAAGATAGCCGACAAGGCTCCCGGCGTTGCATAGAAAGCTTTGGATGGAGTAGGCAAGTCCCTTTTGTTTTTCGTTGACCATATCGCCGACGAGCATTTTGAAAGGTTGCATGGCCATGTTGATGGATGTGTCGAGGAACATGAGGGCTAAAAGTCCGAATACCATGGCTGCACTGACGGTAAGTCCGAGACTTCCGGCATTAGGAAGCAGACACATGACAATTACTGCAATGAGTGCACCGATAAACAAATAGGGGATACGGCGTCCAAAACGGCACCACGTCTTGTCGCTGGCTACGCCGATTATCGGTTGAACGATGATTCCCATCAGCGGCGGGAGTATCCAAAAATAACTAAGGTCGTGAGGGTCTGCGCCAAGTGTTGAGAAAATGCGGCTGATGTTGGCGCTTTGCAACGCATAGGCTATTTGTACGCCAAAAAAACCGAAGCTCAAGTTCCAGAGCTTCCAGAAACTTAAATCTTGTTTAGCTTTCATGCTTATTAAATTTTATTATTTGCAACATAAGTGAATAATAGCTGATAACTGCCAATGGTCATTTAGCCATTTTCGTTGCAAATATAATATTTTTTGTGTTTTGTCTCTACTTTTAACTAATAAAAAAGTTTCCAATAACTTTTGGTTATTGAATATAAACAAAAATGAATTGCACCGCTGGTTTGAATGGTGTACTTTTGCAGCAGAATTAATCAGATAACTAAAAAATATAGACAATGTTTGAAAAAGGTACAAGAGGAAACACATTGCATGGAATTCTGCTGATAGCACTTTTCTCGTTTGCCGCATTTTATATTGCGGAAATTCCGTTTGTAAAGCAACTTTCTTTCAGTCCGCTGATTGTGGGTATTATTTTAGGTATGCTCTATGCCAACAGTCTGCGCAACAAATTGCCGGAAACATGGGTTCCGGGTATTAAATTCTGTACAAAGCAGGTGCTGCGTGCCGGTATCGTGCTTTATGGTTTCCGCCTGACATTGACACAGGTATGGGCCGTAGGACTTCCGGCCATCTTGATTGATGTCATCATTGTGGCAGGTACTATTTTCTTGGGAATTTGGTTTGGCCGTATGCTGAAAATGGACAAGGATACTTCGCTGATGACGGCAACGGGCAGTGCCATTTGTGGCGCAGCAGCCGTACTTGGAGCGGAACCTGTGGTAAAATGTGAAAACCATAAAACAGCGATTGCCGTATCGACGGTGGTGATATTTGGAACAATTTCCATGTTCCTTTATCCGATTCTTTACCGCACGGGCATGCTGAGCGGATTGGACGATATGGGAGTTGCCATCTATACGGGAAGTACGCTTCACGAAGTGGCTCATGTGGCCGGTGCCGGAAATGCCATGGACCCGACTGACGCGTTGGGAATTGCCGGAACGGCTACCATTACGAAAATGATCCGTGTGATGATGTTGGCTCCGGTATTGATTATCATGAGTTTCGCTTTGGCTGGCAGGGGCAATCGCAAGTCGGAAGGTAAAGCCGGTGGTAAAAGCAAAATCACAATTCCTTGGTTTGCCTTCGGATTCATCGGTATTATCTGTCTTAATTCTTTACTCCAGTATCTGTTCGGTGTTGACAGTGTAAAGGAAATACCTTTGAATGGTGCGATTGAATATATCGACACGTTTATGCTGACAATGGCCATGACTGCATTAGGAACGGACACCAGCATTGACAAGTTCAAGAAGGCAGGTGCCAAACCGTTTGTACTGGCTTTGCTGCTTTACGTTTGGCTTGTGGTTGGCGGATATTTCTTGACAAAATATCTGGTTCCGCTGGTAGGATAGAACGGATTTATATAATGACAAAAAATCGGACAAGCTTTGCAGCCTGCCCGATTTTTTTGTTTAGTTGTTTATTTATTCGAGGTCTATTGCCATCTGTCCGATAATGTCGCCTTCCTTCTTTTTCCGTTGGAGGTATTGCCGGACATATTGGACGAACTTGTTGATGTGCGGATTGTCGTGTCCGTGGCGGTGGACAATGCAGAAGTGGCGTGTGATTTCCAGACCGTTGATGTCGATGATGCGGAATTCTCCGTTTGCCACCTCTTCGGCAATCGACAGGAAGGAGACGATGCCCATGCTGTTGCTGTATTTGAGAAAAGACTTGATGCTTTCTGTTCCGCCTAAAAACAGGCGTACGTTCATGGCCGACAGCTTGAGGTTCCAGGTCTTTAATGCTGACTCTATGACGTCGAGTGTTCCGGAGCCTCGTTCACGCAATACGAGCGGTATTTCTTTCAGTTGTTCGACAGTGATTTCATCACCGACGGGCAGACGGTTGGACTTATGCACTACGGCCACCAGTTCGTCTTTCAGCAGCGGTTCATATTTAAGTTCCGGCAGTCGGACGATGCCTTCCACCAGTCCCAAATCAATGTCGTGGCACAGAAGCGCATGTTCGATAGCCTGTGTGTTGGCACTTGTCATCGAAAGGTGGAGGTTCGGGTATCGGTTGGTAAATTCCGCCAATATCTGTGGCAGAAAATACTGGGCGATCGTCGTGCTGGCCCCCAACCGAAGTTCTCCGGTGTATTCATTGTTGAGCAGGTGCATTTCGTATTCCAGTTTCCGATAGTCGGAAAGTATGGTTTCACAATGCGAGAGCAGCAGCTTTCCGGCCGGCGTGAGGGCCAGTTTGTTGCCGGTTCGGTCGAACAGGCGTGCCTGATAGGCAGTCTCCAGTTCCTGGATGTGCTTGGTGATTGCCGGTTGGCTGACAAACAGTTCTTTAGCCGCTTTCGTAAAGCTGAGGTTTTTGGCAGCTATGTAAAATACTTTCAGTCGGAAATCGGACATACGGGCGGATTTTTAGTTGAGTTCTTCTCCTTTTATTCCAAGGGCTTTCATTACGGGATAGGCAATGATTTCGGAGGCGTATTTCTTCTTTTCTTTCGGTTGGTCCATACGGAACTGGACGATGAGTTTTCCTTTCGCCTTGTCAAGCACTTCTTCTATTTTGTCGCCGTATTCTTCGTTGTTGCCCACAACGAGCAGCCGTTTGACCTCTTTTGCTTCGGTAATGATTTGCAGGGAGTCGACAAACATGTCGTCGGTCGATACGATCTGTTCGTTAGAGAATGAGCGGCAGGTAAATTCCCCGATGGAATTCTTGAAGGCCACGTTGTTGAGTTCGGTGTCGAGTCTTGCCGGAACGCAGATGGAGAACGACGGGAGTTCGCTGCTGTAGATAAACAGTACGTCGATGTCGTTCTCACCGGGAGTAACGCCTCCGTCGAGGGCTATGTAAGTGAGCAGTTCCGAAAGGTCGATAGTGTTGAGTTCCCGTCCTATCATTCTTTCGAAATTTTTCTTGAAGTCGATAGTGAGCATTTCAAGAAAACAGGCATCTATCAGAATAGCCGTTTCGGCCGATAACTTTTTTTCTTCCATTTATTCTTATGTTTTTTGCAAAGTTACGAATAGAAATCGAATATTTGGCAGGTCCTGCTGATTTGCCTTTTGCCATTTGCGTGAATGCGCCAAAAAATGTTATCTTTGTGTCAAGAATAAGCAACGATGGAGATAACAAATAATATTGTCAAGTGGGTTTACTCGCTTCAGCAGAAAAAGAATCGCGTAAAGGAACGGTGTTTTGTGGTGGAAGGAACGAAGTGTGTCCTCGACACCGTGGAACATTTTCCGCTGCGCCATTTGTTCTGTAGTCAGGAATGGGCGGAAAAGCATGCCGCACTGAAATGTGACGCGATGGCGGTTGCCACAAAAGTCCAACTGGAACGTATGTCGATGCTGAAGACGGCTACCGACGTGATTGCCGTCTATTCTATGCCTGACTATGAACTGGATGAAAACGAAATCCGGCACAGTCTGAACCTTGTGCTTGACGGTGTGCAGGACCCCGGCAATTTGGGAACCATTATCCGTATCGCCGACTGGTTTGGCATACGCAATATTATTTGCAGCGAAACGACGGTGGATGTCTATAATCCTAAAGTGGTGCAGGCCACAATGGGTGCCATTTCGCGGGTGAAGGTGTTCTACCGTAGTCTGCCGGATGTGTTTCGCGAATATGCTTCGTTGCCGGTGTACGGCACATTCCTCGACGGTACAAACTTGTATGAGGAAGAGTTGTCGGCATCCGGTTTCATTGTAATGGGCAATGAAGGCAATGGAATCTCCAAGGAACTGGAGAAGTTTATGACAAAACGTCTGCTCATTCCGTCGTACCCGGTAGGCATACCTACCTCGGAATCCTTGAATGTGGGAATGGCCACGGCTGTGATTGTGAGCGAGTTCAGACGAAGAATGATGTAGTGTTATGGCAAAGACGAAAACCGTATATTTTTGCAGCAATTGCGGCAATGAATCTCCCAAATGGTTGGGCAAGTGTCCCAACTGCGGGGAGTGGAACACTTTTGTAGAGGAAAAAGTAACCGTAAAGTCGGGAAAAGAATCGTTGCTGCCGGCATCGAGCATGGACAACGTTCCGGTCCGTCTTTCGGAAATCAAAGGAGAAAAGGAGGAACGGATACTGATGCCAAGCGGTGAGTTGAACCGCGTGTTGGGCGGAGGGCTTGTTCCCGGCTCCATCATTCTTGTCGGCGGCGAGCCGGGCATCGGAAAATCGACGCTCGTTTTGCAGAACATGCTGCGAATCCGTTCGCGCAAGGTGCTTTATGTTTCCGGTGAAGAGAGTGCCAAGCAGTTGAAAATGCGTGCCGACCGTCTGGGAGCCGACGGAGGGGAATGTTATATTTTATGTGAAACTTCGTTGGAAAAGATTTTCGCTCATCTACGGAATACATCGCCTGGAATTGTCGTGATTGATTCCATACAGACTATCGCTTCGGAAGCGTTGGAGTCGTCGGCCGGAAGTGTCGGACAGGTGCGTGAATGCGCCGCAGCCTTTTTGAAGTACGCTAAAGAGACAGGTACACCTGTCATACTCATTGGCCATATCAACAAGGAAGGAACAATTGCCGGACCGAAGGTGCTGGAGCATATAGTGGATGCTGTCATTCAGTTTGAGGGCGACCGCCATTATATGTACCGGTTGTTGCGTTCCATTAAAAATCGTTTCGGCAGTACGTCGGAATTAGGAATTTATGAAATGACGGAAGTCGGGCTTCGCGAGGTGTCCAATCCTTCCGAGCTTCTGTTGTCGGAATCGGGTGAGGAACTTTCCGGAGTTGCTATTGGTGTGACGCTCGACGGTGTCCGTCCTTTCCTGATTGAAACGCAGGCGTTGGTGAGCACGGCAGCTTACGGAACACCGCAGCGTTCCGTTACCGGGTTTGATTCCAAGCGGATGAACATGCTGTTGGCGGTGCTTGAAAAACGTGTAGGCTTCAAGTTGGCGCAGAAAGACGTGTTTCTCAATATTGCAGGCGGGCTGAAGGTGAACGACCCGGCATTGGATTTGGCGGTAATCTGTGCCATTCTTTCGTCGAATGTCGATTTGGTGATACCCAAAAGCGTTTGCATGTCGGGTGAGGTAGGATTGTCGGGTGAAATCCGTCCAGTCACACGTCTGGAACAGCGCATATCGGAAGCCAACAAATTGGGATTTGCCACCATCTACGTTCCGAAAAACAATTTGAAGGGAGTTCCGCTTTCCAAATATGGTATAAAAGTGGTGGAAGTAGCCAAAGTGGAAGAGGTTTTTCGCAGTTTATTTGCCAGATAAGTGCGTTAGGCTTTTACGAAACGAAAATAAATTATTACTTTTGCATTAAACAGCACGGTGTCTTGTCGCTTGTCATCTTGTGTGGCAAGAGGAAAGTCCGGGCAACACAGAGTACCATATTTCCTAACGGGAAGCTATCTGCGAGGGTAGAGTAATGTGACAGAAAATAACCGCCGTCTTTGATGGTAAGGGTGAAAAGGTGAGGTAAGAGCTCACCGGGCGTGATGGTGACATTGCGTGCCGCACATCTTATGGGTTGCAAGGCCAAGTATACCGGCATTTAAGGGTTACTCGTCCATTGTCGGGGGGTAGGCTGCTTGAGCGCTGTGGCAACATGGCGATTAGATAAATGACAGGACGCGGCTTTTGCCGCGACATAACCCGGCTTATAGCTGTGCTGTTTTTTTAATTATTAAAAATTAATGCCTTGAAAAAAAGACGTATAAAGAATAAACGGTTGCGTCAGATTGTGAGGAAACTCACGTATTGGTATTACTATTGCGCCGGGAATGTGTGGAAAGACCAGCGCTCCGTATGGTATGTGAATCTGATTAAGACCATCAATCTGTCGGTCACTTCCTATCTCGATAAAAATATTCAGTCAAAGGCCAGTTCCTTAACATATAATACATTGTTGGCCATTGTGCCGGCTTTGGCGTTGATGTTTGCCATTGCCAAGGGATTCGGTTTGCAGAACCTTATCAAAACGCAGCTGTTTTCGATGTTGCCTTCGCAGGTGCTGATGCTCGACACTTCGTTGAAGTTCGTCGACCAGTATCTGGCTACTGCTTCCGGCGGTGTTTTTGTGGGGGTTGGTATTGTTTTCCTTTTGTGGACATTAATCAGTCTGTTGCGCAATATTGAAGTGACGTTCAACTATATATGGGGTGTGAAAAAGGGGCGTAGCGCCTATCGGATGATTACCGACTACACGACG
>URMA01000080.1 GCA_900548875.1 uncultured Porphyromonadaceae bacterium | reverse complement strand
TCTTGACTTTCTTATTTACCGGGCGTAAAAAATCTCTTTTTTTATATATCTTTGCCATATCGGACTAAACATTCTAATACAAGACAATTATGAAACGCTTTCTCCTTTTCTTTCTAACTGCATTGGGGGCTTTCGCCGGATTCGAAAGCCTGTCTGAAAATATGTCAGACTACAAATTTTCCCAAATCGACTATAACAGCAGTTTCAAAAGTAAAGAATATCCCATGGAGGATCCTTTTTACGGAGCGAATATAGCATACGGAGTAATTCACACTACATCCTACGATATATTCTACTTCGACTTGATTCATGATTTCGATGAGTTTGAGCCATCCAGTTTTGGTGAATTTACTTTGAGTTCTTTATTTGAAGAATATAAAGATACTAAATACACGCTGGATCTTCATTTTACTGACGGCACGTTTGTAGGCGACTGCTTTATCAAAACAGCGAAAATTTCGCCCAACACCATACGCATCAACTACTACCCTGGCAACAATACAAAAGCCGGTAACTTGGATTCCCGTTCAATTATAAACAAACTGCTAAACGTAGATTTGGAACAAATCACAATAAACAGCGACAACAACTCCTATTCTTTTTATATTAGCGACGCTACGTCAAGCTATTACATCAAACAAGCATACGACCAGGCTTGCAAAGCACCCATAAAAACAGCCCCAAGCACCCCGACATATTCCAATTCAATTTCAGAAAAGAAACCGTCAGAACCGGCTACAAAAGGAACCGCAAGCCAGCCAAAATCTTCCACCGGAGGCATTCTCAGCAATTTCAACAAACTGGCTAAAAAAGGTTCTGTTCCAGCCATTGATTTGGTTCAGAAAAAGTGCGGACTATATGACAGCAACATTTCATGGGAAGAAGCTAAAACAAACCTGATGAATAGCAACTACAACGCGACAATCGACGAAATCGGCATCAACTTCACCTGTCCGTTTTCCTACAACGGAATAGTCCCGACTTGCATGGTACTGACCAATTTCAAGAACACATCTTTTCGTTTCGCCGTCAATGATAATGACGCTCAACGCAACTTAGCCAGAAAACTGACCGAAGACATGAAAGCCGGAGGTGCGACCATCGACTACACAATCGACACTCCCGAAAAAGCATTCCGCTCTTACGGAAATTATAGACAAAAGATTATTTCTATCACCACAAACAAGACAGGCGTGCTTGTCGACATATTCTAAACATTCATCAAAACAGACACTACTATGAAACGCAACATCATCCTCCTGTTAGGAATCGTGCTGACACTTCTTGCCGTCAGCCCCAAAGCATCTGCTTTCATTCCGGTTACGACATATTATAGCGACAACACGATAACTTCAGTCGAAAGCAGAAGCTTTCCGATTAATGCTGACTTGGAAGTTGCCTATATTGCCCACTTCAACATCAAGGCCATGACATTGCATATGGATCTGAATTTCGTCCATAAATCTTATGCCACCGACTTGATAAACATGGCAGAATCCATTACCAAATTCAACCGTTGTACCATCTACACCCGCGACGGACTGAAACTCGAGCCCAAAACAGACTTGTCATTCGAAGAGGACGACTATGGTTTCCACATTCGATTCAAATGTTTCGATCCAGACTTATCATCTGATTATGCACCGGATTACGAACATTTCTGCGATTTGCTGTGGGAAAAAGATATTGACCGCATAGTTCTTTCAAACGGACAGGAATCGTTCACCATCCCCTTCTCCGAGAAAGAATATAAGTCAAACCTGCATCTCGACGAGGTATTTTCCTCCCTTGAAGAACGTTGGAGGCAGATTATAGCACAACAACAAGCGACACAAACAGAACAACGGGACTAAAAAAGCGCCTATGTCAACTTCTATTCCCATCAAAACCCGGTATCAAGACAACACGATTATGGCAGCCGTCTACAGCACAATCTGTATTCCCGACTAAATGTTCGACCGCACTGAATATTATTCAAACATGAGAAAAAATCCGCTCCAACTTTTTTTATAAGAACTGAAAACCACAAACCATTATGAAACAAACAAATTTACTGCTGATATGCCTGCTGACAGTAATTCTTCCACAAGGGATGAAAGCACAAGAGACTATTTTTGAGCACTTCTACGACGTTTTCAATGGAGAGCTACCAGTAACGGAAGAAGATGCACGCAACTATATTTATCTAACCCAATCGGGCGAAGAACCATTCACGCTCACCCAAACTACAGAAAACGGGGATACCATATATGACTGTACCACCGATTTAATATTAGACATTGGCGGGGAAAAACAGTCATATAGCTTTTCACTCATTTATGCCGGCGGAAACAATTTAAAATTTGGTTTCTCTGTTACTGGAAACTCTTCGTCACTCAACTATATTTTTCGATACAAGCTCATTGACAACTGTATCATAACTTTCAATGACGGAGAGACTATCAGTTGGGCGTTGTCATCCAAACATCTCAAACTCGAAAATGAGTACTACCCTACGCTGACCATGACCGTACCTGCCAGCGGCTATCAATCATCCGAAGGATTGGAAGGCATCGCCTTACTCACAAAACTCAAAGAATGCAACATCTCTAAAATCAGTTTCTCAAAAAACGGAGGATTGGAATCTTCTTTCAACATTGCATTCTATAGCACTCTTGTATTCAAAGATTTATCAAAAGCCATTGAAGAAGCATGCGGACATGAAATAATCGCCAAAGTCACCGCTGAGACACGAGATTTTGAAATCAAACAAATCATGGAGCTACTCGAGAAGCATTGCGGACTGTTTTCCGAAAAGACGTCATACAAAAAAGCAGTGAAAATAATCAAGGATATGGACAAGCAGTGTACTATCAGCCCAAACTCCATCACGTTCAGATATCCCAATTTATTTTATTACATTATGCCGACCTGTCAAACGACTGTTGATTTCAAATCAACTACATACATGTTCGAAGGGACTTTTGAAGAGAATGCCCGAACAACAGCACGGCAAATGACCGCCGACATGAAAAGCGGAGGTGTCAATTTCACCCAAATTACCGACAACGATTCGCAATACGAAGCAATCGGAACATACAAGAACAAAAGCGTTTCCATATTCAGCTATCTGAACAAAATCCAGCTGAACATTCTCCAACCTTGATTCAACCATAAGAGGTTTGAACTATAAAAAATCCGCACAACTTCCCAGAAGGGCCGGTGTGCGGATTATGTTATGCTATAAAGAAATTTTTCTTTGTCCGAGGATTAGAGGATACCTTGCGACATCATGGCTTTTGCCACTTTCATAAAGCCGGCAATGTTGGCACCCTTCACATAGTTGGTGTAGCCGTCGGCTTCCTTACCGTATTTCTGACACTGAGCGTGGATGTCGGCCATAATAGCCTTCAGTTTTGCATCAACTTCTTCAGCTGTCCATGTAAGTTTCTGCGAGTTCTGTGCCATTTCCAAACCTGATACTGACACACCACCAGCATTGGCAGCCTTACCCGGAGCATAAAGAATCTTGGCATTTACGAACTCATGAACGGCTTCCGGAGTAGAAGGCATGTTGGCTCCTTCCGACACAGCGAAACAGCCGTTGGCAAGCAATGTGCGTGCATCGTCGCCGTCAAGTTCGTTTTGAGTAGCCGAAGGCATGGCAATGTCACACTTCACGCCCCAAGGACGCCCGCCTTCGAAATATTGGCAGCCATATTTTTCAGCGAATTCACGGATACGGCCACGATAGATATTCTTCAGTTCAAAAATGAAGTCGAGCTGTTCTTCAGTCAATCCTTCCGGAACATAGATAGTACCGTTGGAGTCGCTCATCGTCACCACCTTAGCACCCAGTTCAAGAAGTTTCTTGGCTGTATAGGTCGCCACATTGCCGGAACCGGAAATGGCTACCGTCTTGCCCTTTATGTCGATATTGCGTGTTGCCAACATGTTGAGAAGGAAGTAAACATTACCGTAGCCGGTTGCTTCCGGACGGATCAGCGAACCGCCGAATTCAAGGCCCTTGCCAGTGAATGTACCGGTGTTTTCACGCGCCATTTTCTTATACATACCGTACATGTAGCCCACTTCACGGCCGCCTACGCCGATATCGCCGGCAGGAACGTCCGTGTCAGGACCAATGTGACGCCATAGTTCGGCAATGAATGCCTGGCAGAAGCGCATCACTTCCATATCCGATTTTCCTTTCGGGTTGAAGTCGGAACCACCCTTGCCGCCACCCATCGGGAGCGTAGTAAGCGAGTTTTTGAAAGTCTGCTCGAAAGCAAGGAACTTGAGGATTGACTGGTTTACAGAAGAGTGAAAGCGAATACCGCCTTTGTACGGACCGATAGCATTGTTGTGCTGGATTCTGTAGCCCATATTGTTTTGCACGCGGCCTTTATCATCAACCCATGACACGCGGAATGAGAAAATTCTGTCAGGCAGACAAAGACGTTCAATAAGATTATAGCGTTCAAATTCCGGATGTTCGTTGTAAACGTCCTCGATTGAGGTTACCACTTCTTCTACCGCTTGCAGATATTCCGGCTCATGCGGAAAACGACGACGCAAATCGTCAATCACTTCTTTTGCTTTCATTGTTCTTCCTTTTAAGTTATTCTTTAATTATGCGTTACAAAGGTAATACAATTTTTCCAACAAACTAACATTTTTACATAAAATACAGCCTTAAACTTCAATTTTAGATACATTTTTAAGATTTCAGTTAATAAAAAGCCACATTTATAGCCATTTATCTTTCACTCGTGCAACGGCCGGAATTCAAAAAAAACGGCTGCACCCATGGAAAAAGTCCATACGTGCAGCCGTATATGTGTTTGCCCGACGGGCGGAATTATTTGTTTCGCTCCACAGCCTGATAGAGTGCCTTCATGATTCCGGCACGTGCTCCCACCTCCGTAAATGCCTTGTTGTTGCGGCTGGGGTAAACACGATTGCAGAGGAAAATGTAAATCATGTCGTTCTCCGGATCAACCCAGAAGCAGGTGCCCGTAAAGCCCGTATGCCCGAACACCGTCGGTCCGGCCTCTTCGCAGGTCGACGACCATTCCGGCTTCTTCAGGTTCGGCTTGTCGTAGCCCAGTCCACGATGGGAATTGGGACTTTTTGATGTTACAAACGTGTTGACTACATCGCTCGACAGTATCTGTTCGCCGCCATACATACCACGGTTGAGCCACATCTGGCAAAGTTTGGCCAAGTCGTTGGCATTGGAGAACAGTCCGGCATTGCCTTGAATACCGCCTGAAAACGCCGCTGTTTCATCGTGAACGGAACCTTGCACCACTTCTTCACGGAAATAGCCATCGTATTCTGTCGGCGCAATTTCCGACTTTTTGTAGAAATCCAACGGACGGTAAACCGTGCGGTAAGCACCCAGACGATGGAAAATGTTGTCGTACACATACTTGTCGTGGCGCACTTTCGTCACGTTTTCCTCCGCCTCCATCAGCAGACAGAAATTCAGACAGCTATAAAGATAGCGGCGGTTGTCGCGCAACGGAATATTGTGGATAATATTCATTATCGTGTCGTAGGTTTTACGCCCCACATACAGACGTTTGCCGATACGGTAGTCGAATTCCTTTGTTTTTACGGGAGAGGTGACATCGCGGCGCACCTTTGCCGTAGAGTTGATATAGGCTCCTCCGGCCGAATATTTGTAGGCCGCGCTTTTCTTGGCGGAAACCAATGCGCCGGTATAGCTGGCAGTGTCGGTCATTTCTTCATAAATATTCAATGCAGCCGGCATGCCCGTTTCATGATAAAGCAAATCGCGAATCAGGAATTTGCCTTTTTCCGTTCCGGCAAGCGACTTTGTATAGGTACCGAGCGTACCGTCGATGCGAATCAGGCCGTCGTCAACGGCTTTCATGATACCCGAAAGCGTACCCGTAGCCTTCGACACGGAGGCAAGGTCGTAAAGCGTATTGCCGTTAATCTTGTCGGTCTTTGTCTTGTCGGTATAGCCATAGCTTTTGTTCACGACAATCTTGTTGTGGCGTGCCACCAATACCTGACAGCCCGGGAAAGCGCCCTTCCGCACACCAAGATTGGCAAGCGAATCGACCTGATGCAGGAACAACGAGTCAAGCCCCACTTCTTCTGCCATGCCGTAGCCCAAACGGGAAGCACGCAGGTCAATGCCGTCGCCACAGAATGAAACACCTTCCACCGACACCGGCATACGGCCCGTTGCATCGCAGCCGCCGAACACCACCTGTGCGGCGTATTCCTGTGCAAAATCATGGTTTTCATAAGCTACCACTGCCGTATTGCAAAGCGAAATCGGACCGCTGAAACCACTAAGGTCGTACGGTTTGACAAAAAATACGGGTATCACGTTTTCCTCTCCCATCGCCAACACCAGTTTGTTCAGGCCGTTTTCGGCAGCGGCATTATCGTCATAGATTCCGACAATCACCTTCGACGAACCTTTCAGCTTTTCGAGAGTGGAAGTCATGTTGGCTTCGGTCAGAGCGTAGACATCGACATCCGTATATAGCTTGCAGGTTTCCGTAAACGCATTTTTCGAAGAAGACGTGCCGAGCGTCACCACGCTGATTCGTTTGTCAAGTCCTTTTACGGGAAGTATGTCGTCCTGGTTTTTCAACACGGTCATGGCCGCTGCATATAGCCGGCGCATCACCCGTTCTGCCTCGCGTGTATTGATACGCTTCAACAGTCCGTCGACCGGTTCGGCCACATAATTGTTCAGCCCCATGGCATATTTGTAGGAAAGGATTTTCTTGCAGGTGCGGTCTACTTTCTCAGCAAACTTGCTGTCCTTTTCGTAGCGGGCCACCATTGCATCGACATTGCTTTTCGTGGTGCTCGGCTCAAGCAGCACTTCCGCTCCGGCTTCAAATGCCATCAGGCCGTTTGGCTGTGACACCTTCCGTGCCCCCTGCATCGTCAGCGCATCGGTAAACACAAGGCCATCAAATCCCATCTTGTTTTTCAAAAGTTCATCCACCACCCTGTCCGACATCGACGAAGGCTTGTTGCCGGTGTGGAGTGCGGGAATGTTAAGATGGGCTACCATCACGCCCGAAAGCCCGGCCTGGATATAGTTGCGGAACGGGACGAAATCCGTAGCCGTCAGTTCGGCGTACGAACTGCCCACGGTGGGCAGCGTCTTGTGAGAGTCTTCGTTAGTGTTTCCGTGACCGGGAAAATGCTTTGCCACCGACAGCACACCACCGTCTTCCAGTCCGCGAGCATAGGCCACGGCCTTTCGCCCTACGTTGTTCGGATCTTCACCGAACGAACGTGTGCCGATAACCGGATTTTTAGGGTTGCTGTTGACATCGACTGCCGGCGAAAAATTGATGTTCACGCCAACAGCCTTGCACTCGCGTGCCACTTCCAGTCCGTATTCATACAGCAGACGGTCGTCCTGAATGGCCCCAAGCATCATATTTCGCGGGAAACGCGGCGTGTCGGGCATACGCATCGACAGCCCCCACTCGCCGTCAAGGCCTATCATGACGGGCACATCACTGATTGACTGTGCATAATTCACCAGTTCCAAATGATTGGCTACTGTGCCTTTTGAGAAATAGAAACAACCCACGTGATAGTTCGTTATCAGGCGTTTCACTTCCTGTTTGGCCGCCTCCAGATTTCGAGGATCAACCACTTCGGCAATCAACTGTCCCACCTTCTGTTCAGTGTTCATCTTGGCATAGACAGAATCCACCCACGCGTTCATCTTCGCACGGTCGGCATGCTGAAGAAACACCGTGGGTTTGGCGCCTGCTCCCAAAAGGGCAAGCAAAAAAGTTACGGTTACTATAAATCGAGTATTCATTATGGTTTATTTGTTATACATTCTATGGGTCATGTCGGGCCGGATGGAGTTTCCCTTTGCTGCCATCGCCTTTACGTAGTTCACGGCATCTTCCTTCAGCACGCGGACACTCGCATCGACGAGCTTAGCGCGTGTAAACGATTCCATATAGTCGCCGCCTCCGGCAAGATAGTCTATCGTGGCAATCAGATAGGTTTTGTCGGGGTCAAGCGGTTCGCCGCCAATCATCACGTCTACGGCTTTTCCTTCCTTCATGCCAGCCGATGCCTGCATGCTGATACCGTCACCGCCACGCGACGCCATTACGTCGAATCCTTCCTGAAGCGATTTGCCGTCGATTTCCAGCAAAACAACGCGGTTCGAGAAAGGCAGCATCGTTTCGATCAGTCCCTGCGATACACCGCCGCGCATCATCGGACGCCGGATACCGCCCTTGTTGATAACAGCCATATCCACCTTCCGGTCGGTCATTTCGCTGCCGATGTCGTACACAAGGTCGGCCACCCAGTTCATCTGGGAATCACCGGTCATGTCAGCGTCGCAAGTACCGATGGCTTTGTTCATGCGTTCGTCGACACCTGCACGGTAAGGCTTCAGCCATTCGTCGAGTGAGGCATCGATTCGGTTGTCGTAGCGGCTGTCTACCGGCAACAGTTCGTAACCGGGAGTAGCCGAAAGGTTGTCAAGGTCAATGGTCACCTTGCCCAAATAGTATCCCCAGCATCCTGTCTGGGCCACCAGCACGGTCTTTCCGTCGGCATTCTTGATATGGCACGGCGGATTGGGATTTTTCGGATTAATCACGGTATGGGAGTGCCCGCCGATAATCACATCCACATTCCGGCTCGTTGCCGCCAGCACGCTGTCGCTCGGAAGTCCCGGCGTTTCACTGTATCCGATATGGGAAACCACTACCGCATAGTCGGCCTTCTTTCCCGACTTCAATGCTCCGGCGACACTGTCGGCCACCGCCATCGCATCGCTGTATCTGACACCACGGATATTGGAATCCGAAATCATACCTTTCGGCTGACAGCCTACGCCGATAAAGGCGATGCGCTTGCCGTCGAATGTTTTTATCGTGTACGGCTGGAACACACCTTCCAGCACTGTTCCGGTAAAGTCATAGTTGGCACTGAGGCGGTCGGCATTCAGCAGGCTGTAGTTGGCCTTCAGTGCCTCCATTCCGTTGTCAAACTCATGATTGCCGGGCACCACAATGTCGTATCCCAGCTTGTCCATCAACGTATATTCCACTTTTCCGCCATAAAGGGTAAAATACATAAATCCCTGCACATCGTCGCCCGCATCAATCAGCAACGTATGCTTTTCCGCTCCCCGAATACTGTCGACCAGTGCTTTCCGACGCAAAACTCCGCCCATATCGGCAGGTTTCTCCGGTTCGATATATCCGTGTACGTCATTCGTATGCATGATCACCAGCTCGTCGGCAGTGGCCGGAGCAAACGACAAAACAGCCATGGCGGCACTCGTCAGTAGAATTTTCGCTTTCATCATGAGTCTATTGTTTTTCTTCAAATTTACGGTTTTATTACTGAAAAAAGTACGATAATCACACTTATTTTGTTACAATAACACATTTTCATATCCCGCACTGCCACAAATATGTTCCATAATATTGCCACGCTGCAACTTTATCAAAAAAATCTTTTTCCATGCTATTGCATAACTCAAAAAAAATGAGTTACTTTGCACCGCTTTTCGTAATCTCTGACAAGACGTGTAGCTTGTTTATATTGCGACAATTATTAACGTTTTAATTTATACTAAAATGGATTTGATTAAAGTTGCCGAAGAGGCATTTGCTACAGGCAAGCAACATCCGGAGTTCGGACCGGGCGACACTATCACAGTGGCATATCGCATTAAAGAAGGTAACAAGGAACGTATCCAGCAATACCGCGGCGTAGTTATCCGCATTTCTGGAGAAGGAACTAAAAAACGCTTCACTGTTCGTAAAATCAGCGACAACGTAGGTGTAGAACGTATTTTCCCGATTGAATCACCGTTTATCGACAGCATCACTGTCAACAAATTCGGTAAAGTACGTCGTGCTAAACTTTACTACTTGCGTAAACTCACAGGTAAAAAGGCTCGTATTAAAGAACGCCGCGTAAACACTGCGAAATAATTCAATCATCGAATATTTCCGAATGAAATAAACAAGGAACGTGTCAGCCAGTCTGACACGTTTTTTGTTTTTATACGGTTGTGAATGAACAATCTGCCCGCTTCAGCGGTTTGTTAGAAAAAAGCTATAAGAATCATGAAACCTCTGTTTATCGAATATCCCAAATGCGGGACGTGCCGTAAAGCGGCAAAATGGTTGAAGGACAACGGCATCGAAGTTGAAGATCGCCACATAGTAGACAACAATCCCAAAGCCGACGAACTGGCAAAATGGATTAAGGCAAGCGGAATCCCTGCTGCCAAATTCTTCAACACCAGCGGAAAGAAATACAAGGAACAAAACCTGAAGGACGTGGTAAAGACGGCCGACGAGCAGACGCTCATCAACCTGCTCGCCTCCGACGGCATGCTCGTCAAACGCCCTATCCTTGTCGACGGCGACAAAGTCATTGCGGGATTCAAGGAAGAACAATGGCAGGAATTTTTTAAACCCAAATCCGTCTAAAATCCATTGACCGATTGGGGTTAAATTATACACATAATTTTTTTGTTCATGAAAGAGGCAGAATCTCCCACCCCGGAGAGACTGCCTTTTTTGCTTACAGACGGTTCATCTCTGCCTCCGCAGCCGACTGGCCCTTATACCGGCTCTTTTTCGGTCGGAACTTATACTGCACACTGATGCTGATACCGCGGCTGTCGTACCGCTGATGCTTATACATGTAGACTCCACAGGTATTCATGCTCCAGTCGTTGTTTCGCGTATTGAAAATATCAGTGGCGGTAATTTTCACTGCCAGCGACTTGTTCAGGAACGTTTTCCGCACACTGACATCCATAACAAACCAGGAAGCCGCAAAATGATTCGTACGGACATCACCGCTACTCTGCCCCCGCACATTTGCCATAAGCGTAAGTTCCCAAGGCAACGAAACAGTGTTCTGGAAGGAATAAATAAACTGCGGCTGGTCGTAACGGTCGCTTCCCAATTTCATCCACGGCTTGACAACGCCTAATGTGGCATTGGGCATCCATGCTCCAATGGCACGGCTCCACACTAAGAACGCACTCAGTTCGGTAACGTCGACATTCATCGGACTCATCAGCAACTGCAAAGAATTAGCAGGATAAAGTTGCTTGACAAAAGCATAGGAGTCCAGACTGCGGATACAGTCCACTTGAAACAGAAAATCATTCCACTGTCCGAAAAGCTGGACATCGTGCCGCTTCTCATCCCGCAACATCGGATTACCGCCTTCAATTTCGTGCTCGCCGGCATAAACGAGTCCTCCGGTAAGTTGGGAATAGGAAGGTTTCATTGTTATCATCCGGTAACTCAAACTGAGCATTGACGATTTGCCAAAGGAATAACCCAATGCGATATCAGGAGTCAGCAGATTGTCCCTCCGGCTCACATCGCTGTCCTTTTTCCCGTTTACCGTAAACAGATAGTCGACAAATTCATATCGCAAACCGGCACTCAGACTGAACGCGCCAAACTGCCGTGCCCAGGTAGCAAATGCGGAAAGCGATGTCTGCCGGGCATCGGTGAGCGATGAAGGGATATACGTACCTACTTCTGAATTCAACATTTTATAGTCAAGCATTGTGTGGGTATAGGAATCCTGCGTCCCCACCGAGAACATACCTTCCGCCAAAGGAAATTCCAGATACAACTTTCCGGCCCATAATTCAGAGGTCTGCTCTTGTGTTGAATTGACAGGGACACGTTCCACCGCCGGATAAGATGTTTCACTGCTCTTATTACTACTGTCACCTCTGAAATTCCCGTCGAAGTGCAAATGATATTTTTCGGAGAAAGTATTATCATAATACAGCGAAACAAGATGATTCCGTTCCTTGCCGTCTGTCGCAATATTGCGTAGCACCGGCTTCTCCTGATTGAGCCATTCCGACCCGCAGTTCAGAAAATCACTGTCAGCATGTGAAAAGCGATAGTATGCACCCAACGACTGGCTGCCTTCCGAGAAATTAAACCCGATTTTGCCGAAAGCCTGATTTTCAGGATATGTATTGTTCAGTGTAGAACCTACAATTGTCGGTTCACCTTTATAAATCAGCCGTTTTTCAGTCGAGCCGGTTATCAGACAGTTATTATGCATAAAATTTCCTGTACCGAAAATTTCCCATTTGTCCCCGTAATAACTCACATCAAGCAAATCGGAAACTGAACATTTCCGCCGCACACGCACCTCCGCTTCGTTACTCGCGCTGATACCTTTAAAAAAGTTTTTGCGTGTTGTTATCTTTATTACAGCATTTGCGGTGCTTTCGTATTGCGCTCCGGGAGCAAGCACCAGTTCGACAGTTTTAATATCGGCGGATTGCAACGACTGCAACTCGGTATTGTCGCGTAGCGGACGGCCGTTAATAAAAATAATCGGAGTGCCTTTCCCTGTTACATCGACCTCCGAGTTTGACACCGTAATCATGGGAAGCTGCCGCAACACATCCAGCGCGTTCCCGACATTCTGCAAACTTGACCCGGAAATTTGAGAGACAAGCGACGAGCCGACAAGTCGTGTTTCCGGTTGGGCGGTAACAACCACTTCTCCGAGTGACTGCGACTCAATCTTCAGCACTACATCCCCTATATCTACCGGCTTGTCAACGAAAAGCATACAGGAAAACGACAAATATCCGACACAGGATATCTCCAGCCGATATTCTCCTTGAGAAATATTCTTCATCAGAAACAGACCTTCGGTATCCGAAATACATCCTTCGGCATTTTCCGGTCTGTCCTGCGGATACAAAACAACGGAAGCTCCCGCAATGGGAGCGTTATCCGCATCCTTGACCGTCCCTTTTACAAAATTCTGCGCTTCAAGCGACAGAGAAAAAAACAGAAATAACAGAATCAGGCAATAGCGTTTTGCATCTTTCATAACAGTTGTTTTTATAGCTTTCTTTTCCGGCAAAAGTACGTTCTCGCAGAAAAATCACTACAATAAAACAACTGACATTATACCGACCAATTACTGACAAGTATCTGACAAATTACTGTCAATCAGTATTTTCAACACAAAGAGAATAAAAATGGCCTTTCTCTGCCACAATTCGGACATTGCTCTCCTTTTCCACAATGGTTTTCAACCGACGGACCAATGTGTAGAGCGTTTCTTTTGCATTGTCTTTACCCGGCCACAACTTGCTGCAAATATTGTCAACCGAAACCCGATGTTGTTTGTCTGAAATCAGCAGCGTCATCAGTTGCTGCTGCATCGGTGTAAAATAAATAACCTCTTTATGTTCGTTATAAAAGACTCCGGTATTACTGCAAAACAAAAGTGTTCCAAACTCAATCAACCGACTTTCCGGCATTTCCGATGCTGAATTCTTTCTGTACAAATAAAACAAGGAAAACACACCCCACAACAGACTCGCAACAAACAAGACCATCGGCACAGTCTGTTCCGACATTTCAAAAACAGCCGCACGCGAGCAATTCGGATAGGCCCGGATATGCATTCTTTCATTCCCGACATTATAACACATTGTATCGCTGCATAAATCCGTTTTGCTCGGTTCTGCCGTACACAACGACAGATAGGAAACAGCCTTCAGCTCCTCCATTTTTAAATTCGAGCGGAATATCCGCAAAGTGTCTTCTGTCACACTCCTGCGATTTTCCATCATGATGGTTTTGGCAAGAGCCTGATTCACATCGTCGATGATACGCTCCCTTGTCACAGAATAATTGCCATAACTGAGAAAAAGCGACGGCAACATCAGACAGAAAAATATCGAAATAGCGGTTATCGGTTTCATAGCATTATCGTAATTGACAACAAATTTATTATAAGA
>URMA01000079.1 GCA_900548875.1 uncultured Porphyromonadaceae bacterium | reverse complement strand
TGTCAGAACCTCTACGCAAATAACGAACAACTCCACACTTTCTTTTTGCATATAACCCACCGCATAGGAGTTGATACGGTACAAATTATTGTGCTATGGTCTTAAAAAACATTACACCTAATGGTGCAGATTATCTTGCTGATTTAGTCGATGTGGAAAACGACAAAATCATCTCTATTATCATTCAAAAAGCAGGCGGTCATTGTGGTTGGGTCGCTATTGAAGTTGCTAACCCACAACACATGTGGGAAATAATGTTTGTGGGTGCAAATAAGCCAGATATTAAAAATTGGGAAGATGGAGACGAAATATTATTAGGTGTTTCAGTTTGTTGAAAAATACATTTTCTAAATATATTTTACTATGAAAAAACTATTGACCTTTGCCGCCCTTATCGCGGTAACCTTTTCATCATGCAAATATGACGATGATGACCTTTGGAACAGCGTTCACGGATTGGAGAACCGTGTCGCAAAATTGGAGGAACTCTGCAAGCAGATGAACACCAATATTTCATCGTTGCAAACCATCGTAACTGCATTACAAAACAACGTCTATGTTACGGGGACTACACCTCTTATGAAAGACGGCAAAGAAATCGGCTATACAATTACTTTCAGCAAAGGTAACCCTATTACCATCTACCACGGTAAAGACGGACAAGACGGTGAAGATGGGACAACACCCACTATCAGCGTAAAGAAAGATACTGATGGTGTCTATTATTGGACGTTGAACGGTGAATTTATCGTGGTCGATGGTGGAAAAATCCAAGCCGAGGGTAAAGACGGCACAAATGGAACCAACGGCACGACCCCGCAATTCAAAATCGAAAATGATTATTGGTTTGTTTCCTATGATAACGGAACAAATTGGACACAGTTAGGTAAAGCAACAGGTGAAGATGGCGTTGGTGGTGATTCTATGTTTTCGGGCGTGGATTATGAAACCAGTACGGACTATGTAATTTTTACCTTATCAAACGGCACACAAATCAAACTGCCTACATGGTCTGCATTTGAAGCCTTACAGCGTCTTTGCAACGAAACGAATACCAATCTTTCAGCCTTACAGACGATTGTAACAGCACTCCAAAACAACGATTATATTACGAGTGTAGACCCGCTGACCGAGAACGGCAAGGTGGTAGGCTATACGATTAAGTTTGCCAAGAGCAACCCGATTGTAATTTACAACGGTAAAGACGGTGCAGATGGAAATACACCCGTTATCAGCGTGAAGAAAGACACGGACGGCATCTATTATTGGACGCTGGACGGAGAGTTTATCGTTGTGGACGGACAGAAGATAAAAGCACAAGGGACAGACGGTAATAATGGTGCGGATGGTTCAGATGGTGTTACGCCCAAACTCGAAATTCGAGAGGGTTATTGGTGGATTTCCTATGATAACGGGGCGAATTGGGCACAGTTGGGTAAAGCCACGGGAGAGGATGGCAAGGATGCAGATAGCATCAAAATCACGCAGGACGAGAATAATGTTTATTTTGAGTTGGCAGATGGAACGGTAATCACTATTTCAAAAACTGGGCAAACAATTCCATCTCCTACGGAAACTATTCATTTCGATGATCCTGTTGTAAAGGCTCTTTGTATACAGAACTGGGACACAAATGGTGATGGTGAATTGTCCTATAAAGAAGCAGCCGCTATTACGGATATATCCAATATATTTCAATCCACAGCAATTGAGTCTTTTGATGAATTGGAATATTTTATAGGGATAACACAGATAGGAGAAAATGCATTCAGTTATTGTAGCAATTTGACAAACATTATTCTGCCAAAACAGATAATAGAAATAGGGAAAAGTGCTTTTTTCGCTTGTAAAAAGTTATCTAACATCATAATCCCTGATATGGTAACAACAATTGGGGCTGGCGCATTTAGCTCGTGCAGTTCTATGGTTAGCGCAACTATTGGAGAAAAGGTTGTTACAATTGGAGGCAGAGCTTTCAGTAATAATCCAGGCAATAACCTTACGGTTATTTTCTGTAAACCAACTACACCGCCCCAATTGGATGGAGATGGTTTACAGGGTTCATCCTCCTATCCTTTCCAAGGAATGCAAGGTAAATTTTGCGTTCCATTGACATCGGTAGATAGCTATAAAACAACTGGTGCTTGGAGGGCTTACTATGCATCCAAAATAGTTGGTTATAATTTCTGAAAAAAATATGCTTACAGAAAAAGAACTAACAGAATTGGGATTTGATAAGCAGGACGACAATCATCGCTTTGCAAAATCCATTGGCGGGAGAGTGATTTATTGTTACCAGCCGTCAAATAATGCAGGATATTGGGTTTGTGATATTTGGACAACACACGACCCTGTTCAGAAAAATAGAATTGCATCTAAAAAAGATTTGGAAGAATTTATAAATATGACTTGCTCAAAAGATATTGTAAGAGATGTCATAATTCCAAACGGTAATAAGCAATGAAAACATTGAATTTGTAATAAATAAGAGTTGCAAATTACTTAGGACAGACTTGGGCAGAACGGTATAATATAGACCATCTGTCTAAGTTTGTCCTTTTTATATTACTTGCATATTTCATAAATTTTTCGTATATTTACATCATAATCAAAGATTTAATCACAATATAAATTTTAACTAAAATGAAAAGAAAAACACCAAGAATTGAATGAGAGGCAAAGACCGAGACTGTCGATGATATTCAGTACTCCTATGTTGCCAAAGCCGTAACTTACGCACGGGATTGCAATGTCTGTCTATTCGTAGGACGCAAAACAGCAGAACCTACACCATTGAAATTCACTTATTATTTTGAACTCGACATCGACCCTGAAAAGGATATGGCGATTCGATTCTGCAAACGAGGGCAGGATATAGCAGGTTTCTCTTTTCAGTTAGACCCGCAAGATTGAAAGACAGGCATTTTTGTACTTCCGTTATCTAATCTTATAACATTTTCCAAATCTAACCACACCCTTAATCTCTTTGATGCCCATATAAAGAGTGATACGGTCATATTCGATTATACGACAACGGAGGGCAAACAGGGTGTATTCAAATTCCCGTTAGCTGGGTTCAAAGAGAAATATTTAGAGCAGTTCATATAGATACAAAAGCAACACAACATTCTTAAAAGGAGAGAGCAGGGAGGAGGGGAAAATTTTCCCACGCGTTTTTCTCAACTGATACGAGGACAGACTTTGCAGTTTTGCAATGTTTGTCCTCTCTTTTTTAGAATAGATGTCGGGGTCTATAAGCATCTAAAAATCATCACAAATAACTAAAAACGAATTAATTATGACAAATCACAAGGGTAAAACACATTGAGCAATGTAGAACCATTGACTTAATCAAATGACAATTAACAAATTACAACCTTATTTTATTCACTTGCAGTTGGCAAAAGGCTCTCCATAGGGTACACATTAAAGGGAAAATCAATCGCACTATCATTCGTAACTACCTGATATAACGATTGATGCCTCTTTAGCTCAGTTGGTAGAGCACGACACTCTTAATGTTGGGGTCCAGGGTTCGAGCCCCTGAGGGGGTACAAAAAACGCTAAAAGCCGGCACAAATAAGTGCCAAACAACGGCCAAAGCAACGTAAAAACCTTATAGTTAGCACACTATAAGGTTTTTTTCTTTTGTGGTTACGACAGCAGAATGCCAAACTGCGACAAAAAATCGTTACTAATTCGTAACCAAAACCCAAAAATATTTTTGGTTACGAATTTTCCCCGATTTTGGTTACGAATTTCTTGTAAAGTCCGTTAGTTGTCCGCTGATTGTCAGAGATTTAAAACACAATTAAACTAATTTTGCAACCAAAAAAAGTAACCATGAAAAACACATTTAGCGTGCTTTTTTATGTAAAAAAGCAACAGAAAAAGAGCGGATTATTGCCCATTATGGGGCGTATTACTGTCAATAAGCAGACTACACAATTCTTCACGCAGTTGGAAATTACTCCGACAGAGGCAATAGTCACAGCCAAAATCAAAGAAAAGTACGGAAAAAATCACCGTTCAGATGTTATCAGAGATACGACTTCAGATTCCGAAAAAATCATCCCGGCCACCATATCAGACTCTTTAACTTATATAAAAAGATATAAAATGCCTTTATTTGCTAATATAGCACAATTTTTAGCAAAAATTCCATAGGATTTACGAAATTTCCAACGGTAATTTTGTATAACAATCTAAATCCAACCTAAAACCAATGAATGCAGGATTCCAAACAGCGGATTATCTGGTCTTCGGCGTTTATGCGCTTATCATCATTGCAATCGGACTGTACGTCTCGCGCTTCAGCAAAGAAAAGAGTTCGTCGGATTATTTTCTCGCCGGCAGGTCGCTTTCGTGGTGGGCCATCGGCGCGTCGCTGATTGCTGCCAACATCTCGGCCGAACAGTTTATCGGCATGTCGGGATCGGGATTCCGGATAGGAATAGGTATCGCCGCCTACGAGTGGATTGCGGCCGCCACACTGATTCTCGTGGCGAAATACCTGCTGCCGATCATGATCGAAAAGCGGATTTACACCATGCCGCAACTGCTTAACGAACGTTACGGGCACGGCGTCAGCATCGCTTTCTCCATCTTCTTCCTGCTGCTCTACCTCTTCGTCAATCTGACCTCCGTGGCATGGCTCGGAGCCTTGGCCATGGAGCAGGTACTCGGTATTCCGATGATGTGGGGCGTCGTTGGACTGCTCTTGTTTTCAGGACTCTACTCAATATACGGAGGGCTGAAAGCCGTCGTCTGGACGGACATAATTCAGGTCGTTTTCCTAATCGGCGGCGGTCTGGTAGCAGTTTATTTCGCGCTCAAAGCCGCGGACCCCTCGACAACGATTATGGCCGACGGCAGCGCATGGACCGGACTGCAGAACGTCTTCCATACGATCCGCGACGCCGGCGGAGATTACCACCTCAGCATGATAATCCCCGAAGGAACGGTCGTTTCCGATCCGGCCACAGGGCAACAGTTCGACATTTCGAAAGACCTGCCGGGACTCGCACTGCTGTTGGGGTCGATCTGGGTCACCAATATCGGCTTTTGGGGATTCAACCAATATATCATTCAGAAGGGACTGGCGGCCCGTTCGCTGCACGAAGCAAAAAAGGGTCTGCTCTTTGCCGGTTACCTGAAACTCCTCATCCCGCTGATCGTCGTCATTCCCGGCATCACGGCCTATGTACTGTTCACCAATCCCCACCTGATCCACGGGCTGCAGGATTCGATCACCACGGCCGACAGCGCCTATCCGTGGCTGTTGAAGAACTTCACACCGACGGGTATCAAGGGTCTGGCCTTCGCCGCTCTGGTCGCCGCGATCGTCTCTTCGCTCGCCAGCATGATCAACAGCACGGCCACGATTTTCACCATGGACATCTACAAACGGCTGATCTCCCCCGAAGCCTCGGAAAAACGGCTGGTTAACGTCGGGCGCATGGTCGCATTCTGCGCGTTATTTATCGCCATGGCCGCCGCCAAACCCCTGCTGGGCGGACTGGATCAGGCTTTCCAGTACATTCAGGAGTATTCGGGATATGTGTATCCGGGCGTGACCGTCGTATTCGGTATGGGACTGTTATGGAAAAAAGCTACGAACCGGGCCGCTCTATGGACCTCGATACTCACGATCCCGGTCGGCATCGCGCTCAAATTCGCATATCCGGACATGGGTTTCGTCCTGCGCATGAGCTATGCCTTCATCGTATTGGTCGTCATCGCCGTAACGATCTCGCTGCTGGACCGCAGCGAATCCGTGCAGGACGACACCTCGAAAATCGCGGGACGCCGTTCCATGGTCAGAGCCTCGTGGGTACTCCTGATATTGGCGGCGATCTGCATCATGGCGGGAATTCTCTTCAGTAAACGCTGGACCAGCTACCATTTCGACGCCATCTACATGCTCGGCGTCCTGCTCGGATTCATCGGGGTGATGCTGCGCACCAACAGCCAGAGCCGCACCCGCAGCAGCCGGGCTTACAGCATCGGCGGTAAGGCTTTCGACTTCACTCCCGGTCTCACGGTCGGAGCGCTGGGCATCGTCATCATCCTGACCGCGATATACGCCGTTTTCTGGTAAACTGACTCGCACGCTTCGTTCATAATCCGCCAACTCCACATGGCCCGGCAAAATTAATTTAGCACAAGCAGGACTTCCAGCAGGAAGTCCCCGCTTGTTGCATCATCCTGCCGGATTACAAAGATCGGCATAACTCACACACCATATAATATAGTCCGATAATGGAGTTGCAGCGTAAAAACACTTTGTTCATATGTTCATCCGGAATCTTTCGCTTCGGGTGTTCAACGCAAATATAGCACAAGAATTTGCAAAAATCCGATTAGAAACCCAAAATCCGTCATCGTACTTTTGTATAACATCAGAACCAAACGGGCGGATAGCGGCCCGATAAGATTAACCTAATTAAAAAACCAAAACTTCCACAAATGAAAAGCATGCTGTTACAACGAATCCGCCTGTTATATGTATCGGGCTTTGTCGTCAGCGCCGTTTTTATGGCCAGCTGCTCGGATGACGACACCGACAAAAACGCCGTCTACGATCCGAACAAGCCAGTGGTGCTCGAAAGCTATTCTCCCCAAGAGGGCGGTGTAGGGACGAAACTCATCATCCGCGGTGAGAACTTCGGTTACGACCCGTCGAAAGTCAAAGTTCGAATCGCCAACGACGAAAACCGGGAAGCCCGCGTCGTCAGCGCAAAAGGCAACCGCATCTATGCCATCGTCCCCGCGCGGGCCGACACCGGCAAGGTCACGGTAACCATCGGTGAGGGCGAAGAAGCGCAGGAAGTGGCTTTCGAGGAGGAATTTCAGTACGAATTCAAGAAAAACCTCTCCACCCTCTGCGGCGGCGGTTTCAACGCCGAAGACAAAGACGGCACATTCAAGGAGGCGAAATTCGCCCGCCCGCTGCGTCTGGCTCTGGACAACGAAAATCAGAAGCTGTACGTCCTCGAAGCCGATGCCTACAAATGTATCCGCGAGGTAGACCTGATCAATGAAAAAGTAAGCACTCCATGGCGCGCCCCCGGCCTGCACAACCTGCGCACAATCAGTTTCGGCACGACCTGCGACACGCTCTTCGTCGGCGTCGAAGGCTCCTCTTCGAATGTTTCGACCGTCTTTCTGCTGCGCTCCGACGGATTCGTGCGTCACAAGACTTATGCGCCCCGCTCAGGTTCGAACGCTTCGATCCTGAATCCCGTGGACGGAGAACTGTTCATCAACGACTATTACAAAGGCATGGTGCTGCGATGGGATCGCGACAAACAGGAGATGGTGGAACTCGTGCAATGTTTCAACAACAACACCGATTTCACGTACTGCTGGAGCCACGACGGAAAATACCTCTACGCGCTGGCTCTCGGCGGAGCGTCTCATTCGGCCATCGTCCGCATGGAATACGATTTCGCGACGAAAACGCTCGGCGAACCCAACACATGGGTCGGCATGGACGGGCAGCTGGGCTATCAGGACGGCGTAGGCGAAGATGCGCGCATCAACCAGCCTTACCAGATGTGCACCGGCCCGCAGGGCGACTTTTTCCTTGCCGACACGTGGAATCACTGCATCCGCCGCATTGTAGACAATGCCGGAACAGCCACCGTCACCACCTATGCCGGCATCGGAGGACAGCTCGGCTTCACAGAGGGTGATCCGCTCGAAGCACAATTACAATTCCCGACCGGTGTTGCGGTCAGCGACGACGGCTCGACCGTATATGTGGCCGACAAAGAAAACAACCGAATTTGTAAAATCACCGTAGAATAGTTCGCTATGAAGAAACTTATACTATATATACTGACCGTATGCAGCATCATGCTGGGGGGGGGTAATCCGGTCTCCGCATTTGCTCAAAGCAAAGAGTATACGATCACCGGCACGGTCCTCGACTTGCAGGGGCAGCCTATGGTAGGCGTAAACGTCATCGTGAAAAACCAGCCCGGACTGGGAACCAACACCGACATCGACGGTAAATACAAAATCAAAACCGGAGCCAACGAAACGCTCTCGTTCAGCTACTTGGGATATGCGACGCAGGATATTCCGATCGCAGGCAAAACCCGTATCGACGTCAAACTGGCAGAAGATTCCAATGCAATGGAGGAGGTCGTGGTCGTCGGCGCCGGCTTCCAGAAGAAAGCATCGGTGGTCGGAGCGGTCACATCGATCAAAATGGAGGATCTGAAAGTCCCCACCGCCAACATCACCAACTCGCTGGCGGGAAACGTTCCGGGTATCATCGCCGTACAGCGTTCGGGCGAACCGGGCAAGGACGCTTCGGAATTCTGGATCCGCGGCATCTCGACATTCGGCGCCAACGCATCGGCACTGGTGCTGGTAGACGGCATCGAACGCGATTTCAACGAAATCAACGTCGAGGATATCGAATCGTTTTCCGTTCTGAAAGACGCCTCCGCTACGGCGATCTACGGTCAGCGCGGCGCCAACGGCGTCATTCTGGTCACGACCAAGCGCGGACAAGCGGGGAAAGTGAACATCAATTTCAAAGCCGAATACGGCATCTCCTCGTCCGCCATCGAACGTGAATTCGTCGATGCGGAAACCTATGCTTCGCTGGCCAACGAAGCCCGTGCGTCGCGGTATCAGGACCCCGTATACGACGCGAGCGATCTGGAAATCATCAAATACAATCTCGATCCCGACCTCTACCCCAATGTGGACTGGCACGACGCCCTGCTGAAAAAAAGCACCTCAACATTCAAAACTTCGCTCAATATCAGCGGCGGCGGTTCGACAGCCCGCTACTATATTTCCGGTTCCTACTACAAACAGGGCGGGCTTTTCAAGGATTCGCTGAAAGAGAACTACGATACGGACACCAATTACAAACGCTACAACTTCCGCATCAACACGGACATCAACATCACCAAGACCACGATTCTCGAAGCCGGTCTCGGCGGCTGGGTCGTCGATCAGCACAAACCGGGCATGACCACCAAACCCGACGGCAATACCGACGATTTCTGGAGGTCGATCTCCTACATGACCCCGATCACCGTTCCCCTGCGCTATTCAAACGGCCAGCTGCCGACCTACGGTACGGACGGATACGGCATTTCGCCTTATGTACTGCTCAACCACACCGGTTATTACACGTTCTGGGAAAACAAGGTGGAATCGAACATCGGACTGAAACAGGACTTGAGTTTTATTACGCAAGGGCTGCATTTTACCGGCCGGTTCTCCTATGACGCCTACAACCGGCACAATCTGGGCCGCCTGAAAATGCCGGCTCTGTACAAGGCAGAACGAGTCCGCGACATGGAAGGCAATCTGATTACGTCGCGGATCATAGACGAGCAACCGCTCTGGCAAACATCGGACGTCTACGGCTCCCGGCGCGCCTACGGCGAAGTGCAACTGGCATACGACCGAGCTTTCAACAAGCACCGGGTCGGCGGTCTGCTCTACTATTACATGCAGTCGTTTTCGGAAAACGATGTCAATGACAATGTCTTCAAATCGGTTCCCCAGCGCAACATGGGCCTCTCCGGCCGCGTAACTTACGGTTACGACGACCGCTATCTGGTGGAATTCAACTTCGGATATACGGGATCGGAGAATTTCGAGCCGAAGGAACGCTTCGGTTTCTTCCCTGCAATCGCCGCGGGCTGGGTGATCTCGAACGAGAAATTCGTCAAGAAACATATGCCGTGGCTTACCATGCTCAAGATCCGCTATTCATGGGGCCAAGTCGGCAACGACCGCATCGGCGGCGGAACACGCTTCCCTTATATCACCACGGTAACAGGCGGTAACAGCGTCAATTTCGGAAATATGGGGGCAAACAGGGCTGACGGCATACTCGTACAACTCATGGGTTCGCAAAACCTGACATGGGAAGTCACCACCAAGCAGGACCTCGGTCTCGACCTGAAAATCGCCGATCGGTTCGATCTGACGGTGGATATTTTCCGCGACCACCGCGAAGACATCTTCATACGGCGCGGTTTCCTACCCGGCACTACCGGCCTTTTGGTCGGCGGATCGATAGACCAACGTCCTTGGGGCAACGTGGGTTCCATGCGCTCGGAGGGTATCGACGGCAACTTCGGCTACACGCAGCGTATCGGCAAGGACTTCATCTTCACGCTCCGCGGCAACCTGACCTATGCCTACAACAAGGTGCTGAAATACGACGAAGCGGCCAATGCGCTCTATTACCGCATGACGCAGGGCTACAAATGGGAACAGAACCGCGGTCTGATCGCACTTGGTCTTTTCAAGGACGAAGCCGAAATCGCCAGCAGCCCGACCCAGTACGGACAGGAACTGATGCCCGGCGACATCAAGTATAAGGACGTCAACGGCGACGGCGTCATCAACGACGACGACATCGTTCCGATCGGCAACACGAGAACCCCGGAACTCGTATACGGTCTCGGACTGAGCGCCCAATGGAAAGGCATCGATTTCAGCATTCTGTTTCAGGGTACGGGCAAGATGGACTTCATTATGGAAGGTTATTCCACGTTCCCGTTCATCGCAAACGACGCCGGCAACATCCTTTCGGTAGTAGCCGACCCCAAGAACCGCTGGATATCACGCGAAATATCGGGAGACCCCGCCACCGAACGCCAAGACGCCATTTTCCCGCGGCTCTCGTACGGTCCCCGCGAAAACAACACCAAATGGTCCACATGGTGGCTGCGCGACGGGCACTACCTTCGCCTGAAAAACCTCGAAGTGGGCTATACGCTCCCGAAAGCTTTCACCCGCAAATTCCGGGTCGAGAAGGCACGCATCTTCTTCCTCGGCTATAACCTCGCCTGCTGGTCGTCGTTCGATTGGTGGGACCCCGAAATGGGCAGCAAGGACGGCAACTCCTACCCGATCCAAAGAACCTATACATTCGGCGTGAACGTCAGCTTCTAACCTTAAGATCCCGATTATTATGAAAAAAATAGGAAACATTCTGATCGTCATGTTTGCCGCACTGAGCATGATCCGGTGCGGGGACTTTCTCGACGTCCAGCAGTATGTGAAAGACATGCAGCAATACGACTCGATCTTCGTCCGCGAAAACACCACGAAACAGTGGCTCTGGGAGGTCTACAGCTCACTGAGCAGCACTCCGTCGCTCTCGAACGGCGCCCTCTACTTCGCATCGGACGAAGCGATCTACAACGATGCAAACGCCTCGTGCGAACTCTACCAGAACGGGCAGTACTCATCGACGAACCCCGTTTGGGAAGACCGCTACAATGCAATGTATGTCGGAATCCGTACGGCTTCGATTTTCATCCACAACGTTCACCGCTGTCTGGAGGTCTCGTCGGCCGAACGGGAACGCATGGAGGGAGAAGCCCGCTTCCTGCGCGCCTATTTCTACTTTACCCTGATGCGCCAATACGGTCCGGTCCCGATCGTACCCGACGAAGGACAGGACATCTCGCTCGATTACGAAGAGCTGGCACTCCCGCGCGCCACGATCGACGAAATGGTCGATTTCATGCTCTCCGATCTGGAACGCGCAGCCCGCATCCTGCCTTCGGAATACGCTTCGACATGGGTCGGACGCGCCACGCAGGGCGCCGCATTAGCCTTGCGGGCCAAGATACTGCTCTATGCCGCCTCGCCTCTCTTCAACGGCAACACAGACCTGTTCAACGTCAAGGACAACGAAGGCCGCAACCTGATTCCGCAGGAAAAGGACATCCGCAAATGGGCGCGGGCGGCGGCAGCGGCCAAGGAGGTGATCGAAATGGGACTTTACGAACTGATAACGGTAAGGGCTACCGCGACAACGGCACCTCTGGCACCGAATGTCCCCACGGCGGCATTCCCCGAAGGAGCCGGAGGCATCGATCCTTTTGAATCCTATGCGCAGCTCTTCAACGGAGAGACTCCCGTAACGCTCAACAACGAATTCATCTTTATGCGACAGAGCGGCGCCGACGTCAACTCGTTCGTCTATAAGGCATTCCCCTATTCGCATAACGGCACGAACAACATGGCGGCCACGCTCAAACAGGTCAACGCCTATTACATGCGGGACGGCCGCGACAAGGATCAGGCAAGTAGCGAATATCCCTATTACACATCGGGATTCACCACCGGAGACACCAACGATCCGTTCGTCCCGAACGACTGTCACCGGATGTGGCTCAACCGCGAACCGCGGTTCTACGCTTCGATCGCCTACAACGGCTGCATCTGGGAAAACGGCACCGCCGACCAGAGATACCAGAATTTCCGCTGCAACTACTACCGCGCGGGCCAAGACGGGAAACAGTTGTCGCGTCCCTACAACTTCCCGCTCACCGGCATCGGCATCAAAAAATATTACGACCCCGACGACTCGTGGGACGAAGGCGGACGAACGACCTACAAGCCGCATCCCGAAATTCGCTACGCCGACGTATTGTTATGGTATGCCGAAGCATTGAATGAACTTCCCGACGGCGAAGCGTACGAATTCAACCATGTAATTTATGACGAACCGTTTATCGTAAAGCGCGATGTGAACGAGATCAGAAAAGCATTCCGGCAGGTGCGTTTCCGCGCCGGACTGCCCGATCTCACGGATGCGGAATACAGGTCGCCCGACACCTTCCGCGATAAACTCAAGCGCGAACGCCAGATCGAATTCTTCATGGAAGGATCGCGCTACTTCGATCTCCGCCGCTGGAAAGACGCTGCAACGGAAGAAAACGAAGCCGTAATGGGTATGAACGTCGACATGAAGGGGTCCGGCACGCAGAAAGAACGATTCTACGAAACCACGCCGACGCAGATAACCAAGGTTTTCATGGACAAGATGTATCTTTGGCCGTTCACCGACGACGAACTGAAGCGCAACACCAAACTGACCCAAAATCCGGGCTGGTAGTAACCGCAAAACGAACACGACTTATGAAAAAAGCAATTATATTCCTGCTTGCCGCAACGGCATTTTTCACGGCCTGCAACAACAACCAGCTCGACGACGAGCTGTTCATCAAACACGTGCTGATCAACCAGAACGGCTTCCGCGAGTACGATCTCAACTATGTGGATGCGAATGTCAGGGACACGCTCATCACCGTCGCCGTAAACGGATCGTCGAAACTCGACCGCGACGTCAGGGTCGATCTGGCGGTCAACCCCGACACCCTCGAAGGATACAACTGGGAGAAATACCGCAACGACCGCAGTCTCTATTACGAACTGCTGCCCGAAGATCAGACCTTCTTCGCCGATGCCAGTGAATTCCTCGCTTTCATGCGTCAGAGCACCAACCCCGGCGAAATGAAGAACAACGAGCAGAAAAACGCCACGACGCAGGCTCTCGAAGCAGCCGTTCGTTACAATGGAATCGGTAAGGCAGGGACTAGTTACGACCGTCTGTGCGTAGACTTCCAGCGCAGCTATGTGGACTTCGACAATGCCGAGTCCTATACCTTCACGGCACCTGAGGGCGCTTGCTACACGATCGCCGATGCAGTCTTCTCGATCGCAATCGAAGGCAGTGTAACGATCAACAAGGATCAGGGCTTCTATCTGGCCAAGGGTACCAGCGTCAATGCCGAGGGCAACGTAGTAGTCATGGGTACGGCAGACAAGACCGGCAACAGCTTCACGGTCGAAACCATCACCCTGACCAATGCCTACAATGCGGCTTATCCCGACGGTACCGATGCTTCGAAGATCGGTCTGAAGTTCTCTCTGGCTGCAACGACGCCTACGGTAACTCCGGTACCGACGATTACCAACGGAACTAACGTTACGTCGGATGCATGGACGATGGATTGGAACGGCTGCGGTCTGAATTCCGTAGGAGTAGTTGCCGAGATGACTTACGAGG
>URMA01000078.1 GCA_900548875.1 uncultured Porphyromonadaceae bacterium | reverse complement strand
CCGCCTGAAACAACTTCAATAATAGGAAGATTAAATTTCTTTGCAAAATCCCAGTCACGGCTGTCGTGTGCAGGAACTGCCATAATTGCACCTGTACCGTATCCTGCAAGCACATAGTCGCTGATCCATACAGGAATTTCTTTTCCTGTCAACGGATTTACCGCATATGAGCCGGAGAATACGCCTGTCACTTTTTTATCAATAAGGCGTTCACGTTCTGTCTTATGTTTGATTTCGTTCAGATAATTGTCAACAGCTTCCTTCTGTTCGTCGGTAACGAGCAACGAAACGTATTCGCTTTCCGGAGCCAAAACCATAAAGGTAACACCAAACACTGTATCGGCACGGGTAGTGAAGATTTCAAGATTCAAATCCTTGCCTACTACCTTGAAGTTCATTTCAGCACCTTCCGAACGGCCAATCCAGTTGCGTTGCGTTTCCTTCAACGAATCCGTCCAGTCGATAGTTTCCAATCCGTCCAACAGACGTTGTGCATAAGCCGAAACGCGCAGACACCATTGGCGCATCATTTTCTGTTCAACAGGATAACCGCCGCGAATAGAAACACCTTCGCTCACTTCATCGTTGGCAAGTACCGTACCCAGCTTCGGACACCAGTTTACCATCGTATTGCCCAAATAAGCGATACGGTAGTTCATCAATGTATTCTGCTGTTCTTTTTCCGACATTGCCTCCCATTCGTCGGCAGTGAATGAAAGTTCTTCGCTACAGGCGGCATTTACGCCTTCCGTACCATTCTTTTCAAAAGCGGCAACAAGATTGTCAATCGGCATAGCCTTTTTAAGACCGTTGTCATAATAGCTCTTGAACATTTTTATGAAGGCCCATTGTGTCCATTTATAATAGGAAGGGTCGCAAGTCTTTATTTCGCGGCTCCAGTCATAGCAGAAGCCAATCTTGTTCAACTGTTCACGATAGCGGTTAATGTTATTGACAGTAGTAACCTCCGGATGCTGACCGGTCTGAATGGCGTATTGTTCTGCCGGAAGGCCATAAGCGTCATATCCCATCGGGTGAAGCACGTTAAAACCTTGCAGACGTTTGTAGCGTGAATAGATATCGGATGCAATGTAGCCGAGCGGATGGCCTACGTGCAAACCTGCTCCCGAAGGATATGGAAACATGTCAAGCACATAAAACTTCGGTTTATCCTTATTAATATCGGCTTTGTAAATATTGTTATCTTTCCAATACTGCTGCCAACGGCTTTCTATCTCTTTGTGATTGTATTCCATTTTATATATTGTTTTTTATTTTATCAAACCAAGTGATCGGGAAATTTCCAGCATGCGCTGGATAGGCTTGACAGCCTTTTCGCACAGTTCTTTTTCTATAACAATTTCCGGTGTCTCGTTTTTAAGACATTCATATATCTTTTCCAACGTATTCAAACGCATAAAATTGCATTCGTTGCAACCGCCCTGTTCCGTCAGAGCCGGAATGAATACCTTGTCGGGCGAAGCCTTGCGCATTTCATACAGAATACCGGCTTCCGTCACAACTATAAATTCCTTGCTGTCCGATTTGATGGAATAGTCGAGTAACGCCTTAGTCGAACCTATCTTGTCGGCATATTCAAGCAGCTCCTTTTTACATTCCGGGTGAGCCAGCACTTTGGCCTGCGGATGCTTTTCCTTCAATTCAACCAACTTTTCAACAGAGAAACTTTCGTGAACATGACAACATCCGTTCCACAGTTTCATGTGACGGCCGGTCATACGATTGATATATCCGCCCAAATTACGGTCGGGACCGAAGATAATTTTCTGGTCTTCCGGAAAACTCTCCACAATCTGACGTGCGTTGGAAGAAGTGACAATGACATCAGTCAAAGCCTTCACCTCAGCACTCGTATTGGCATAGCTGATGACAACATGTCCGGGATTTTCCTTAATAAACTTTTCAAACTCGGCAGCGTCGCAACTGTCCGCCAGCGAACATCCCGCATTCAGATCAGGAACAAGCACCTTCTTTTCAGGAGAAAGTATCTTGGCCGTTTCAGCCATGAAATTGACTCCACAGCTGACAATGATGTCGGCATCCGTTTTGGCTGCCACTTGAGCCAAAGCCAGACTGTCGCCAATATAATCGGAAATGGCCTGTACCTCATCACGCTGATAATAATGACCCAGGATAACCGCATTTTTTTCTTTCTTCAGTTGTTGAATAGCTTCCACCAACTCACTATCCGAAAGAGTTAACTTTTTAGAGTTGTCGACATTCATGTTAATCAATAATTTCTTTTTTTTATTTTAAAGAAAAAATATATGATGTTATTATTAGCACGTTGATAACTGCAATAAGTTTTTTGTACTTTTCTTGCATATGAACTTATTAATCTATTGTTACGCTCTATTGGCATTCTTTCAACAGTCAATAAAACTGTAAAATAGATTTTTAAGTGTTTTATCAACAACTTGTTAATAATCGGCAAAGTTAATAAATTTATGGCTTTATGTATGCCTATTTATGTTGAAAAGGCTGTTAAATCATCAATAATTTATTTGTGCTAACTTTTTTTGTTATATGGGTATTGTTTTTATAGCCGGCCGACTATGAGTTATGCAAATTTTTTAGCTATAAAGTTTAAATGACTTATTGAGCGTTTTCAACACGATTATTAACATGTTGTTGATAGCAATTGTTGAATATCAATTTGTGTTGTACTTTTGTAAAAGTAAATCATTTATGTATGAAAAAGAAGACAATGCTTGAACTGGCAAGGGTCAGTTGCGATGAGTATCATCATATAAAGAAAATTCCGCTGGTGGTCATACTTGACGACATCCGCAGTTTGAACAATATAGGTTCTGTCTTTCGGACTGCTGATGCTTTTCTTATTGAAAGGATTTACCTGTGCGGCATTACGGCAACTCCTCCCAGTCCTGAAATTCATAAAACGGCATTGGGGGCGGAAGATTCAGTCGAATGGGAACATGTTGATAACATAATACCGTTGATTGAAAAATTGAAGTCGGATGGATACAAAGTGTGTGCCATTGAGCAGGTTAACGGTAGTGTTAACATGCTCGACTTTACTGTTGATAAAAATGGTAAATATGCCGTTATTTTAGGAAATGAAGTCAAGGGTGTCAAGCAGGAGGCTGTCGACGCTTCAGATGTGTGTATTGAACTGCCGCAATATGGAACGAAACATTCGTTGAATGTGTCGATAACTGCCGGCATTGTGATGTGGAATTTCTTCATTTCCATGAAAAAATAGCAGGGCTATTTTTTTTGACCCTCTATGAACAGGTTATTAATAGTTTGTTAACTTTTAATTGTTTGATTTACAATTTATTTTTTAGTTTATAAACAACTGTTGACAAGTAGTTGTTTTATGTAAAATAAAAGAGAGAAAAGTATATGAAGAATTTGTGGAAAACATTGTGCATTATGTTGTTTGGAAGTTGTGCAATGTCCTGTAACAATGCCAATTCCAATAATTCGTTGAGTGTTGATAAGTTTAACGAGATTATAAGTACGGGGAATGTTCAGATTGTAGACGTTCGCACACCGCAGGAATACGGGGAAGGCCATATTTCGGGAGCTGTCAATATTGATGTTATGAACAGCGGTTTTGAACAGAATGTGGATAAGTTGCTGGACAAAAATATTCCGGTTGCCATATATTGTCGCAGCGGTAACAGAAGTAAGACGGCCATGAAGATTTTGTTGAAAAAAGGCTTCAAAGTATACGAACTTGACAAGGGATTCAATGCCTGGAAATCGGCAGGAATGAAGATTGAGCATTAAATTTATATTGACAGGTTGTTGATAGTTTATTAACAGATAAATTACTGATTACAATATAATTAACAACTAATGTTTGCTTGTTAATAACAGTTTTCGACAGACTTGTCAACAGGTTGAAAACTTGCATATATAGAAAAAATGGAGCTATGCGGTGGCACGGCTCCATTTTTTCTATCGGGAAAGATTATTTATTTATCGTACAGTGAATTTGTAGGCATATGAAGCGTTGCCTTTTTTGTATACGGCTACGTATATGCCTGGTTGCAGTCCTGCGAGACTGAGGGTGTTTTCTACGGTTTCATACGACATTACCTTGTTGCCGGACACGGAAAAAACTGATACGTTAGATATGGGAGATGCAGTGTAAAGCTGATTGCCGGAGATATAAACATGATTGTCAACAATCTTTTCAACAGACGACATTTCAGATCCCTGAATGTTCAGCTTGCTCCAATTCTCATCAGCCGTAAACAAGTCGATACATTTTTTGTCCACTGTCAATGTTATGGCCTTCAGATCGCTGATACCGTCAAACATGTCATAATAGAAAACCGGTGCTTCAGTTCTTTCATAAGAAGTCCAGTCAATATCCGTCAAAGCCGTGCAGCTGGCAAAAGTTTTTGTTGCAAAAGCTATGGTGGAGGGTAGTTTTACGGATTGAAGGGAAGTACAGTTTTCAAAAGTGTTAGCCATGCTGCTTGATTTTGTAAGCGCGTTGGAAGCGATGGTTATTTCCTTTAGACTTGAACAATTGTAGAAGGCATTGTTGAGGGAAGTGATTGCGGTGCATCCGCTCAAATCGACGGATTCCAGACTTGAGCAGTTCATGAATGCTTTTGTCAGATTGTTGAATTTTGCAGCTTCTTCAGGTGCCGGCATTGTCACGGTAGTCAATGCCGTACAGTTGACAAATACGCCATTGGAAGAAAAACCTCCGCTGACGAGCAAGTCAGTCCCTTCCTCTATGAGGGCTTCCGACATGTCGACAGATTTAAGTTTGGTGTTGGTTGCCCCGAACCCGGTCGTGCCGATGCCTTGAGCCAGTTCCTGGAAATTGTCGGTATTCCATGTTCCCGTTAACTTGATTGCTTCAGCCTTGGTTAGTCCTCCCGGTATGTCGTTACTGTCGACAATTGTAGGTTCTTGTGAAAATGTAGTAAACGGTATGGATAAAAATGCTACCGTTAAATAATAAAGTAAATGTTTTTTCATAATATGTATTTGGTTTAAAGTATGGAATGACCACTGTGGCAGTCATTCCATACGTGGTTATTGATGTGTTATTTCTTCACAATTTTCATTGTGTTCGGTTTTCCGTCGAGTGTATATTGGAGCAAATAAATGCCTTTTTCAAGATTGTCAACTGTCCAAGTCTGTTCAACAGTATTAGCCTTTTTGAGAAGTGCTCCGGAAAGAGAATAGATGTTCACATTCTGGATGGGTTCGGTTGTGAATAAAGTAGAACCGTTGAATCTTACAGTGTTGTCGGAAAGAACGGTATTTACCGATGCGTCGATTTCCGTTTGTGGGCAAGGAATGAGAACAGGCTTTTTGTAAATGCTGGTAGGAAGCATGTCGACATCCGTATCATCGCCCAATTGTCCGCCCTTATTACGTCCCCAGGCATAAAGTTTGCCATCTGTTGTAATGGTGAGCGAATAGTTTTGTCCGGACGAAAGTACACTGTAGTTCAGTCCTTCCGGCAGAAGCGGTTCAACCAATGTATATGAGCGTGGCATTTCGTCGGAGGAAGAAGTTGCTGTCAGCAGTTTTCCGTTGCCGTCACCCAGTGCGCCGTCAGTGTTGTCGCCTACGGTGTATATTTTAGTAATGACTCCATTGTCACCTACGGCAAATGTGGTTGTATTTTCACATCCCGATACACTGATTACTTTTTCTGTAAAGTTGGAAGCCTTTGTGAAGGTGTTGTAGGAAGAAACCAGTTCTTCTTCTGTCTGGTTGAGGCCAAGCAGTCCGTAAGCATTTGAACCACAAACATACAGTGTGCCGTCATTTTTGACTGCATACGAACGGTTGTCAATTGCCTGCACATAGTTCCAGTCTGTGTCCGTTCCTATTTGGACAGGCGTTTTGGAGGAAGTTTGCGTTCCGTCACCAAGTTGTCCGTAGATATTGTTGCCCCATCCCCAGAGTGTACCGTCGGTTTTCACTGCTATTGTGTGGGAGGAACCCATGGAAACCATTTTCCAATTGCTGTCTGTACCGATTTGAACGGGAACAGTTTCATTTTGTCCGGTGTTGCCGGTTCCTAATTGATTGCTGGAGTTGCTGCCCCATCCCCAAAGCGTACCGTCAGTTTTTATTGCCAAGGCCGTATAGCCCCAGAAGCGTACTGCTGTCACATATGCCCAGTCGGTATCCGTTCCGACCTGTACAGGAGTCTTATGGTCAATACCGTCGCCGGTTCCTTGCACACCGTCTGTGCTTGTTCCTACTGCCCAAAGCGTTCCGTCTTCCTTGATCATGAATCCGTAAGCTTTGCCTCCGGCTACAAATTTCCAGTCTTTAGATGTTCCAACACATGAAAATGTGCCTGTTCTTTCGCTCACATCCGGAACGCCAAGTTGTCCTTTTTCGTTCCAGCCACAAGTCCAAAGTGTACCATCGTTTCTGAGTGCGTAAGTGGTAGCGTCGCCTGCTGAAATATTGGTCCAATAATATTCAGCGTTAGCGTTAAATGTGGAAGCCAATAGTCCGGCTGCCATTAAAAGGGTAAATTTTTTCATAATACTTGATTTTTTATTTGACCATTATTTTGTTAACATCAATCTGTTGATTCTTCTTCATTACCTGAATGATATAGATGCCTTTTGTGAGGCTGAATTCAGCAATCCCGTCGTTCGATGATTTTGATGCGACTGTCGTTCCGGCTATGTTGACGACATTGAACGATGTTGCTTTCGGATTTTTCACCGTTACGCAGCCGTTTGATACAGATACGGATGTTTTGCTGCTTTCGATGGTGTTTTCTATTACTCCTGAGTCGCCGTCCTGGTTGTCGATAATCGGGCAAATCATGAAAGAAGCTCCTGGAGCTGCACCGAAATAGTTGATTGGCAAGGTGTATCCGCTGTTCATGTAGTTGACAAAAGAGTTATGGGCAAAAATGTTTGACATTTGTTCTGTCGGAATCGTTTGGCCCATTACTTCCGTTAGCATGCAGAAATCCTCTGTTGACGGATCATCGCTGAAACCTTCCACTGTGACAAAAAACATGGGCTTGTCCCAGATTTGCAGAGGCTTTTCAAATACGAATTCAGCCACGGCTGCATCTTTCACAGGGAGTTCCCCCTCTTTGGCATCTCTGATTTCACTGAATGGAAGGGTAACAACTTCAATGGGAAGTCCCGTAAAGTTCATTCCGCTTTCATCCTCCAGCGGATACCATACACGTAGAAGCAGTTCTGCCCCTTCTTTATATTTAGTAGGTTTATAGGCAAGATATACGTTGACGCCTGTCATGTGGGCATTGGCGTGGGCCGTCATGAAAAAGTTGCCGTAGCCGGTCATTCCCGCGCTGTTGGTTCCTCCGAGATTTCCTGCGTCCGAGTTGTCAGCACCTTTCAGAGGCAGACGTCCTACCATGTAGGTTTCGCCCCATTTGCGGCAGTTGGCCGTGGTTATTTCTGCTTTTCCGCTGACAAGCAATTCCCCTTCAGCCGTATAGCTGCTTGTGCCGTTGGCTGTTGTGGCAGTCAGTGTGGGAAATTCGTAGTGTCCTAATTCATTGTAGGTCATACTGGCGTTTTGCGTCGTAACGCCGATTTGCGCTCCCGGTGCTGACCAGTTCCATGCCGTCGGACCATTTGTGGTTTTATCGGCATAAATGATTTCTTTATCTTTCGGCGCCCATATAAAGTAATTTTTATTAATAAGGCGGTTGAAGGAAAGATAGTTGCACACGGGGTTCAGATTTTCATCAAGTGTTCCAATACAGCTTAATGCAACCGGATAAGCATATTGGGCATCAGAACCGGTAGTCTCTTCTAAAGTTTCTACCGTCGGTGTCGATAGTTTTACTTCGGAAACAGTAGGGAGATTGTTGCCTGAAAAGGCTGTCAAGCTACTTAGCGACAATAAAACTGTTGCAATTTTTTTCTTTACCATACTTTTTATTTTTAAGTGGAACGATGAAAATTGTGATTATTTGTTGCAATTTTAGTGATTTGTATTTCAAAAGTGAAAAAAATGGCATATACAATGTATATACAAGTAGAAAAAATGCTATTTTTGTATGTTATGAAGAGGTATTTTGCTTTAATAGTGGTTCTTTTGCTGGCAGGAATTGATTTGTCGGCTTCCACCTATATGTGGAAATCCATTGAGCCCGATTTTGACAGGCTTAACGAGAAAATTGAATTCTACCGGAATAAAAATAATATGAATACTGCCGAACTGCGGAAATTGGTTTCGGCCATGTACAGCCTGGCTGATTCTACGGGAAAGAAGCCGATGAAAGCGAGGGCCATCTACTGGGACGCTGAGATATCCGGAAAACAGAACATCGAGCGGGCACTTGCTTTGGTCGATAAAGCTGTCGGAATCGTAGATACGGTAGCTTATGCTTACGACTATCACCGGTTGCTGGCTTTGAAGAGCAATCTGTTGCTGAATAAGGGGCTTTATTTTGAAGCCTATACTCTCTGTTGTCGTCTGTCGGAATATTTTGCCTCTGTGGGTGACTGGGAAATGAAAGCTCTGTGCGACGGCAATACCGGGTTGATTTACCTTTTTATTGACGATTATCAGGAGGCTTTGAAGTATATCGAGAAAGCTCGCTCGTGGTTTCAAGAAAGCCATCAGGATGATATGTTGTTGTTGGCCCAGCAACAGGTGGCGTATATTTATGAACAGACCGGAAAAAAAGACAAGGCCAAGGAATTGCTGAAAAATGTCATCGACAATTTTCCAAAAGACGGAAGGTTGGATATCAAATCCTATTGCATGCTTTCCTATTCACGGTTGCTTGACGATGCGAAGGAACAGAAAAACTGGATTGACAATGCCATTAAAACAGCTGAAGCTGCCCATGACTGGCAATGCCGGATGAGTGCTGTCAAGAATAAGGCTTTCTGGTTTTTTGATAACGGCATGGTCGACAGTGCACAGGTTTTGGCGGAGGAATTGTATGTGCAGTCGAACACGAATTTACTTAAGTTTGGACAGAAAGGCGAAGTGTGCGAGCTGTTGTCGCGGATTTACGGCCAGGAAAAGCGTTGGAAAGAGGCGTATGAAATGAAAATCCGGGCAAGTGAATACAGCGATTCCATTCATGGAAGCCAGGTGAGCTCCAGTATTTTGAAAGGAAAGGTGAAGTTGGCCATTGTGAGTCAGGAATACCAACTTAGGGAACTGGCGATGGAAAAGTCGCAGCTGAAAACGATATTGTGGATAGGCAGCGTTTCGCTGGTGTTATTGCTGATAATGTCGATGATTGCTATCAATCTGCTTCGGAAAAAGGTGCGTTCGGAGAAAAAGTTGCGTGAACTGGAGAAGAAGGAACTGGAAATGAAAATATTCGATGAAATAACGAAAGTGGATACGAAAAACCGTGAGTTGTCGAGTTCTCAACTACTTTCGATGGCAAAGAACGAGAAAATGTCGGATATTATCTCTTATTTGGAAACAGAGCAGGATGAAGGGAATATTGATACCCGTACGGTCAGCCATATCAAGAATATGATGAATGATATTCTGTCGGAAGAAAACAATTGGGAAAAATTCAAGATGCATTTTGAGGAAGTGCATCCTTCGTTTTTCACGAAACTGAAGGAACGGCACCCGAATCTGACGGAAAACGAATTGCGATTGTGTGCCTATTGCAAGATGAACATCAGCAACAAGCATATAGCACAAATGCTGTCGGTCCAACCTCAGACGATAATCATTGCCCGCTACCGTATGCGTAAAAAAATGGGACTTTCGAAAAATGTTCTTCTCGACGATTATATTCGGGAATTCTGATTGTTCAGGGTTGTCAACAAAGTTGTTGACAATGTTGGTAATTCTGTTAAATACTTGTTTATCAGTATTAAAAATGTTGATAAACTGATGATAGCCTGTTGATGGATTGTCTATAATGTGAAAATATAGAGTGGAGGAAAGCGTGCAGGCTTCGCTGTAAAGTCGGCAAATTGTTGACAAGTTATGTGGGAAATTCGTTAGAGTGCCCCTTGTTCTACAAGGGTGCTGATACGGTCAATGATGGCGTCATTTTTGTCTTTTTGTGGATTCCAGTCGGCTTTCAGGCTGACGCCGAACATGCTGCCGAACATTTGCCAGAACGTGGCACGGAATCCGCCGAGGAAGGCTTTGATGATGTCGTAGGATGGTTGGTTGGTTTCCCTGTATATCAGTTTTACAAGAATTCGGGCCTGCCTGCTGCTGAAGCGTTTCAGCTGGGGCTTGTACTGCTCGAATACGTCATGTTCCATGCGTTTCAAGTGTGCTTCCCTTTCCTCTTTTGTCGGAAGAGTTTCTATATATTCATAAGTTTCAATCAGGGTAGCCATGATAAGTTTTGCATAAGGGAGCGCCTTTTTCACGTCGCGGACAGTGCGCCAGTAGAATTTTTCCTCCTTTTTGTTTTTGAACCGTTCCGGGGGAAATACGGTGATGGGATTCATTACCAGCATCAATGTGCTGTCGCTTTCTTCTGTCTGGAAATAATAGAAACCTTTATACACTTTGTTTTGAACCGAAGGAAGGCCGGGAACCGTTTCTTCGGCACCGGCGGCAAAAAATGCCGCCAACAGAAACATTATAGAAAGCAGATATTTCAAAATACAAATCAGTTGTTACAACATCGCAAATGTAGTAATTAGTTTTAATTAAACGGCATTTTCGGGGACAAAAGATATTTTCTGTATTGCGTAAATACAGGAAAATAAAAGTACACGAATGTTAAGCCGTATTTATTTCATTACACCGGAATCGGTATCTGAATTTTGAAGAATTCGGCGATGTGTCTTGTCCTTGCCTTTGTTAAAGATGTAACTTATAGTTAGATTTACAAAGTTGTTGTTATAATTGGCGTAACTTGTAGAAGTCGATTGTATAAACTGGCTAATCAGTTCTTCTTTTTGAGAATAAGCATGTGTTCTGAAAGGATTGTTTATAGCTAAAGCTATCTGGAGTTTGTTTATTTTATAATACCCTGAAAGTTGAATGTTGGCATTTTGTGTTGTTTTTACTTCGTCAAAAAGGTAACTGACCGGTGACAGATAACTGGCTGCGATTCCCCATTTCTTTTCATTATAGCTTAATGAACCACCATACAAAAATGCCGTATATTTGTTTTGATATGCAGTCGCATGGTTTTCGTAATGGTTCATCAATCCGTATGCGGCAATAGACAGTTTTTCGCTGAACAGTTTCTGGCTGGCATACAACTGTGTCTGCACATGTAAATAATGGCCTTCGTTTTTAGAATTGTAGACAAACCGTCGATTCACATCATCATAGCTGATGCTTTGAAAGATAGGATTGACATTATATTGCACATAACCGTTCAATGCACAATATGTGTTGTTTTTCATATAACTTAATGTGAGGCGGTTGGTATATGCCTGATATGGTTTGAGAGCAGGATTACCTATTTTTATCTCATATTCCGACATAGGGCGTTCAACATTTGACAGTAGTGATAAAACGGGTTCATTGGGAACTATGCTGAGATAATACTGCAATGACCACTGTTTTGAAAAAGGAATTTGCAATGTAAGTTTAGGACGGAAGAACAGATAATGTCTGTTTTGCGAATTGTCTTTGCGGTTAGTATAAGACAAACCTCCACCTATTGAATAATTCAGTTTAGTGATACTGCCGGAAAATTCTGCATAATTGTATGTTGAGAAAACATCCATATAGGAAGGAGTCGTCAGATATTCAATGATATAGTCGTTATGAGTTACAGAATAGCTGTTGCGTGTGCCAAACGTGAGATAATGCTTTTTAAAAATAGGCATGTTGTATTTCAATTCTCCGATGACAGAACCATGGCGGCCGTCGGCAAGGTAGCTGTAATTGTAATCAGAATAGCCGTCGGTCAGATATTTTTTTGAATAGAAATCAGAATAGTCAGTTCCAATATAAGTGCCCGTAATATTTGCGTCAATCTTGCTTCCGTTTGCGAACGTGTTCGAATAATAGATGTCGAGCGATGTGTTGTGTTCAACATCTTTCGTATTTGTCTGTTCCGTGTAGAACTGTTTTTCGTCAGTAAGGGTGTTTGACTTTATGTCGGTCGGATTGTTCGTGTTTGATGAGTATTTCAAACTAATGTTGAGAAAGTTGAGCTCTGTAAATGAATGGGTATAGTCAAACTGTGCCGATGGTGAGTATTTGCGGTTGCGATAGTTTTCTCCATGATTTTCAAGATGAAGGATGCTTTGTGGATAATTTAGGTCTTTTGTGCCCAAAGTATAGTTACCGTCGGCTTGATTGTAGTTCCCTGAAAGTTTGAAAGAAAAGCGGTCGTAAGGTTTTACAAGATTGATGTATGCATATCCTCTGCCTAATGGCGTTGTGAGCGCATGAGAAATGCGTACACCGCTTTGAATACCTATAAAATTATTATGAGTTTTTACAAGGATGACGGCTGAAAGTCCCTCACCGTACATAATACCGGGATTGTTCACATATTCAATTCGGGCGATATCCTGCGGCTGTAAGGCTATCAAATCTTTTTGAGTGGAAATCACACCGTCAATGCGTATTTGTATGGATCCATTGTTAAGGGAAGAAAAAGAATGGTTTACAATGTCAAACTTAATGCCGGGCATATTGAGCAGTCTAATTACATCCAAAGCGTCTTGGCTGGATTCACGCACTCTTTGTGTAGGAAAATATGTCATTCGGTCAATTCCCTGATTTATCATTTGGGCGTTGACTGCAACTTCGTCCAATTGATATGATGCAGGATTCATTCCCACATCTTTTGCTTCATAATTACCGCTAAGTCCCACTATCGAAACAGATGTATCGATATATCCGAGAAAGCTGAATTTCAAAGTATAGTCACCGCTTTCCAGATTGTTGAATATGAATAGTCCTTTGGTGTCTGTTTGAGTTTGATCTATGATGCAATTGTCTTTTGATAACATGACACTGACATAGCTTAGACAATTACCGTTTTCTACATCAAGAACATTTCCGGAAATCTTGAATTCTTGTGCAAAACCTGTGAGGACTACAAGTGTCAGACACAATGTCATGAGAGGTCTCATTAAATTTTTCAGTTTCATGGTTGTTTTTATATAAAAACATACGGCATTAACATGATTGGGAAGTTTAAACAGTGTAGTGTGATAATTCATATTTAATATCTTCCTCTATGTTGTTTATAAAGTTGCATAAATTCGTTATCTTTGTAAAAGATAGGATGTGGTTCAGCATAGTCTTAGCTGAAAACTGCGTTTTCGCTGGCCTTTGCACTCGTCTTTCACGTTATTTGTAAAAATAAGAAATTTCTGTCACTTACGGAAATAAAATAAGAATAGGATGGAAAAATATATTGTATCGGCTCGGAAATACCGCCCTTCGTCGTTTAAAACGATTGTCGGACAGCATGCTCTGGCAAATACGCTGAAAAATGCAGTGTTGACGGGCAGGCTTGCCCAGTCATATCTGTTTTGCGGACAGCGGGGTGTGGGGAAGACGACTACGGCGCGTATTTTTGCGAAGGCTATCAACTGTGAAAATCTGGGTGCCGACGGCGAGCCATGTAATCAGTGCGAATCGTGCAGGGCTTTCAACGAACAGCGTTCGCTGAACATTGTGGAGCTGGATGCCGCTTCCAACAACTCTGTCGACGATATCCGCGATCTGACCGAGCAGGTCCGTATTCCTCCTATTTCCGGAAAATATCGTGTGTTTATCATCGATGAGGTGCACATGCTTTCGGTGCAGGCTTTCAATGCTTTTCTGAAGACATTGGAAGAGCCGCCAAGCTATGTGATTTTTATCCTTGCCACGACTGAAAAGCAGAAAATTCTGCCTACTATTTTGTCCCGCTGCCAGAAATATGACTTCCAGAGCATCACGGTGGCTGATATTGTCGAACAGCTGCAATATATCGCACACGAGGAGGGATATACGGCTGAACCGGCCGCTCTCAACGTGATTGCACAGAAGGCCGACGGCGCGATGCGCGATGCCCTGTCGATCTTCGACCAGGTAGTGGCGGCTTCGCGTGGAAATGTAACCTATCAGGCTACCATCGACAACCTGAACCTGCTGGACTATGACTATTATTTCCGTCTGGTCGACTGTTTCTTGCAGGGGAATGTGGAGCAGTCGCTCTTGCTTTATAAGGAAGTGCGCGACCATGGTTTTGATTCCCGGTTGTTTATCAACGGATTGGCTTCCCACCTGCGCGAACTGCTGGTGGCTCGGACACCTGAAACGGCCTCACTGGTG
>URMA01000077.1 GCA_900548875.1 uncultured Porphyromonadaceae bacterium | reverse complement strand
TATTCAAGATAAAGAATCCCCGTAGCTCCATGAGTTATGGGGATTTTTGTTTTATCCGTACTTCATGAATAGGAGATAATTCCCCATTACTCTTTGCTTGTTTTTTTCTTGTAAATAGTTGTAGGTAGATACTGAATTAAAGCTGAATATCGCTTTATGAGAGTTTTTAAGGTTAAAAAGTGGCTGATTTTCCTTGAAAGTGGGCTAAAGAGGATATTTCTCAACGAGTCCAGTTGCCCAATAATAAGCTACAATCAGAGTATTACAAGACTTCCATTTTCTACTAAAAAAGAAGATTTTATTAGAAAATATTTCCCAAAATATATTTATTTTCTCATATTTACAGTGTTAAGCTACCATAATTGCTTCATGCAACTTGAGGACATAATTTACACTCCTATAAAATCCTGACCAAAGACATCAATCCATTCGATATTCATCGAAAGGAGATTCGTAGACCAAAGTATCAGGACGTATAATCACCATAACAGATACATAAGTAATGATGGGCTTGGGGGTTCTTTATTTCTCCGGTTATCATAAGTTCTGTTTTTTTGTTTCCTGCAAAAAAAGTTTATTGTATATCACACTGTATCAGAACGCTTCAAACTTAAACTTCTTAGCATAATATCCCATCCTTTTTCTGCTATATCTATAATTCTGAGATGACTACATTTATTAAAGAACTAAATCTTCAACGTATTCAATATTTAACTCGTCAGCTATTTTCCTATTCATGTCAGACAAATGGCCAGTCGTAACAAGTAATGTTTCAATCTCATAATTTTGAGATTCTAAATTTCTCAAAGCTTCCATTACTGCTGCATATTTTATACACTGAAAAACTCCTCTTGAAATATCATTATCCAGTGCATGTTTAGGTTTAATCTCAACGGCAACATGAGTACCATCAGACAACTCAATATAAACATCTAATCTATCCCCAGAAGGGAGCATATGTTCTGTTTCTACTAACTCTACATTTTTGTAGCCTAAGACTTCAGGATATTTACTGATGTATTCTTTAAGTTTTTTATGTTCTTCGCCTTCACCACCACAAGAAGTAAGAGGTTCCTTAATTTTATCTAATTCTTCAGAAGTAAAAGCTTCATAAGGTTTTAAATCTAATTTCTCAAGAACCCAATCCCAGTATTTGTAAGATATAGCCTTACTATCAAGTCCCTCAACGAATATCCTTTTTGCGTTATCTTCCAGAGCATTATAATTCACACTTACATATTCAAATCCTTCTGCTGGTAACATTGTCTTTGAATTTTTACAAAGAGAGTTTAATGTAGGAATTTCTCTCCTTGTTTCTTCCGATAGCTTGTTGAGAACTTTTTGTACAGCATAAAGTGAATGACCTATACCTGAGAATTTTGTTTTACCAATAGCATGAGTCAGATTACCATAAGTACTTCTGTTGTGTCCTGTCTTAGCCCAATGAATAAGAACAGGAATCATTAAGCGAACATTATCCCTTGTACGCTTGGTTTCTATAACTCTATTAATAATATCCATAGTTTATTATATCTTTAATTTAACCATTTACAAAAATAATTTTTTTATATATCAATGGTTTAATATACAGCTTAGTGGTTTTTACTACAATTTGCTCTTCGTAATAAATAGTAAATTAATCTAAATTACCCCATGCTTCATATTCATTCATCATTTCTTCAAATTGACGATTTGCTTCTTTTATCAATTCTTGTTCTTCTCTATATGCATTTTGTTCAGCAATAAAACTGAGATATTCTTCTTTCAATCTCTTTTCTTCTTCGTCTGCTTCTTTTTTGGCACAAGCAAGCTTTATCTGTGATATAGTAAGAAGTCCCTTTAGATTGTTTATAGCAGGTCGTTTCATTGGATAATGTTCTAATAGATAAATAAATACTTCTTTTGAAATATTTGTAATAGCACCTATTCTCACCATCCATTTAATATAATATAAATTAGATTTCCACACAGTTATAAATTTCTCTCCAGTAAAACGGCCTTGTGAAAATATGGTTTCATGGCTAGTTATTTCCATTACAGCTATCCCTTTTAATTCATTCAGTAATTTTTTGTAGAAGGCTCTATTTTTTACCTCTTTTCTAGGAGTTCTTGTTAGTGGTTCATTATTAGTTTCCTGTATATAATTTTTATATCTCTTAAATTTTTCCATATACACGTTTGAACATCCTTGTGGTACAAGTATTGTTAAGTCTCTATCATTATACATTGAACCATAAAATAATTCCCCTTTTATTTCAGGTGGTGTTGAAGAATAGAAATATATTCGCTTTAGAGTTGAAGGAAAACTTAAGCCTGTTATTATTTTAACATTGCATGGGATATGGATTTCCTCTAATAATGTACAATTAAATGCACCTGATCCTATATATAGTAAAGAGTCAGGTAAAATAATATTTGTAAGAGTAGGTTTACCTTGAAACGCAGCTCCACATATTCGCTCAATTCCTTCTTGTAAAATTAATTGTTTACAATCTTCTTTTTGTATGTATAGAATAAGTTTTGACATTTTAGCATTAACCACACATCCATCTGTTAACTTTAAATTCTTATTTTTAGGAGATATTTCTATACCTTCAAGTTCTTTATGACAATCAAATGCCCCATTAATATATTTAACATTCTCTCCTAATATAATACTTTTTAAATGATGACATCTGTTAAAACTGTCATTTTTAATCCTAATTGCATTTATATATATTGACTCTATTCCTGCCAGTTCAAATGATTTAGGCTCAATTATTTCTATGCAATCTGGAATAATTATTGTTTTTGCAGGACATTTATAGAAAGCATCAGATTCTATGCAAACAGTATCTAAAGGTAATTTTATTTCTTCAATTGTTTCAAGTTTCGCAAACATATAATTAGTAATTGTTTTCGGCTTTGTTCCATAAGATGTTATTTTCCCATAATCAGATTGTGTAGTAAAATATGTCTTTGTGTCAAAGTCAAAATTTACATTCTCCAAATTTAAGATTTTCACATAACCTGGTTTTTTCTTTCGTTCGTATAAAGTTCTACCTCCACATAATTTACGAAGAAAAATAATATCTGAACTATTCATTCGACCATTAATTGTTAAACTAATAGGATTGTCTTCCGACAAAATAGTTCCATCTATAGAAAATGAATCATTTTTAGTTTGAAAATTACTGGATAATATTCCTGGGTATGGCATATCAATTTTAATATTTTCCATAAATTTCATATTATTTAGCGAAATACATGTATTATAAATCGATTAGATATATAATTCTATATTTTTACTAATGCATTAAACTTCAAAACTTAGTCTCTTATTTTTACACTAAAATAACAATAATAGCTTAATGGACAAAAAATAAAAACAGAAAACCTACAGATCAGTCTCCTTCTATAGTTATCATTCAGTTTTCACTCTCAACACTATCCTTTCATCATCAATTTCCAAACATGCTTTCATTACTATATCAGCCCCCAGCAACTTAGCATTCTCTGTGTAAGTTTTAAGAAACTCCGACGACTCCATAGAATAAGTACATAGTAATGGAACTTTAGGGAATTGGACTGGCATCCTAAAATCTTCATACCCTTTTCTTGTTATCATGTAGGCATTTGTATCAATAATTATATCCTCTGGTTCAGATTTATAATCAATACTTATTCAAGATAAAGAATCCCCGTAGCTCCATGAGTTATGGGGATTTTTGTTTTATATTTGCCGTAGAAAGTTGTGATACTATGAAATTACCTATACGACACCTTAACGAGGATGGAAGATTGGCTGATGATGAAAAGTCACAGTTGAGATATGTTTTTGACATCATGTATGGAGAGGGAAAACCTTATAGCAATGATGATTGGTCGGTTGTCATTTATCCGAGTGAAGTTAAGATAGTGGATATTCCTTCTGCGGTGGAAATCTTTGCGGAACGGTACAATACGGGGCAAATATTATGTGCGTATAAATATGAGGATTACATAAACAATAGTGATTTACAGGATACGATAAAAGGATTGGGGCTTGACTCAGACGCCTTTTGGCTGTTAGTGATGTTTTGTTTGGATTATGCTTGTAGCATGTGTTTTGATAGTGTTTCTATTGCCCCTACTCGTGGAGATAATATAGAAACTCTTGTTGATTTGTTGTCGAATGTAAATGATTCAGAAGTTGAGTTAAGTTTAAAAACGGATAAAGGTAAAATTAAGATTAATAGTAAAAAGACCATATCTCTTATATCGGAATGGATAAAACGTGGCTATGAACATGACAAGGATTTAATCAACAGGGATGTGATAGATGTGAATAAGGGTGCATCTATATTTCTAAAAAAGAAGGACGAGTCTGATTCTGTTCTTATATGGTACTTTGCGTATCTTGTGAGATACTTTTTTCGATTAAAACCGCATATTAAAGGCAAGCGTAAAAAGGGAGACACAGCGTCTCTTAGCAAGGGGCTTCTTATTTCGAAATTGGTGTACTATCTGCAACTTTCAAAAAATAGGAATTTCTTGAATGACACAGACACGCTAAAAAGCTTTTTCAAGCAGTATAAAGATAAAGACATGGCAGCTTTTTCTAATGTATATCCAACTTGAAAGTTGTGATTGTTTTTGTGTCTATTCTGTGAGTTTGGAGTTCATTTTGTAGGGGAGTAAAATTGTTGGTCCATTTTATTCCCTAAATAATCTCATAAACCTATATATCTTTGTAACGTAATCGAAAGCTAAGTGTACACAGGAGAGATTATGAATGTAAAAATTCGGTGTTTAAAACAAGTGTTATAAAAATATTTGCATGTACTGTAAGTTTTTATAATTTTGTAAATCAATAAAAATAATTGCCTATGTAACATTACAAATAAAGACATAAAGATAGAAAAGCGTTAGCTTCTATTCTTGTTCTCTAAAAATCGCCAATTTGAAGAAGTACACAAGGGTAAAAGTTGATGCTCACGTCATATACATATGGCGTGGGCTTTTACTCGTATATGTGTACAGGGTGTTTGGCGATACCTTAGAGAACGTAGACGAAGTTTAAGTCCACGTTTTTTTATTGTCTAAATTTCGGAAATTTTGGACTTGTAGAGATAATTGAATTTTAATTAGCAAAGTATATTAGTAAAATATGTATAACCATTTAAACAAAGATAGTTTACAACGGATAAACAATATTGTAAACGGATTTCGTAATTATCCTGCTTATTCAGCATATTCCATTAATTCATATGCTTATGATGTTCGTACAGGTGCACATGCGCTTGAAATTTTTTATAAAGGTCAGTTTGTAAATTTGTGGCTTTTTATGCCAGGAATAGGTGGAAATATTGAATCCATTGCTGTTTATGGAAGTAATCTTCAAAAACATCTTGATGCAATTCTTTCTTCAATGACTGTTTTTGGAATGAAAGTGTCTTCTGCTGAAATGGATTGTTCAGGAAATACAGATTATGTGGATATTTATTTAGAAAATTATTAATTATGATTTGCAAAGAATTTGGAAACCTTAACGATGGGCAAATTAAAGCTGTTCTGCAATTGACATTTCAGTTGATAGCGAGTGCTAATTATGGAGTTTTTTCAGAGAAAGATGACCCATCTATTGATGTTATGATGAATGCCCTTGGCTTTTCAGGGACTCTTTTTTCTAATTTAGGAAATGCTTATTGGAATGATGCGATGAATCTGTCTCCTTTTGAAGCTTTTCGCATAGTTTCGATGTTTGATGATTGTAAAAAAAATGCTTTTAAAAAAGCAATTATTGCAGTTGCGGATAAGGATAATTCCGTTCTTAGACATGATATTGCTCGTCAAATTTTTACAAAGACAAACATTTCCTATTAAACAACAATATTTAATTTGAAACTATTATGTTGGATTCAAGCAACTATTTATCCGTGCAAGCATCAATAACAGGTAATTTCAGTAAATATATACCAAAAATGATACTGTTCAAGTCGTCTATACAGAAAGCGATTATTCCAATGTTATCTGTAGAGGAGTTACAGGATATCAAAGATTGTCGTCTTAATATAGGGGTTATAGATAAGTTAGGCAATATAGGCAAAGAACAATATCGGCAATCCATGGAACATGATAATGAAACCCTTTATTGTCTTTGCATGGCAATAGGCACAATAATCAAGGAATATGATTGGGGAATAAAATATGTGCAATTAGATGGCATGTGTGAAATGGCAGCTAAAATTATAGGTTAGAATTTATTTAATGTTTAAATCTATCATGAGAGAAGTTTTAAAACCAATATTTAGCATCCTTTTTATGCAAATGGTTCTTTTTCGATTAAAATCACAAATAAAGGCAACTGTAAAAGGTGTGCTATTTATTTCCTGTCATTAGACTTATAAAAAGACAATGATAGGAAATGGCGAGATCGAGAAATACTTGTGTGTGACAAATGAATAAGCAATAGGATTATTAACATAACAATAAAAAACAAACAGAAATATGACAAGTCTAATGAGCAAAGAAGTAATCTGTCCAAATTGTGGGACAGAGGGTAATATTACCTTATATTCTTCCATTAATGTAACCTTGAACCCTGAACTACAAAAGAAAATGGACAATGGAGAATTATTTATTTGGAAATGCCCAAATTGTGAAAAGAAGTACATATGCATTTATCCATTTATATATCACGACATGGAAAAAGGCATTTTGCAATGTTTGTCCCTGAACATTTCAGAAGAAAGATTAAAGGAGTTTGGATTAAGTGGAATTATCAAAATAAATTGGTAGAAAGAAATACGAGATAGTTTAGTTCATTTACCAAGTTCCTTTAATTGAACGATATTTCGATATGAAAGCGAGACGTATCGTTGGAAATTTTAGTCAGGGAATCTGGGAAACACTCTTTATATTTGCAATTGAAAATAATAGAGGTTAGAATAAAGATGAAACAGAAAGTGTTTACAACAATATTGCAGTGGCTGGTCAGTTTGTTTTGTTGGCTGACGGTATCCCCGTTGTTCTGTTATCTGGCAGGACGATGGAAGCTGATGGGTAAAAAGTTGAGAGTGTGTCTGATGTTGATTTCTCCACTGTTCCTGATTGTATATTTTATTTTATACATGTTGGTGTGGGGTGAATATTCTGATTATCGCCGTGAGCATCGGTTCGCTGACAAGGAAGTGCTGGAGAGAATAACGGGAGTGACATATCCTGACTTTGAAGTCGTAAAATATACGAAAGGAGAGGAGTCGTTTTTGGGGGATTATCACGACGAATTGACGATAGAATTCAAGGAAATGCCGTCGGCGGCATTCTATCAGTCGTTAGACAGCCTGGTAGCGACCGATGTTTGGTTTCTGCATGATAACGTATATTCGTTCAGTGCGATTTGGGGAAATGGTTTCCCTGCTCCACAGGGAGAGAGCGAAGAAGAGGATATGATGTTTGATATTCATATCGAAAAAGGAAGCAAACAGGCGGTTGTCAGTTATGGTGCTTGGTAATGCCGAATGGAAATAAATTCTTGAAATATGCGCGGATGGTCCGTTGGGGCTGTCCGCGTTGTTTTTGGATGGAATTTATGGCAGAAAAACTTTGTGGAGAGGAAAAAGATTTATAACTTTCCGAAGGCATTCCGTCATGCGGTAGGCAGTAAGTTAAGTGTTGAATTGCAATTTAAAAGTTACGGACAGAAATGAAAAACAGACAAATTTTCGTAGTGGCAGTTTTATTGTTGGGCAGTGCTTCAGTCGGGGCTCAGCAGGAGTATCATGATGCAGTTGTTCAAGACGCCTATGGGCCTGTGAAAATGATTAAAACTGCTGATGAGGAATATTTATATGATGTCGAGGGTCGTCTGGTGTCTATCAACGGCAAGCGTGTGGCGGAAACTACGGAATACAGCGAGGAAGGTTATCCGTTGGAACGGTGTTTGGAGCAATGTATCACGTATGAATACGAGGGGAATAAACTGGTTATGGAAATATACGATACGTTGTTGGGGGCAACCTATTACACCTACGAATATAATTCTAAGGGAGTGCGAATCAGTCAACTGGCGTTTAACGGTATGTTTTCGTTGGGGCATGAATACTATCGGATTCTTCGTTATGACGATAAAGGCAATTGGGTAGAACGGGAGGTGGTGTTTCTCAGTGATGACAGTAAGTCCGATACATCTGATGATGTTCCTTCTAAAAAGGAGAGCCGGGTGATTGTCTATTATGACGATGCCGACTTGGCAGTTGTCCGCAGAGCTGAATATGCCAAATATATGGAGAAGTCCTTTCCGTTGACTACGCAGAGAATGTTGGAGCGTCCGTTGGGCGTGGTGAATACCTGCGAGATAACTTACCCTGACTTGTGTGGCATTGTTCGGACAAATCCTGACATGTTTTCCAATGTCCAGATTAAAAAGAATTTTATGAATTGTCCGTCACTGTTCGCAAACGTACGGTTCCCCTACAAAGATTATACGATTGACTATGTGTCAGTGACGTGTGTCGACGAGACGACGGCATCTGTTCGGGATTTGACGTTTCATGTCAAAGTTCCGTCAAAATCCGTGAAGGATGTGGCGAAACAGATGTGTAAGGATTTGGAAGCGCTGGGAATTGAGATGAAAAAGCATAAGTGGGATATCTTTGCCGGCTATCGTGGTTATCAGGGGAACAATACAGTCAGTGTGATGTATGAAACCGATGATCCGACAGGCGTTTCGCTGTTGGTTACGTTGGGCGAACGGTTGAAGTAGATTTTGTGGTATGCTGTTTTAGAGAAGTAATATTATATTCTGAATTTATGTAAACAAAAATTAAATAGGCTTATCTTGCTTGGAAGGTTTTGGTTATTTCATACATTTGTAAAAAAATCATACAAACCAAAACATAACCTTAAAACGATATGTCAAAAATGCTTAGGTGTGCCATCGTGCTGTTGAGTTTGCTGATGGCTGCTCCGTCAATGTTTGCCGACACTTATGTGAAGCGCGAGGTGCGCTCGGTGTGGATGGCAACGGTGTGGGCGCTTGACTGGCCTACACAATCAGGAACTTCGGCTTCCGTTCAAAATGCCCAAAAACAGGAAATGATACGTTATCTTGACGTATTGAAGGCCGACAATTTCAATGCGGTTTATTTTCAGGTACGCTCCATGTGCGACGCCATGTACCGTTCGAGCTACGAACCATGGTCGAGCTACCTTGTCGGTACTCGTGGTTCTGATCCGGGCTGGGACCCGTTGGCATTTGTTGTAGAAGAGTGCCACAAACGTGGTATGGAGTGCCATGCGTGGGTGAATCCGTACCGTTTTACTACCGGTTCAAACTGGAATACGCCGCAAGATCAGGAATTGAAGAACAAAAACATGCTGCTGTCGCACGAAAGTACGGTTATTCTTAATCCGGGTTTGCCGGCAACGCGCGAACATATCGTAAAGGTATGTCGGGAGATTACTAAAAACTACGATATCGACGGCATTATTTTCGACGACTATTTTTATCCGAACGGAATCCCGTCGACAAGTGAAGCGGGCGACTATACGTTGTGGAAATCGTCGGGAACATCGATGAGTTTCGGCGACTGGCGCCGCGACAACGTAAACCAGATGGTGCGCGATGTCTACAATATGATTCAGGAAGAAAAACCGTATGTGAAGTTCGGTATCAGTCCGGCAGGAGCGGCCTGTACATCGCCCTCGGTTGCAGCCGGCCACGGTGTAGAGCCTTGTCCTGTGGCATCCGACTGGCAGTACAACGGCATTTTCTCCGACCCGGTTGCCTGGTTGAAGGAAGGGACAATCGACTATATTTCGCCGCAGCTTTACTGGGATACCGACCATGCTACGAATCCGTTCGGCCCGATGACCGACTGGTGGTCGTATGTGGCCAACAAATTCGGCCGTCACCATTATGCCAGCCATTCCATTTCCGCTCTTGGCAGCGACAATACGCAGGCACGTTGGCAGGAATACGGCAAGCAGATTGATTTTTCACGTGAATATACCGAAAACAATGCGCCAGGCGTTGTGCTCTATTCCGCAGCGTATGTGACCGGAAAGAAGAAAAAAGGTTTGGGCGAATGGTTGTTGGCAAACCGCTTCCAGCATCCGGCTCTGACTCCGGCCATCGATTGGAAAACGGCTACCATCCATGAAAAAGTGGAGGACTTGCTTTTTACGGGTACCGGCCTTACATGGGCGGCTGTCGACAATGTACGCTATTCCATATATGCCATCCCTGAAAATCTTGGCTACGACGATGTGCAGAGCGATGCCGTTAGCGGCATCAAGTCGGATTATCTGCTGGATGTGACCTACACCAATTCCTACGAACTTCCGGAAGCCTACCGTTCGGGATATTACTATGCCGTTTGTGTGCTCGACCGCTATGGCAACGAGTATGCGGCCCGCTATACCAACGAGTCGAACATTCCGGCCGACAAGGTGACTTTGCTGGAGCCTGTTGAGGGAGCAGAAGTGGGACTGAACGCCACATTCCGTTGGACGGAAGCCGCCGACGGCATTTTCAAAGTGGAAATCAGTCCGGATGCCGACTTCTCGACGGTTGTACTCGAAAAGACAGGTTTGACGGCCAACACGGTGGAAATGGATTTGATTCCGCTCGAACAGAGCACGACCTACTACTGGCGTGTACGCACGTCGCAGCCCGGACGTTACAGCACGCTGTCGGATGTGGCGACATTCAAGACAAAGGAACACGAACCGGCAGGAACGGCAAGGCTGTTGACTCCGGCCGACAAGAGTACGCTCGAAGATTTGGAAAAAGTGGAATTCTCCTGGAGTGCCGTCGACGGATGCACTTACCGTGTGGAGGTGGCTACCGATGCCGATTCCCGTGAAACGATTTTCACAGAGCAGACAGAACAGACGAGCCTGCAGGTGGCCATGTCGTCGCTGCGCTTCTCGAAAACGCTTTATTGGCGCGTGATTACCGAAAAGCCGGGCTATAATGCCGGAACATCGGCCGTATGGTCGTTTACTACTCCGACGCGCCCGATGGCTCCGCAAACAGAACTGTATTCGCCGGCCGACAATGTGACGATTTCCGACAACTTCCTCGTGGAATTCAAGGATGTGGCCGCCGATGGCTATACGATGCAGGTTTCATCTGCTTCCGACTTTAGCGAAGAGGTTATCAATATTTCCACCGGCTGGACCGTTGCCGACGGAAAGGTGCATGCCACAATGCCGCTTACCCGTTTTGCCAACGGCAGCTACTATTGGCGTGTGATGACGACGAAGAAGAACTGCGAGAACGAATATTCGTCAGTCCGTCGTTTTGAAATCACCAATTCGGGTGCCGGAGCCACGGAGCCGGGCTACGAAATTCTTTGCGATGCGGCGGAATATTCGCCTGTCGGCACACATGGAATCCGCAACCTTTGGGTGCGTTCCGTAAAACCGGAATACAACAACATGACCTTCGGTAGCAGCGGCTCGCTCAACCGCAGTTTCGTGGTCATCGATCAGGTGATTTATGTGTCGGGCCGTGAGGAAAACGCTTCCGGTGCGGCTTGCTATCTCGATAAGTACGATGCACTGACCGGTGCCTATATCGGCCGTCTTGACCTTGATGCCGCCGTTCAGGGCAGCTACTATCCGTGCAACACGGTGATGAAGGACGCAGCCGGCAACCTGCTTGTTGCCAACCTTACGCTGAACATTGCTTCCACACCGCTGCGCGTTCATCAGATTGACAAGGAAACCGGTGAGGCTACCTTGCGTGCCGAATGTCTGTCTTCACATGTGAGCAGCGGCCGTGTTGACCACTGTGCCGTATATGGCGACGTGGAGTCGGGCGACTTCTTTGTGCTTGCAGGTGTGGCCAGCGGCACTCAGGCCTTGAAATGGTATTACGAAGGTGGCAAGCAGACGGGCGACTATCAGATGCCTGCCGAGGGCTATTATCCGGTGAAGGCTACCGGTTTCGGTATCGCTCCGTGTGTATTCCCGATTGATGCCGACGAATTTTTCCTGAACGGTGGAGATGTGGCGCTTACCCGCTATAATTTCCGTTACGACCGTATGGAGGACAGCTTTGCCGCCAACGAAGCGCTTGCTCCTGCCAGCACCATGACCAATGGCGGCGGTTTCTTCACTTTCGACGGCGTTACCTACATCGTATATCCTGATGGTGATTCAAAAACGGAAAATGGACATAATTTCCGTATCGTGAAAGCGGATTCCGACATGAGTTTCGCTTCGATGACTCCGTGCTGGATTGTTCCGCAACAGGGCTTGGGCAGTATCTACAGCACGACTTACGACGCATTGGTCGACTATGAAGTGCTGACGGACACGGAAGGGAACGACATCTGTGCCAATGTTTACCTCTATGTCCCGGGCAACGGCCTTGCCGCTTATGCTGTTTACGGCGAAAAACTGTCGGGAGTGGCCGATGTTGAGGACGGTTTGGACTTGAACGTATGGTATGCTTCGAACCGCGTGCGCATGAACCGCACGGTAGATGTTGTCGAAGTCTACAGCCTGTCGGGAGCACTGGTTGCCCGCGGCGAAAATGTCAGCGAACTGGATGTGAATGCCGTTAATGGCATCTATGTGGTTCGTTGTCAGAAAGACGGCCGTCAGTTAGTGGAAAAAATCGTGATTCGTTAAGTTTAGATAGTTGAGATTATTGATTTTTTGCGGAGAGGCTTTTTAGGGCTTCTCCGCATTTTTATTAAACCCAAATCTTGTTTGGCGGTCTGATGACCGTTTGGGGTTAAATAAGCCGGGTTATTGGATATAATTGTCGATTTTGTTTGCCGGATTAAGTGGAATCTGGTCGGTGAGTGTCAGCTTTTTAACCATATGAAGTGTTCCTTGCTTGTATTTCTGGAAATGCTTTGAAGCAATATGCTGTTGGTAGGCTTCTTGGCTTGAATAGGTTTCAAGTATGGTCACCATGCAGGGATTGTCCTTTTCACGGACAGCATACATGGTCAGTACCCCCGGCTCCGTACGCAGGGAGATTTCACCGACTTCAATGGCAAATTTCATGTATTCTTCTGCATATTCCGGATAGAGCTCGACTTTTGACAGACGGACAATGCCGTCGGACTGCATGGGAAGTTTGGCACACATGCCCGGATGTTTGTCGGAATTCATGCTTTTCCCGATTTCTTCTTGTTCCATAGTGTATTGTTTGAGCGGTTTGTCTTGGGTATAGGCTTTTGCATTGCAAAACAAAAGGATGGTTGCCAATAGAAAGCGTAGGACAGATGTTTTCATTGTGATGAACATTATGGGGTGAAAAGAATGCCGTCAGCTCAGTATTGGAACTGACGTTTTCTCTTTGTTTGTAGTTGCAAAATTATCGGTTGTGGAAAACTTCTTTGTACCAATATCTCGGAGATTTCTACCTGTTTTACGGATGTTTTCGTGGATAGTTGTAGGGGATGTTGCGTATGGCATGATAAAAAATAATAAACTGAACTGTGGAAATTCGGTATGTCGCTTCTTATTAGTAAATTTGTCCATATCTTCAATAATATAGAGTGTTTAACCTTTTAAGTGTTTATAATGAGTAGAATGAAATTGCTTGCCGCGCTGTTGTCGGTTGCGGCTGTATCGCCGAGCCTGCGCGGCCCACTTACTGTAATCCGATTAATTTGGACTATGGCTATACACCGCTGGCCCATGCCTATGGGCAGGGACACCACCGTGCTACGGCCGACCCGGTGATATTGATGTATCGCGGCGACTATTATCTGTTCAGCACCAACCAGGGCGGCTACTGGTGGAGTGAAAATTTGCAGGACTGGCATTTTGTGAAACATAGTTTTCTGACCGAGGAGACTCAGGAGGAAGAGGACCTGTGCGCTCCGGCGGCGTGGGTGCAGGACGACAAACTTTATGTGTTCGGTTCGACCTATACGCCCGATTTCCCGATTTGGGTCAGCACCGATCCTAAGAACGGCAAATGGGAAAAGGCGGTGGAGAAACTGGCTATCGGCGGTTGGGACCCTGCCTTCTTTGTCGATGACGACGGACGGCTGTATATGTATAACGGCAGCAGCAATGTCTATCCGATTTATGGCGTGGAGCTGGATGCGAAAACCTTCGAGCCGAAAGGAGAGCGGAAACCGCTGCTATATTGCAACGGCGAACAGATTGGTTGGCACCGTTTCGGTGAATATCTCGATAATACGTTCCTTGCTCCGTTCATTGAAGGGGCTTGGATGACAAAACATGACGGCAAATATTATTTGCAGTGGGGTGGCCCGGGCACGGAGTTCAGCCATTATGCCGACGGTGTGGCCGTTGGCGAC
>URMA01000076.1 GCA_900548875.1 uncultured Porphyromonadaceae bacterium | reverse complement strand
TATATGCCGATTATATCAGACAATTATCCTATGAAAGGACTTTTTCAGTGCCCTCGGTTGGGCATGGAGCTTTTTTCCGGCAGTCCGAATTTCTGTCGCATTTTTGTAAACCGTGTCAGGACAAGCGAGTCGGTCATGTGCAATTTCAGGTTTTTCAGCCCTACCAGACTGTCAAGTTCCTTCATGCACTCCTCGAAAGAGTTGGCTTTCAGAATTGGAGCCTGTTCGTCGAAATCCTGTTCCCTTAATGTCCGCGAGTTGGGATTGCGCGAGGTGTGGGGCAACAAAAACACTTCTTCCACCATCCGTTCAAACTGGTCCGTTCCCCAATTGGAGATGTCCTGCTTTTCCATCAATTGCGGAATAAATCCGTACAGCTTTCGTAGAAATCCTTCCGTGAGGGTGTAGTTCTTGCCGGCGATGAAGGTTTCAAGGTAACCTGCCACCGCATCCGGACCGCCCATCTCTATGTTGATGCGGTTCTGCATCGGAATGGCGCGGGAAAATGCCGGAATGGCACTGCATATGGAGTCGAATTCCCTTTGGGTGCCGTAGATGACAAAGGTCCATTTCTTTTTGTTGAAATCGTTTGTAATTTGGTTGGCAATCTGTTTTCCTTCGCCGGATATCAGTGAAAGCAAGTCCTTTCCGAGCGCAATGTTCTTGTGCTCGCATTTGAAAAATTCCGTGTCGGTGATTCCCAGCGGCTGGTTTTTCAGTTGCTGGATGTTTTCGTCGACGGTCGTAAACGTCACGCCTGTGTCGATGTCCGACATTTTCGTGGCAAAATGGCCGGCAATGCGGTGGGCCAATAACGGATTCTTCGACAGCACGGCGTAGAAGTTGGCATCGGAATTTCTCTGTATGGGATTTTTTTCGATATATCGAACATACTTGTCGGCGAGCATCTGTTTGTCGGCCGCGCGGAGCGGATAACGCAAATAAGCGTGTCCGGTCATGAGATTGTTAAAGGCGGCAAGTGCTTTCAACTTGCGCGCGTTCGTCTTGTTCATCGGTTCGCACGTTATGCTGCCGTTGGACTTGAGTGTCATCGTGGTGGCGTATTCCAGTTTGGCTTTGCCCTTTATTTGAATGGCAACGGCATATTTCCCCGGCTTCCATGCCACGATAGGCGAGAGTGTTAGCGTCGGCTTTCTTCCGATTTGCACGTCGGTAGCCACTGGCATCAGTTGTTCGTTGAACACCATTGCCAGATAGGGGACGGACGCTTGGGAGGCTGTCTCAAACGCTATGTTGATTTTCAGCGGTGTGTAGGTGAAATGCGGGTTTCCCTTTCGGAAATAGGGCGTGATGCTCTTGATGGCCGGCATCTGGATCGGGCAGTCTTTGTTGTAGACATGGAATTCAATATACGTGTGGTTGCCGAGAGTTTTCCATTTGGGTTGGTCGACTTCCGCGTTGGTGACCAGCAGAATGTATCTGCCCGGAATAAATTCGAGCGCGAATGTGAACACATTGAGCAAATTGCTTTCAATTACATTATCGTCCAGCTTTATCATGACAGCCGGTTTGTTGCAGTTGCAGTCGTAGAGCAAGGCTATCGATTCATTTTGCAGTTCTCCGTCGAGGCTGGCGAAGCATTCCATTTGATACGGTTCGTCGTCATTGCTGAGTTCGACCAGTGTCGTTTCAGTGAGATTGTCGCTTTCGATGATGGGCTCGAATTGACTGAACTTGTTTCTCTCGCCTGCTTTGTCGCTTTTCGGCACATAGACACGGCGTCCGTTGATGTGGACAGGAACAAGGGTGCTGAGAAACTCGTCGGTAACGATCACCTGGTCTTTCGGGCTTTTTTCTTCTTCTTCCTCCTTTTCGTTTTCGCTGATAAATTCTTCGAGGAGACGGTCGAATTCTTCGTCGTCCATATTTTTGTCGTCCGGTTCTTCCGTTTCTTCGGATGAATCGTTGAGGAAGTCATCTGTTTCTTCGTCGATGTCAAATTTTTTCATAGGAATGTCGGATTAAAAATTGGTGTATGAAGTAATTGTAGAAAAGAGGAAAAATGTAGGGTATCAGTGAAAAATCAATGCTCCCGGTGTGGGAGCATTGATACACGCATCCAACCTGTACATTTCCCTACGCGTACAGAAGCTCACGGAGAGCTGTGTTCAACCTAACATTGCCGGAGTTGCGTGTTTTTTAATGAAAAAAGAGGTCTCCGGCGTCTTTTGCTTGTCCCAAATCCGTCTGAAGTCAAATGACAGATTGGGGATTATTGTAAAGGCGTGTGCGGCGGCATACGCCTGCTGACAGTTCGCAGTTGGTCGGACAATGGGAAGTCCGTTTGGAGGACAACGGAATGCATCCCGGCTGTCGGAAGTCGGGCGTTACAATGGAGTAGGGTATGGCTGAGATACATAAATCCTTCAGCCGCAAAATGTCAAAGAGCGATTCCGTTTAGGGGCGTCAATCCCTGTTCCGCTTCCGTGGACGAAAGCAGACATGCTGTTAAACTGGATAGGAAATTATGTTCGTTACCTTGAGGAAAGTCGGTCACTCTATTTCTTGGCAGCCGTAAGGCGGCGTTCGAATCCTGCCGTGAGTTCAAGGTGGACGTACGGCAATCAAGCGGCGACAATAAGGTCGAAGTTCCGAGGTTCGGAAAGAGCAAACACATTCTATGACCGTTGAGCGGCCATATTCAGTTCAAAAAAGTTTTTGGGTTTTAATTCCTTTTTTTTTTCGTAAAGTTTTTAGTAGTGTTTCGTTTTTAGTATTCGGAATTCTAAATTTCCCGCTGTTTCTTAGTTGTTGCGGATTTCTATTCCAAACTCAAAATTAGGAATATTTTTTGAATCTTCCAAATCTTTGTTGAAAATTTTTAACCTTTGATGGCAAAATGGTTATTGCTGAGGGGAAAATACAGATGACAGGCGGAAATGTTTTTTCGGAACAGGCGACGGTTGAATAGCTGCAATTTTTACAGCCTGTGTCAAAAAATGGCACATGTCGCTGCTATATTTGCGGCAAAAAGAGAGATAATTATGGCAGGTGACTTATTCAACAGGTATATATGGCTGGTTGACACCATATATCGGGCAAATGGCATTACATTTGAGGAAATCAACGAAAAGTGGCAGAAAAACAGCATGAGCGAGGGCATGGAATTGCCTTTTAAAACATTCCACAATCATCGTAAGGCTATCGAGGACATGTTCGATATCAATATCGTATGCCGCAAGTGCGGCGGATATAAATACTATATCGAGAATGCCGACGATATGGAAAAAGGCAGTGTCAGGGCTTGGCTGCTCAATACGTTTGCGGTGAACAATCTTATCAACGAAAGCCACCACTTGAAACGGAGAATCGTGTTTGAACAGATTCCTTCCGGACAAAAATACCTCACACCGTTGATTGAGGCCATGCGCGACGGACTGACGGTGGAACTGCAATACAAAAGTTTCTGGCGTCAGGACGAATATGCGGTGGAGGTGGAGCCTTATCTTGTCAAAATTTTCAGGCAGCGGTGGTATCTGTTGGCAAGGGTTGTCGGTAAGGGTGTGTTGCGGATTTATGCTTTGGACCGGATATTGGGACTTCGGCAAACAGAAAACACTTTTTCAATGCCGAAAACTTTCAGTGCGGACGACTATTTCTACAACTCGTTTGGAATCATTTCGCAAGACAATTGTCCGCCGGAATTCATTGAATTGAAAGTGTACGGCACGCAGCGAAAATATTTCAGGACCCTGCCGTTGCACCATTCCCAGCAGGAAATTGAAAATGCGGACGAGTATTCCGTTTTTCGCTACTATCTGTCGTCGACATACGATTTCGTGCAGGAAATCCTTTCGCACGGCTGTGAAGTGGAAGTGCTGTCTCCGAAGCATGTAAGGGACGAAGTCCGATGGCACGCGGAAGTGATTGCTTCAAGGGGGTAGGGTATTGATTTGTGATAAAAATAATAAAACCGCCATTTACGGCGGTTTTATAGACGGTTCAGGGCTTTTATTCCAACGGCTGGAGGGAGACGATTTCCACTACTTCCAGCGCATTGTCGTAGTCGGCGGCGAAACCGTCGTCGAGTTTGCCGAGATTCTTCACTTTCAGTACGGCTTTGACAGGGGTGGCTTTTTCCACTCCGTCGCCGGTGAGCGAGCGGTAGTCGCTGATGAGCTTTCCGCTTTTGTCAATAATCCATTGCTCCGTTGTGCCGCCGTCGGCTGTGAACGCCCGTACTTCATGGGCGATTACCAGTTGACCGCTGACGGTGTAGGTGGAGTCGGTTTCGGCTGCCGGTGCGGCTGTCTGAGCCGCTTCTTTCTGCGAGCAGGCAGAAAGGGCGAGAATTGCCGATGCAAAAAGAAACAATTTTTTCATAGTATGTATTGAATATTAAAAAAGCTCCGTCGGAGTCGGCGGAGCTTCGTGTATAATGGGTTATTACTTTTCGCGCATAAAGATGTTGATTGGTGTTCCCCTGAAGTCCCACTGTTCGCGAATCTTGTTTTCAAGGTAGCGGCGGTAGGGTTCTTTCACCCACTGCGGAAGGTTGCAGAAGAAGATGAATGTAGGAATCTTTGAACCTTTCAACATGGTGATGTATTTGATTTTCACATACTTGCCCTTGTTTGCTGGAGGCGGATATGCGGCAATCATTTCCTGCATATAGTTGTTGAGTGCCGATGTCGGAACGATGCGGTTGCGGTTGTTGTAAACCTCAACGGCAGTTTCCAGCACTTTGTAGATGCGTTGCTTTGTCAGTGCCGAACCGAAGATGATGGGGAAGTCGGTAAACGGCGCAAAGCGGTCGCGGATGGCTGCTTCGAAGTGCTTGATGGCTGCCTGGCTCTTGTCCTCCACGAGGTCCCATTTGTTGACACATACCACGAGTCCCTTGCGGTTCTTCTGGATGAGCGAGAAGATGTTGCTGTCCTGGCCTTCGATACCGCGAGTGGCATCAATCATCAGGATACAAACGTCGGAATTTTCGATGGCACGGATGCTTCGGATAACAGAGTAGTACTCAATATCCTCGTTCACCTTTGTCTTCTTGCGGATACCGGCAGTGTCCACCAGATAGAAGTCGAATCCGAACTTGTTGTAGCGTGTATAGATGCTGTCGCGTGTCGTGCCCGCAATGTCGGTCACGATGTTGCGCTCTTCACCGATAAAGGCATTGATGATAGACGATTTTCCGGCATTCGGCCGTCCGACGATGGCGAAACGCGGAATTTCTTCCAGTTGCTCCTCCTCTTCTTCCTTTTCCGGGAAGCGTTTCATGATTTCGTCCAGAAGGTCGCCTGTTCCCGAACCGTTGACGGCTGAAACGCAGAACGGGTCGCCCAATCCGAGCGAATAGAATTCGGCCGAGTTGTAGATCCATTCGTTGGAGTCGGCCTTGTTGGCAATGAGGATTACCGGCTTTTTTGAGCGGCGCAGGATGGCTGCCACGCTGTCGTCGAGGTCGGTGACACCGTTCATCACGTCGACAACGAAAAGAATCACGTCGGCTTCTTCGATGGCGATGGATACCTGCTTGTTGATTTCACCTTCAAATATGTCTTCAGAGTTGACTACCCAACCGCCTGTATCGACGATGGAGAACTCTTGTCCGCACCAGTCCACCTTTCCGTACTGGCGGTCGCGGGTTGTGCCCGAAGTGTCGTCGACGATGGCTGTACGAGTCTGCGTCAAGCGGTTGAACAGCGTTGACTTGCCTACATTCGGCCGTCCGACGATGGCTACTAATCTTCCCATATCTTTCTGAATTATATTTTTGTTTTTCTAAATTACTAACTGTTATTCTATATATCCGAACGAGCGGAGCTTGTTTTCGCGGTTGCGCCAGTCCTTTTCCACTTTTACGAAAATTTCCAGATACACGCGTTTGCCGAAGAAGGTTTCGATGTCGCGGCGTGCGGCGATGCCCACACGCTTGAGTTTCGCGCCGCCTTTGCCGATGATGATGCCTTTCTGGCTGTCGCGTTCCACGTAGATTACTGCCATGATGTGGATGGAGTCGTGGGTTTCGTCGTACTTTTCAACAAGCACTTCGCTGGCATAGGGCACTTCCTTGTCGTATTCGAGCAGGATTTTCTCACGAATGATTTCTGTCACGAAAAAGCGTGCCGGCTTGTCGGTGAGCGCGTCCTTGCCGAAGTAGGGCGGAGAGTCGGGCAGCAGCTCCACAATGCGCTTCATCAGGTTGGCGACATTGAAATTCTCCTTTGCCGACAGCGGAAAGATTTCGGCTTTCGGCAGATATTTCTGCCAGAGCTGCATTTTCTGTTCCAGGTCGGCATTGCCCTTCAGCAGGTCGATTTTGTTGATGACGAGCAGCACGGGCACCTTTTCCTTCGCAACCTTTTCGATGAAGTCGAGGTGCTTCGTGGCGTCTTCCACCACGTCGGTCACATAGAGCAGAATGTCGGCATCGGTCAGCGCGCTTTCCGAGAAGTTGAGCATGCTTTCCTGCAGCTTGTATTTCGGCTTCAGTACGCCTGGGGTGTCGGAGAAGACGATTTGGTAGTCGTCGGTGTTGACAATGCCCAGAATGCGGTGGCGTGTTGTCTGTGCCTTGGAGGTGATGATGGAAATGCGTTCGCCGACGAGATTGTTCATCAGCGTCGACTTTCCGACGTTCGGATTTCCGACTATGTTTACAAAACCGGCTTTGTGCATAATTTGTTCAGTGAGCGTTTAAAAATAGAGTTGATAGAAGATAGCAAAGCGGGAAACGGTACAAGAAAATTCCGCATGTTCCGGATGCTGAAAATTCGGCTTCCGGCGGATTCTTGTGCCGTGTCCCGCACGATTGTCTATGCTGTTCCTTTATATAGGTGTCGTTTAGATGTCCCAAACAATGTACATCGCACCCCAAGTGAAGCCGGCTCCGAAGGCTGTAAGCACAATCTTGTCGCCTTTCTTCAGCTTGCCCTTGTTCTCGTCGAGACACAAAGGAATAGATGCAGCACTCGTGTTACCGCGATATTGGATATTGACGAGCACTTTGTCCGGGTTGATGCCGAGGCGGTCGCCTACAGCTTCAATGATACGCAAGTTTGCCTGATGAGGAACAAACCAGTCGATGTCGTCGACTGTCAGATTGTTGCGTTTCATTATATCTTGCGACGAGGTAAGCATGTCAGTTACAGCGTGCTTGTACACGGCGCGGCCTTCCTGATAAACGAAGTGTTCGCGTCGGGCTACGGTTTCCTGAGTTGCCGGATAGGCTGAGCCGCCTGCTTTCATCACCAGATGAGACAGTCCTTCTCCGTTCACATGGAATACACCGTCGATAACTCCCACGTTCGGCTCTTCTGTCGGTTCAACCAGAACGGCTGCTGCAGCATCGCCGAAGAGCGGGCAAGTAGTACGGTCTTCGTAGTTTGTCATGCTTGACATCATTTCAGCGGCAACCACGATAACTTTCTTGTACATACCGCTGCGGATGTAGGCGGTTGCTGCCTGGAGAGTGACGATAAAGCCTGCACAGGCTGCCTGGATATCGTAGGCGTAGCAGTGGTTCAAACCGCATTGGTGTGCAATGATAGATGCTGTCGACGGGAAACGATAGTCAGGGTTTGAAGTAGCACAAATCACCAGGTCGATGTCTTCCGGTTTGCAGCCGGTATTTTCGAGCAGGCGGTTTACGGCAATAACTCCCATGTGGGAAGACCCCAGACCTTCACCCTTTTGAATGCGACGTTCCTTGATACCCACGCGTGTGGTGATCCATTCGTCGTTTGTGTCTACCATTTTCGACAACTCGTCGTTGGTCAATATATAGTCCGGGACATAGGAAGCTATTCCCGTTATTTTTGCACTAAACATTGTAGAAAGGGTATTCTGTTAAACAAATATGTCCTAAATTGGTATTTAGGACAATCTTTTTTTCACAGCAACTTTAACTTTTTCAATTAGAGTGCTGCGTTTTTCTCGATAGCTACTTTTCCACGATAGTAACCGCATTCACCGCATACTGTGTGATATACATACCATGCACCGCAGTTCGGGCAAAGTGCCAATGTAGGAGCTACAGCTTTATCGTGAGTTCTTCTCTTCGCTGTTCTTGTTTTAGATTGTTTACGTTTAGGATGTGCCATTTTCTTATCTATTTTTATTTGTTATCTAATAAGCTCCTCAATGCATCCCATCGAGGATCAGTTTTTACTTCTTCGCTATCCGGTTCACTGTCGGAAATGGAGGCCATGTGGCGGTTGAGCTGTGCCGTCATTTCGGCATTGCATTCTCCTTCCGGGTGAATGTGTTTCAGCGGAATGGTCAGCGCGATGGTGTCGTAGATAATCGACGACAGATCCAAGTCGTTGAATGATTCCGGAATGATTAGCGTTTCGTCGCTTTCGTCGTTGTAATCTTCTCCATACTTCACAACAAGGTGATAGTCGGTGTCGACATTTAGCGGCATATCGTCGAGACAGCGGTCGCAACTGATGATGATTTCACCGTTCATTTGAAACGAAAGGTCGAAAATGTCACCTTCATGTTTTACGTTCAGCTCGACAGAAACATTACCCGCGTGAATATCCGCGCTTTCCATTTTACTGAAAAACTCGGTATCGACGAGGTAGCTAAACTGCTGATTTCCAGCAGGCATACCCTTCAGGGCTAATTTGTAAGTTGTCAATCCTCCCAAAATTCGCTCCGTTAAAACGGCACAAAGATACAAACAAATTATTGAATTATCAACCTTTTACGCTTTTTTTCTGCATTTTAGCCGGAAACCGCCGCCAGGCAGCCGTAATTTTATTCGGTTTTGGGCAGTTTTTTGCTTTTGGAACGATAATTTTCTAATCTTACTATCCGATATACTATCCCAAAAGCTGTAAAAAGGTTGTAAAGATACAACCTTTTTAAAAACTTTTTCGTATATTCGCATTGCTGATAATAAATGTTCAGGCGTATGAAATACCTAAATGTCAAGAAAGCATTGATTGCGTGGCAGGAGTTGCAACCATTATCCGATAAGGATAAGGAAAGGCTTAGCCGTCGTTTTACGGTGGATTTTAACTACAACAGCAACCACATTGAGGGCAACACACTGACCTATGGTCAGACGGAAATTTTGTTGCTTTTTGGTAAAGTGATTGGCGAGGCTGATGTACGTGATGTGCAAGAAATGACAGCAAGCAATGTCGGCCTTCGTATGATGACAGAGGAAGCGAGAGTGAAAGAAACTCCTTTGACTCAGAATTTTATCAGAACTTTACATAAGACTTTACTTCGTGAAGATTACACGGTATATCGTAATCTTCCTGGTGGCGTGCAGACAAGTTATGTAATACACGCCGGTCGGTATAAGACAAGGCCCAATAGTGTCATTACACGATATGGCGATAGGTTTGAGTATGCTTCGCCGGAAGAAACTCCCAGCCTAATGGCTGACTTGGTGGATTGGTATAACAAGGCAGAACAAGAAGGTAAACTCTCTCCTGTGGAGTTGGCGGCGTTATTTCATTACCGCTACATACGCATTCACCCCTTTGAGGATGGGAATGGCCGTATTGCCCGACTGATGGTCAACTTTATTCTAACTCGTCATAATTATCCGATGGTCGTTGTCCGCAGCCGCAAGAAGAGTGAATATTTGGAGGCTCTGCATCAAGCCGATCTTCAAGTAGGTCCTGTCCCAAGTGATGGTGCTCACGCAGATATTAAGGAAATTCGTCCGTTCTTGAAATACTTCAATGATTTGGTCGCGACTGAGGTTTATAACGATGTTTTGTTTGTAAGCGAAAAGAATGAAAATGTGTGGTGGTATGATGGAGAACGCATTGCATTCCGAACCCCCAATTATACAAAGATTCTGAATGCTATGCGAACTGAACCGACACTTACTTTAGCTGATATGAAAGAAATCACGGGCATCAGTATCGCAGCAATTCAGAAACTGCTCGATCAACTCATACAGAAAAAATACGTTGAGCGAGGCGAGAAGGATGGTAGCTGGAGGGTGTTTGTAACGCAGTGAAAATATATTAATAGATAATTTACAAGGGGCTGCGCGTCTCCTGCCGCTTGGTAATCCCTGCGGTGTTTTCCATGTTTTCAGTACTCCGACACCGCTGAAAAATGCACTTCTATTTTGAAACTGCATATTTTAGCCGGAAACCGCCGCCGATGAAGTGTCTGTTGGATAAAATGTATATATAATTAATGTGATTTAATAGATATTGTTTCCTATTTTGGAAACTAAGGCGTTTTTAAATTAAAAATAGGGTTCGAAAATTAGGTATTATGTTGAGAAAACATTATGTCTGGAGTGCATAATAATATAAGGAATGAAATTTGTTGATAGAACGTAAGAAACAGTGCGCCTGAAAGCTGCTCTTGCAAGGGAAAAGCCTCGTATGCCTGGAGATAGTATTGGGAATGAGATGTTGCCAGAAAATATTATTGATTTGTTGGAATAGTCACGCGTTGTTGCATTAATGTTTTTCACTATACATACAGCGAGTCCATCTCAGATTCTATTTTGAGATGGACTCGCTGTTGTATATTTCGTGTCGAAAATTAGTCGAGGTTGGTCAGCTTGCGGATTTTTTGTGGGATTTCAATATTGTTGTTGAGGTCCTTGAATTGCTCGCTGCCTTCGCCGATGGCGAATACCGGAACCGGGTTGCCGGTATGGGAAGTGGTAGTGAAGCCGATACCGTATTTATGATTGAGGATGTCGAACACGATGGCTGTGAAGCTCCAATATTCCTTGTAGAGAGTCTTCTGTGTGCGGTCGTCGTGCGCTTTCATGCGGTCGAAGCTCTCTTTCATGCGTGCTTCCTCTTCTTGGTTGATGCCGATACGGGTCCAGAATCCCAGTTTTTCGCTCATGGCTTCCTTCATCTGTTCCCAAGTGAAATCGCCGTTGCGCGAGCAGAAATCATTGAACTGTTCCTTTGAGATTTTCTGGCAGTCCATTTCTTTCAGCGTGATGTTTTTCGGACCGTTGCTGACACCTACAGTCATGCCGCCCGTGTCGTGGTCGGCAGTGATGATGATGAGCGTTTCTTCCGGATGTTGCAGGTAGAAGTCGTAGGCCACGCGGATACATTTGTTGAAGTTGTGCACTTCTTTTACCACTGCACCTCCGTCATTGCCGTGTGCGGCATGGTCGATGTTGCCGCCTTCCACCATCATGAAGAACTTGTCGGGCGACACTTTTTTCAAGTGGTCGAGGCAGGCCGTCGTTAGCTGTTGCAGGGTCAGGGCACCTGCGATGCTGTCAACGGTATAGCCGATTTCGTTCGGAGTTACAGGGGCATGGCTGGTGAGCAGCACCTTGTCGCCGGCATTGGCTTTGCTGAGTTCGTCCAGTCCGTTGACAACGGTGAAGCCGTTGGCGCGGTAGTTGTCGAAAATCTGTTCCGCTTTCTCCTTGCTCTTTTCTGCCACGTGAGTGCCGGCTCCGCCCAGAAAGTTGAAACCGCATTTTGCACCGTCGGCGTTGATTTCCTCATACATTCCCCGGTTTGTCTGGTGGGCATAGAAGGCGGCGGGCGTTGCATCGTCGTAAGCCACAGAAGTGACGAGTCCTACACCGTAGCCTTGTGCCTTCAGTTCAGTGGCAATGCTTGTAACGGCAACAGAGTCGGGCGTCATGCCTATCATTCCGTTCTTGGTCTTGTTGCCGGTAGCAAGGGCAGTGCCGGCGGCCGCAGAGTCGGTTACCGGGCTGTTGGCCGAGTAGGTCATGGCCATCGATGCTACGGGGAACTGCATCATCAGTATGTTTTCGTTGTTGTTAAGAGCCAGTCGGTTGTAAGTCTCCGTTGCCATAACGTGGCCCATGCCCATTCCGTCGCCGATAAACAGGAAGATGTATTTCGGCGTTGCCTTAGCTGCAAGGGCGAGGCAGAATGCTCCAACCAGTAAAAAAAGAGATTTTCTCATAAGTCAGTTCTATTGTTTGTTGTTAATTTTCAAAAGTTCCTCCATGATGGTACGGTCGTTTGACAGACGGGGTATTTTTCGTTGTCCGCCGAGTTTCCCGCTCCGGTTTTTGAGCCATTCGTCGAAAATCCCGTGGCGTGCCGGAACGATGGTCAGCCGGTCGATGAACAGGCTTTGGAATCGCTTGGCCTGATAGTCGGAATTGACTTCCTGCAAATGACGGTCGAGCGTTTCGGCAAACCGTTCCATGTCGTCGGGCTCCCGTTCGAATTCAATGAGCCATTCGTGCCGCCCCTTGCTTGTCCGCGTAGCGAAAACCGGTGCTACCGTATAGTTGGCGATGGCGCCTCCGCAGTCTTTCAGCGTGCGTTCCAGCGCTTCATCCGCATTGTAGACCATCAGTTCCTCGCCGAAGGCGTTGATGAAATGCTTGGTGCGTCCGGCGATGGTGATTTTGACGGGGCTGGTTTCCTCGATTTTCACCGTGTCGCCCAGACGGTAGCGCCACAGTCCGTTGCTCGACGATATGACAAGCTCGTAGGTCCTTCCCTTTTCCACTCCGTCGACGGTGACTGTTTCCGGCTGTTCACTGTCGGTTTCCGACAGCGGAATGAATTCATAGAAAATGCCGGAATCGGGAATCAGCATCATGCCCGGAGAATCCCATGAAGTCTGTACGGCGAAAAATCCTTCGGAAGCATTGTAGGTTTCAAGGTAGTGCATCTTGCTGCAGTCCGTGATGGCGTTGTACTGCTCGCGATAGGGGCGGAAACTGATGCCGCCGTGGAAAAACACTTCCAGGTTGGGCCATACGTCGTGTATGTTGTCGGTGCCTTTGCGTTTGAGCACTTCCTTGATGACGGACAGAAACCACGACGGTACGCCGGAGATGTTGGTCACGTTCTGGTTGAGGCTTGCTTCGGCAAGTGCCGGGAGCTTGACGCTCCAGTCCTCCAGCAGTGCAATCCGTTTCGACGGGATGCGTATCAGGTTGGCAAGCGGGTTCATGCGGTCAATCAGATTTGCCGAAAGGTCGCCGACTTTGACGCCGTTGCCCGGATGGATTTCATTGGCAAAACTGCCGCCGAGGATAAAGGCCTTGCCGTCGAACACCCGGCTGTTGGGGTTCAGGTTCAGATAGTGGGCCACGGTGTCGAACGTGCCCTGATAGTGGCAATGCCGGAATCCCTCCCGCGTGATGGGGATATATTTGCTTTTGCCGTCGGATGTGCCCGACGACTGCGCATAGTTCTTTACAATTCCATGCCACAGAATATCCTTTTCGCCTTTGAGCATGCGCATCACGTATTCGCGGATGTTTTCATAGCGAATCAGCGGGACTTGGCTACGGTAGTCGTTGTAGCTGCCTATCTGTTTGAAGCCGTATCGTTTGCCGTATTCCGTTTCGGCTGCGCTCTTGAGCAGCTTTTTCAGTTGGGCAAGCTGGATCTCGTCTTCATATTTTCCAAAGTTGCCGCTTTCTTTTATTCGCTTCATGAATAAAGGACGAAGCATAGATGTCAATGTCAACATATTGAATCCAGTTACTTGATTGCAAAAGTAGCGAAAATATTAAATATCCTCAATGTTTACCCGATTGTTTCTTTCCGGGAGGCGGAATTGCCCGCTGTAGGGCGGTTGCGACAGGGGATGCGGTCGGTTTTTTATCCGCTTGTTTGGCTATTCCCCCCACTTGAATTAACTTTGCAGAAATAATTTGACAGGAATGGAAAACGTGAAGAATCTGGACGGAGTCCGCAACCTCCTTTTTGATTTGGGAGGTGTGATTATGAACCTCCGTCGTGAAAACTGTGTGAAGGCACTGGAAAAACTGGGGTTGAAGGACGCCGATGAGATGTTGGGGCTTTATTGCCAGTCGGGACCGTTCATGCAGTTGGAGGAAGGGAAGATTACGCCGGCTGAGTTCCGTGCGGAAATTCGCCGCCGCATCGGCCGCGACGTGAGCGACGCTGACCTGGACGACGCTTTCAACCGCTTTCTTCTCGGTATCCCCGTAGAGCGCCTGCGTGCGCTTGAATCCTTGCGCAAGCAGTATAAAATCTATATGCTTTCGAACACGAACGCCATTATGTTTGACAGCAAAATTAAAACCGACTTCCAGATTGACGGAAAGAACCGGGAGGACTATTTCGACGGAATGTGCCTTTCCTACGAGGAAGGCTGTGCGAAGCCCGATCCGCAGATTTTCCACAACGTGCTCGACAAGTTTGGAATAAAGGCCGGGGAAACCTTGTTTTTCGACGACTCGCAGGCCAATCTTGAAGCGGCAGCCCGATTGGGTTTCCGCACCTGGCTTGTGAAGCCCGGTACGGAATTTATGGAAGCATTCAAGTAAATCTGTCCGGAGAATGAAAATCATAACGAAGGGCGAACGGTTGCAGGGCCC
>URMA01000075.1 GCA_900548875.1 uncultured Porphyromonadaceae bacterium | reverse complement strand
AGTGGCAGCCGTTTTTTTTGTAAAATTCACAATTCCGATTTAACCTTTTCACGCTTTCGGGTGTCAAACCAATAAAAACAAGACTGATGCTACTGAATATCTTCTCACCACGCAAACGAAATGAGGAGGAAGAGTTTCGGCAAATCGTCGAGCAAAATCAACGGCGACTGTACTGGCACTTGAGAAGACTACTGAATTCGCACGAAGATGCTGAGGATGTTCTGCAAGAAACATTTTACAAAGCATACAAGTCATTCAGGAAATTTGACGGGAAAAGTTCCATCTATACCTGGCTATATAAAATAGCCACCAACGAAGCTCTCCGATTCATTGGGAAAAAAGGTCCTGAATATGAACTTCTGGACAATATCAGTGACAACATACGTTCTGAGAACGATGAAACTGATGAACGACTGAACGAACAGCGGATATTGCTGCAAAAAGCTATCCGTACCCTTCCGGAAAAACAAAAGCTGGTTTTCAACTTGCGTTTTTACGACGAAATGGAATATGAACAGATTTGCGAAATTCTTGGTATCTCTATGAGTGCTGCAAAGACAAATTTCCATTTAGCAAAAGAAAAAATCAAGTCATACATCCAAAGCCAACCTTTACAATGAAAAATTCCGACATAGAAAACTTCGACAAAACGATGCCGTTCAATGACACTCCGGCAGATTTCTTTGACACATTCCCGGAGAAAGTGCTACGACGAATTAACCAACGGAAACACCGCAGGACATTCGCTCGAAGGATAGGCACAATTGCCGCGGCGGCCGTCGTCGGGATAACCATAGCCCTGACTCTGATAAACGACAACACGGTCATGACGACGGTATCAACCAGCAATACGACCGAACGGTATGCTGACATCGACACCTATATTTCGAACATGAGCGACGAAGAACTCGATGAGCTTCTTCAAATGTACGAAGCCGATGTAATCATGCAAATGGAAGAATAACAATCACTCTAAATATCACTATTATGAAAAAAATCAGTATGGTAATGGCAATGCTCATCATTGCCTTCTCAACAGCATTCGCACAACCGCAAAAAAGTGAAAAACCCCGCAAGGCGATGACAGCGGAAAAAATGGAAGAATTCCAGCTCAATGCAATTCTCGACAAATTGGCACTCGACGACAATGAGCGCGAACAATTCATCCCGCTCTACAAGCAGTATCAGCAAGACATGAAATCGACCAATAAAGAATGTGCTGCCATGTCGAAACGGAAAGCCGAAAGAACGGATGCTGAAACGGAAGAAGTCATCAAGTATCAGTTTGAAATGGCCAAACAGAAAGTGGAAATCCACGAAAAGTATTACTCAAAGTTTCGTAAATTCCTCACGCCAAAGCAAATCGAAAAAATCTACGATTCCGAGCGTAATTTCATGAAACGCCTGCAAAGCGAAAAACGCAAACGCACGAATCCAAAGCCCATGCGTTAGAAATAACAGACAAACAAACCGCCTTCGGGCGGTTTTATTTTTCCCTATATCCATCGTCCAAATGCAGAATAGACATTTCATGAAATAAAAAAATGCGCCATTTTCACAAATAGCGCATTTTATCGTTCGATAAGTGTTACGACTTATTGTGTAGTATCAACTACATTTTTACAACCTTCTCTATTTTTTGTCCTTTTGAACTTATAATATTCACAATATACGTACCTTGCGGCAAATTACCCACATTAACCGTATTCGCGACCTTCAAATCCTGCTGGAGCACCAATGCGCCCTGCATATTGAAAATTCGCAACGTACCGTTTTCCACTCCTGACACCGTCAGACGGTCTTTAACCAATGTCGGAGAAATCTTGACTGCATCAGAATCAATTCTGTCGACCGAAGACGCTTCAGCATTTACAGTAATCTGCTTTTGAACCACCTTTCCGTTTGAATTAACCGTAACTGTGAGCATCGTGTTGCCTTCGGCTTTCAATGAAACATTCAAATTCAAACCATCGCAATCAGCTTCGGCAACGACAGGATTTTCAATTTCCACAGAAATAGTCGACAGTACAGCCAGGTTGTCGACATCGTGTACGAAATCAGCCACAGCATAAGTATGTGAGGACCCCTCCTCGCCATCGATATCCTTCAACGTCAACTCAGGTGCCGCATCATCCGTAGGAATAACCAAGGCAGGGAACCAATAATGTGATTCACCGTTTTCGTCCATTGGACGCAATGTTTTGACAATCTCTCCCGATTGACAGTCTACAAAATGAATCCAATTTTCCTGATAGTTTGCCCCGTAACCACTCTGTACAGTCGGAACTACCAACATGTCGGTATCCGCATCATAAGCGAACGCACCATAAAGCATTTGCGACTTGGAACTGTCGACACCTTCCGGCAAAGTTACCGCAAATGAGGTATCTTCCGAAAGATCTCCATTTTCATCTATCAGCAATTTCCCAATATTTGTTTCAGCATTTGGCCACGAACTGCCATAACCATAAAACAAAGCATTTTCCTTTTGGCTTGCCACAAGTTTGTCAGCACACCAAGCTCCCCAGGGAGAAGCCATGGTATTCGGCAAATCAAAAGTTTTGGTCTCCAATGTAACAGGATGTATGCGAAGAATTTCAGATTTGGCAGGTACCCAGACATATCCGTCCTTTGAAACGGTCAAACCGCAGGCATTACTGTTTTCGATTGTATTCAGTAATGTATTTGTCTCTGCGTCAATAACAAAAATGCCTTTCGACTGTTTTGCTGCAAACACATATTTTCCCACTCTCGTCATCATGCCAATATCACCACGGTCATCACCGGTTCCGGCTATGACATCGCCGAGTTCCATCGACGCTACGTCCAGAATCTGGATTCCGGCTGATGTCCCGACATAAACCGTGTTTTCATCCACCCCGAGAACGGCACGGCCGTCGCCTGCCAATTCCGCAAAAGTTTTCTTCACCTTCAATGTCTTGGCATCGGCTACCACCAAACGTGTACCCTGCTTTGACATGATGTATATGTTTTCGCCATAAATCTGGACATATTCGGATGTTGCACCTAATTCCGTCCCCGGATTTGCCGCCTGAAATGCACGATAAGAGAAATTATCCGCACCGTCAAGGAATGTCAACGAACCGTTTTCATGTCCGAACCAGCCTTCATTCAAAATAAAGAAACCGTTTTCATAGGCAACCGTTTTTTCCGCGGCTGCAGCCGGTGTCAAAGATTTCCAACTATAAGGACCGCCTGAAAACGGGCTGAACATCCAACCGTCCACACTTCCATTCTGCAACTTGCGGGAAGAAGCACCGGATGATGCATAACCTGTTGGAGGGAATTGACTCTGGTCGCTCACGTAATACGACCAATATCCATTTGTCATCCACCCTGATTTCCAGTAATCATCATTGTCAGTCGATGAAAATTTATCAAATTCATAACTACTAATGGAAACCACTCCGTCAACAACCGAATAGGTCTCGCTACCGTCAGTAAGCTGGTAATCGCCATCGCCGTCAACGTCATAGACAAAACCGCCGATAGTGGTTCCATAGGCAGAACCGTCCATAGCCAGGATATACAAACGCGGGTCATTCTTTGCAATAGCCTTAACCATGTCGACACCGGTGGCTTCGCCGTCCCAACGATATCCCCAAACCATGGCATGCGTTTCACGGTCGTCATTCCACTGAAGGATCAAAGCGGCCTGATTTTCACCTTCGCCGGTCCAATTCTGAATCTGGTCAAAAGAAAAAGAGGCTTCACCAATCGGCATCACCGACACATATTCCATTTGTCGGGCGACCGACTGTGCCACAGCACCACTAACAGGAACGCCCTGAATACGGACGTCCGCATTTGCAACAAAAGCTGATGCAAATACAATAAAAACAAATGATAAAAATTTTTTCATCTCTATAAAGTTAAAGTACAACATAATGTTCGTCATTGCACAAAACTTACAGAGATCCGACAAGCATCCGACAATAAATCGAATTTGCAGAAAATCTTTCCACTCATACTCCGTAAGCTTCAAGCGTAACACTACAGGCAGGTCTTCTGACTTCTCCGACAATCATTGAGCCTTCCCGGCATCTGCCAGTGACAATTTTCCAATGATTCGCTTATGGAGTTACAGCAGCGGGACTGTTCGGGATTTTCACCCGATTCCCTCTTCGTTGGATTTCTCCAAACCTGTAGCTATCTGATTGGGGAACTTCCCCTTACTATTATTTCAAAATTTTTGTTCTTGTCATTCCTGCGACAACAATATACATACCGTCAGGATATGCACTGATATCCAACTGATGACTGCCTTCCGGCAGTTGCACAGCCTCCATCTGTTGGCCAAGCTGATTATATATCCGCACCTGTTCAGGAACAGTCAGAACAATTGACAGCATACCTTCCGAAGAAACGAAAACATGTGCCAATGTATTCGCAACCGATTCAACGGAAGAGTACTTGTCCAGAAAGTTTTTCAAAACTTCCTCATCCATTTTTAGGGATTCATCTACGGCCCCGTCAGCCCGTGTGTGATCGTTATAAATGCATCCCACTTCCGTGCTGCACTCACCTATCCAGCCGTTATACTGATTAACCCCCGTATAGATACGGACAAAATCCACTCCCGGCATCTTGACAGGATTACCGTTGGCGTCAACCGCCCAGTCAATGTCTATTTTAGCGGCGTCATTATGCTCACCATCCGCCAGATTCGGTTGATTGTCGGCATATCCGTATTCAAATGCCTCCAACACATAATAGGGAGCATCGTCAGTACCCTGGTTGGTTGCATTGTCGGGCAATCTTGTTCCACGAAACGACAATGTTTCCTTATCGCTTAACCACTGGGGCCAATACGGCTGGCTGTGGAACTGATTTTTCAGCACTTTCCCCGAACCGCCCTGATTGTCGGTCCATTCAATATCCCCATCCGAAGAACCGGGACGACGATAAGTTATCTCATAATTCAATACCGAGTTTTTATATTCACTTCCGGCAATTTCAAACCATTCATCATCCGGCAGTCCGTTGCCGTTAATATCGTAGGATACCATTACGACACCCGGCTCGGCAGCACCGTTGAACGTGTTTCCTTGAATATAGATGTCCCGTTTGCCGTCTACATTGACAATCGTCGTTTCAAACCCGACCGTCACGTATCCGCCATAGGAACCCAAGCTGACAAAAGCACCGCCTCGCATCAAATCCAAGGCTTTTGAGCACATTGCTTCCGCATTGTCACCTTCTTCCCATTCCGGAAGAGTATTTACAAACTGACCGGGAGCAGGCACAAACTCGTAAACCTTATTCATCTCGGGATTTACCGCATTGAGCGCAAACACACCGGAAAGCAGCATTAAATAAAAGCAATTTGTTCTCATAGCCGTATTGATTTCGTTTCTTTTCTATTTTCCTCTAAACGCAAAACTGTTTGGAATCTGACCGGCAGTCAGCTGCCACAACTTTACTCCATTTTTGTCGAAACAGTACAGTGTACCTGACACGACATAGGATTTTGCATCCGTGATATAAATATCCTTAGTCACAGGATTGACGGCAATACCATAAGGTATCTTTATCTGTTTGTCGGTACCGTCGGTAATAAGCTGACGGGAAAGCACCTCCATATTCAGCATGTCGATTTTTGCATAAGTGATTTCCTCTGATTCTGTCACCTTGCTATATTCCGAACTGATAATATAGGCGATGTCGTCGTCCACCCACATATTCGACACAGGAATGTTCATGTTTTTGAGAATTCTTCCGCTTTGCGGATCCACGACAACCAGTGTCGAGACAGCACCATAATAGTCGCCACGCGAACTTACCCACAAGCGTCCCTGGCTGTCGACAGCCATACGGTGAAGATTTTCGATACCATCCAATTCAATCACATCACAGACGGTGAATTTGTCCAAGTCAATGACAGATATGGTGTTTTCGTAATTTCCAATTCTATAGCCGCCAGAATTTGCCACATAAAGTTTATTGCCGATTACGGCCATCTCTTCCGGCTGATAGCCCACTTCTACGTTCCCGACAATATTCATCGTCAACGTATCTACCTTAAACACGGCTCCTTTAGGCGCTGTCGGGTCAATCTGTACCGGTCCGACATAGCTGCTCACATATACATAACCTTTATTCCCTACCACATACCGGCAGTTTGGAATATCAATTTTCGCGACACGGGTAGCATCGTCAGCATTCATGACTTCCACTTTATGAGAGCAGTTGATTACGGCATACAGTTTGCTGCCATAAATCTGCAAATCATTACCCACATCACCCAATTCCTTAACGACATTGGGATTTCTCTCGGCATAAATGTTACGGTGATAAGTTGCCGTTGTTGCATCGTAATAGTCCAACGAACTTTTGTTCAGGCCCATATTCCCTTCATTCAGCAAATAGAAACCTTCCACTTCCGAAAAGACAGGATTCCCTGCTTGAGAAGATGACGAGCTATTGATAACCTCCTCCTGACGGCAGGAAGAAAACAAAACGGCCAACAGCAATAGCGGATAAAAAAAATTGCGCATAACTTTCTTTTTATTTTTATCGAAAGCCTGCACAAAGGAGTTTAAAACCACAAAGGTTAATCGAAATACAACAATTAGCCCGGCTTATTCCTCGTAAGCTTTCGAACTTAAATTCTACTGGCTGGTCTTCTGACTTCTCCGGCGTTTATCGAGGTCTTCCCGAATTTCTTCAGTGACATATTCTCGACACCTTTTGTTGGAGTTACAGCAGCGGGACTGTCCGGGATTTTCACCCGATTCACATTTGAGCCCGTTAAGGCACCAATAAAACACATTTACATTAATATAATTCAATGAATTACAGACACGCCGTTCACATTTCCGACATTCGATGAACTGAAAAAGCAAATCTGTCCTTCACTGTTGCAAAGGTATAAAAAATTTCATATACCCAACACGTTTAAACAATTTTTAGAGCATAAATTTCAAGACAAGCTTGTAGTTTCTTCCCGGCATAGGAAAGTTGTGAATCACATCATAGTACTGATTGAACACATTGTTGACCTCCCCTGTAATCTTAATTCTGAATTTCTTTATCGGAAACTCTTTCGACAGCGACAAGTCGTGCGTATACCATGGCTGCTCATAATTTTCCGGAACATTTTCCTGCTGATTATAGCGCTCACCGGTATAGATAAAGCTGTAATTGAAATCCCAGCCCTTATAGTTTGCATTATAGCTCACCGAACCGCTATGCCAGGGAATGTAGGGAATCTGGTCACCGTAGTAAGCATCTGCCGGATCCGTAAAATCCCGGGCTTTCTGATAGGTGTACTGCAAATAGAGTTTCATGTCAACAGGACAAATCTTGAATCCCAAATCAGCCGACACCTCTGCACCGACAATCTTCACCACTCCCAAATTCAGCATCGTCCAACGGAACTGCTGGCCGGTCGGATAGGCAACGATTTTGTTTGTTACCTTGTTAAAATAACCGTCGCCACGGAAATTTATATAACGCCAGAACGGATGCTTAAATTCCTTATAGTAGGTAAAGCCCAAATCATACTGATAGGTGTATTCCGGCTTCAGTTTCGCATTGCCTATTTCCGTATAATACAAATCATTGAATGTAGGCATACGGAATATCTTCTTAAAGAAACCGTTCAGAAAAAACGATTCCTTTTCCATCGGCTTATAGCTCAAAAATACCGCCGACGACAGTTCGTGCCGAGAAGAGGAACGTTCCGACAGTTTTTCCGCACGGATGCGGTCCTGAATGAAAGTACCTAACAAACTGGCCTGGGCGCTGAACCTATTTATTTCAAAAGATGTCGCCACCGACACCAGTTCCGTAAACCTTAACGGATAGGCAAAATCCACCAAATCCGCATCCATCCAGTTCACCTGTCCGTCGCCCGACAGCGACAGCTTCCACCAGTCGGTCAGCGAGAACAGATTGGCCCACGACAGATAGACTTCCTTTTGATAATATTTGTTGTTGATATAGAGCTCCTTCTCATCATCGCGCAGATAATGCGTAAAATCCCATGCAAATTTTCCGTTTATTCTGAATTTATAGAAATCACTCAACTGTTTTTCAAACGAACCTTGTCCGAAAGCATTCGTGTCCCACTGTCGTTCACCGTGACGAAACACGTTATTGACAATAGCTCCGGGAATTCCTCTTTCCGAATCATAGAAATAGGTATTTACGCTCCATTTTCCTTCCGGTATATAGCCATAGAGCGCCGCTTCCCCTCTGACAGCCTGCACATCTCCGTTTTCACGAATGGCAGTCGTGTCGTAGGCGACTTCTCCGTTGGTCTGCAAACGGCGATAGCAGAACTTGTAGCGCCCGTTAGCCTTCGTCAGCTCAGCGTTGACCGACAAATGCACATTGTCGGCCAGTTTCTGCTCCCAAAGCAACGAAGGATTGACCAGTCCGAAACTGCCGGTCTTGAACTGCGCCGTCACATGAAATTTTTCACCGGCACGAAAATGGGGCCTCTTTGTCGTAATATAAATGGAACTCGAAGATCCAAAATCCTTTGCGCTCTGAAATATCTCGCTTTTCTGTCCGTTATACAATGAAATCGACTCGATATTGTCCAGCGAATAACGTCCCAGGTCCACCTGACCGTTCTGGGCGTTTCCCAGTTGGATGCCATTATAGAACACGCCCAAATGATTGGTTCCCATACTACGGATATTCACGGTTTTAATACCGCCGATACCACCGTAATCCTTTATCTGAACACCGGAAAAATAGCGTAGCGCATCCGCCACCGACTGGCTGTTAAGCCGTTCCAAATCAACACCTTCAAGAGTCTGTGCCTTTATAATCTGACGATTTTTCACCTCTACGACGTTCACTTCCGCAATAGAGAAAACAGAATCAAGAAATTCGTCGTCAACTTTGCTGTAGTCAATTCCCTGTTGCGAAAAGACATTCAGGAAAGAACCCACCAGCACAAAAATACCAAAAATAGGAATTGTTTTTTTCATCTTCATGTCATTTTGTCCGAAAACGCACCTGACGCACGCGCTCCTCGCGAACATTGATTCTACAATTACAAGCCCTCAAACGGTATTCCGACTTCTCCCTATTTGTTGTTACACAGCCTTCCCAGTCTGTACGCCAGTGACTGCATATAGTTTTATCGGAGTTACGGCAGCGAGTACTGTTCAGGATTTCCACCTGATTCCCGACGCAATTCTATCGTCTCTATCGAGAGCCCTGCAAAATTACACAATTTTAGTCATCCTCCAACCATACCACAATAAAAAACGGCACCCTTCACCTTAAAAGATAAAAGCAATGCCGAACATAAACAAAACTTATAACCAATTTCTTAAACGACTCCGTGTCTCTCATTGAAGTGGTACGCTCGGGCAGAAATTACTGACAGCAATTCTGCCCAAAACCACTCACCATTACAAAACTAAATTTTACATTTAACCCTATAGAGAATTGCTCAAAAGTCTCTATCATTTAAACTATTAAACAGCCAAAAGGTTTAAACGCCACCTTGTTAAAAGACTTTAAAACAATTCATCCGCCCGTCTATCCTCCTTAATTTTGCAAATAAAAGACTCAAATGACTGACCAAATATCTATCACATTTCTCGGTACCGGCAACGCCATGGTAACCAAATGCTACAACACCTGTTTTACAATTTCCTGCAACAACCGCCATTTCCTGGTGGATGCCGGCGGAGGCAACGGAATCCTTTCCCAAATGGAAAAGGCAGGAATCTCCTTTGAGCAGCTCGACAGCATGTTCATCACCCACGGTCATACCGACCACATATTGGGAGCGCTTTGGGTAATCCGCAAAATGGCCATGCTCACGTCCGCCGGAAAACGCACCGAACCGTTTGCCATCTTCTGCCACGACGAAGTGGCCGACATGCTCATGACATTCTGCCGACTCACACTAAAGAAAAAGCTCATGGACGAAATCGGCAACCATATTATCATAACCACCGTTTCCGACGGCACCACACTCAAGGCGTCGAACTATACCTTTACCTTCTTCGACATTCATTCCACCAAGAAAAAGCAGTTTGGATTCAAGGCCGTTCTGCCCGACGGACAGTCGCTCGTATGTCTGGGCGACGAGCCTTACAACAGCCGTAACCGACAATATGTCGAAAATGCCGACTGGTTGCTTGCCGAAGCATTTTGCCTTTATGCCGACCGCGACACCTTCAAACCCTACGAAAAGAACCACAGCACGGCACTGGATGCAGGAAAAATTGCAGAAGAACTTCATGTCAAGAATCTTGTACTCTACCATACGGAAGATTCCGACTTGCCCAACCGCAAAAGCCACTATACGGCTGAAGGCAAATCCGTTTTTTCAGGAAATGTCTATGTCCCCGACGATTTGGAAACAATCCGCCTGACGGTCAGGCCTTAATCATTATTAACTAACTTCGGGGATTTTACAACTTGTTTTCACTTCCTCGAATTAAGTTAATTTAAAAAATTGCAATATCTTTGCATTATTCTAACAAAAATACTACGCAACGATGAACAGTATGTATGAACTTTTGATGGGATTGCCACTATTTCAAGGTGTAAGCCATGCAAGGATATCTGAATTGATTGAGAAAATCAAATTCCACTTCTTGAAATATCTCGACAATGAGCAATTGATTGAGAAGGGCGACAGCTGCAAACAGTTGAAGTTCCTCATTTCCGGCAGTGTAAAGCTGGAACTGACGAACAACAACAAGCGTATCCGCATTTATGAAACTCTGTCCGCCCCAAATGTTCTCGGTGCTGAATACCTGTTCGGACGAACTACCGCATATCCTTACAACGTCACAGCATCACCGTCAGCCGGAATCATGCAGATTGAAAAAGCCGACTATTTGAAAATATTGAAAACCGACACCGTTTTTCTTTTCAACATGCTGAATTACCTGTCACGGAATTCACAGACGCCGATGGAAGCCGTGCTCTCCCTCACCTCGGGAAGCATTGCCGAACGCTTTGCATTTTGGATAATATCGCTGACACACAAAGATGCCACCAATATTGTCATCAACTGCAAGCAGAAGGACATGTACACCATGCTGGGCGTGCAAAGGTCGTCGTTCATCAACACCTTGACGGAACTCCAAAACGAGGGTATCATCGATTTCACATCGACAGAAATTCTCGTGAAAGACAGAGAACGTCTGGCCGACATTCTGACTTTTGAAAATTAGTTTGATTTATCCGCTTTCAGAGGTAGCCGCAGGAGGCTGCCTCTTTTTCTTTTTGTAAAAAAACACAGCCATTCGGTATTTTAAACGACAAACAACCCTAAAAGTTAAAATAAAAGCTGTCGCAGCCCTGTACTTTCCACTTTTTTTGTAAATTTGTCCGAAAGAAAAATCATAAAAATGCAACCTATATTAGGCTTAGTTATTCCGTGCTACAACGAACAGGAAGTTCTCCATAGCACTATCCAACAACTTTCCGACGTTCTGCAGTCACTGGTTGCAGAAGAACTGATTTCGCCCAAGAGCAAACTGTTTTTCGTAGATGACGGCAGCCGCGACGCAACGTGGACAATCATTGAAACAAGTTCCAAATCGTTTCCGGTCGTAAATGGAATAAAATTATCGGGAAACGTCGGCCACCAAAATGCACTGATGGCAGGTCTGACCGTAGCCAACCCCTACTGCGACGCCCTCATCTCCATTGATGCCGACCTGCAGGACGACACAAACGTCATTCGGGACATGGTTCTGAAATTCATCAACGGTACAGACATCGTATATGGAGTACGTCAATCCAGGGAAACCGACACGTTCTTTAAAAAGAACTCCGCACTCTTTTTCTACCGTACAATGTCGGCACTCGGGGCCAAAACCGTGTTCAACCATGCCGACTACCGGCTGATGAGCAAGCGTGCCGTGTGCAAACTGCTTGAATATCGCGAACGCAACCTGTTCATCCGCGGAATAGTTCCCCTGATCGGCTTCAAGTCCGATACGGTCTACTACAACCGACACGCCCGCACGGCAGGAGAATCAAAATATCCGCTGAAAAAGATGGTCAGTTTCGCCATCGACGGCATCACCTCTTTTTCCATCCGTCCAATCCGCCTGATTTTCTCCGTCGGCATCATCATGCTGATTGCCACTATCAGCGTATCGCTCTACGCCTTGTGCGCCTATTTTGCAGGGAGAGCATGGCCAGGCTGGACATCTCTGATGCTTTCGCTCTGGTTCATCGGTTCGCTGGTGCTCATTGCATTGGGCATCATCGGCGAATATGTCGGGAAAATATATATCGAAACGAAAGACCGTCCACGCTTTTTTGTGGAAAAAAGCATTGTTGACGGCGAAGAAAATATCTGCAAATAAATCGTTATATGAACAACCATTTTGTCAGAGTTGCAGCAGCCGTTCCGGCTGTTCAGGTGGCCGACTGCTGCTACAACATTGAAAAAATAGAAGCCTTGATGCGCGCCGCCGAAAAGAAGGCCGTATCCATCATCACTTTTCCGGAACTGTCCGTCACCGGATATACCTGCGGCGACCTTTTCCTTCAGCAACTGCTACTGGAAAAAGCGGAAGCATACATGCAAAAGCTGCTGCAACAAACTGCCTCACTCGACATTATCGCCATCGTTGGGCTCCCAGTCTGCGACAACGGAGTGATTCTGAACGCTGCCGTCGTGTTCCAACATGGAAAAATTTTAGGCATCGTCCCTAAAACATATCTGCCCAATTACAAGGAATTCTACGAAAAAAGATGGTTCACCAGTGCAACGGACTACCACAACTGCGAACTGACCGTTTGCGGCCAGACCGTACCCGTAAGCCCGTCACTGCTCTTTCGGACAGAGGAAACGACTTTCGGCATTGAAATCTGCGAGGACTTGTGGGCAGCCATTCCTGCAAGCAGCAAAACGGCGCTGGCAGGAGCTGAAATCATATTCAACCTTTCCGCCGACAACGAAGTCATTGCCAAGCACGATTACCTGCGCAGCCTGATTGCCCAGCAATCCGCACGCTGTCTTTGCGGCTACGTTTTCTCGTCCTGCGGCTTTGGGGAATCGACAACCGACCTCGTGTTTGCCGGCAACGGGCTTATTTACGAAAACGGCACGCTTTTGGCCGAAAGCGAACGCTTCAGTTTTGACGAGCAGCTGGTCTTCTCGGAAATTGACATCGACGCCATCAGAAACGACCGAAAAGTCAACACGACATTTGCCGCCTGCATGGCTAAAGAGAATGCTACAGGCAAGACGGTTGAAGCCGACCCCGTCAGCGCCAAGCCGTTTGAGCTGACAAGAAAAGTCAACCCACATCCCTTCATACCTGCGGCAGGAGCCGACATGGACCATCGCTGCAAGGACATTTTCTCCATCCAAGTGGCCGGATTGGCAAAACGCCTTGTTCACACCCATGCAAAATCTGTTGTCGTGGGAATATCCGGCGGGCTCGACTCCACATTAGCCCTGCTCGTCTGCGTCAGGACATTCGACAAGCTGGGACTACCACGGACCGGAATCACAGGGGTAACCATGCCGGGATTCGGAACAACCGACAGAACCTACAACAATTCCATACAGCTGATGAAATCACTCGGAATCACCATCCGGGAAATAAGCATAAAGGCGGCATGCATACAGCATTTCAGCGACATCGGCCACGACATTAGCCAACACGACGTGACTTACGAAAACTCGCAGGCACGCGAACGCACACAAATACTGATGGACATTGCCAACCAAACCTGGGGACTGGTAGTCGGAACCGGCGACCTGTCGGAACTGGCTTTAGGCTGGGCAACCTACAACGGCGACCACATGTCAATGTACGGCGTAAACACAAGCATTCCGAAAACGCTGGTCAAACATCTTGTCAACTGGGTGGCCAACTCCAATGATATTGACCAGACATCGAGAGCAACCCTGCTCGACATCATCGACACGCCTATCAGCCCGGAACTGATTCCTGCTGACGAAAAAGGCAACATCAAGCAAAAGACGGAAGACCTTGTCGGCCCATACGAACTGCATGACTTCTTCCTCTACTATACCCTACGATTCGGATACACTCCAAAGAAAATATTCTTCCTTGCCAACACGGCTTTCAAAGGCATATATACAAAGGAGGTCATCAAGCATTGGCTCACGACATTCTTCCGAAGATTTTTCAACCAGCAATTCAAACGCTCCTGTCTGCCCGACGGCCCGAAGGTGGGACTCTCCCTCTCTCCACGCGGCGACTGGAGAATGCCAAGTGACGCTTCCAGCCAACTTTGGCTAAAGGAGTGCGAAGAGCTTTGACCACATTCGGCCATTAGACTTTAGACTGATTGGAGTTTAACTGCCACAAACAATAAAAACGACTGCGGAACCTGCCGGCATTTGCCGATAGATTCCGCAGTTGCTTTTTCTGCGATTCCGGGTCAACGTAAAAATCTGAGGGGAAATTTAAGAAAATAGTATCTTTGCCAGAAA
>URMA01000074.1 GCA_900548875.1 uncultured Porphyromonadaceae bacterium | reverse complement strand
CGCGGAAAGCCGCAGCCGGCGGTAACATCGGACTGGTTAAGACCGGCGACATCATCGACATCAATATTCCAGAACGTACCATCAACGTGGAACTGAGCGACGAACAGCTCGCCGAACGCCGCAAGGCAGAAGAAAGCCGCGGAAAAGCAGCCTTCACACCAGTCTCTCGAAAACGTGAAATATCCAAAGCCCTGAAAGCCTACGCAGCCATGGTTTCGTCGGCCGACAAGGGTGGAGTAAGAATAATTGATTAACCCTACAATAAGAAGTTCTTATGAGCGACAAAATATCAGGAGCAGAAGCGATAATCCGCTCTTTGCTCGCCGAAAACATCAAAACCATATTCGGATATCCCGGAGGAGCCATTATTCCGGTGTATGACGTATTATACAACTACACCGACCGTCTCCGCCACATTCTTGTCCGCCACGAACAGGGAGCCGTGCATGCCGCACAGGGCTTTGCCCGTGTATCGGGGAAAATAGGTGTGGCCATCGTCACTTCCGGTCCGGGAGCCACTAACATCATTACCGGCGTTGCCGACGCACTGATCGACAGCACTCCTCTTGTAGTGATTTCAGGGCAAGTCGACAGCAAAGTGCTGGGCAGCGACGCTTTTCAGGAAACCGACGTAATCGGCATTACACAGCCGGTCACGAAATGGAGCTATCAGGTGCGCCGTGCCGAAGACATACCGTGGGCCATATCCCGCGCCTTCTACATTGCAGCCAGCGGCCGTCCCGGTCCTGTAGTCATCGACGTGACGAAGGATGCGCAAACGGGAATGATGGAATGGGGCTACAAAAAGTGCAACTTCATCCGCAGCTATAATCCGACACCGAAAATTAAGGCGAAAGCCGTGACACAGGCTGCTGAACTTATCAATGGCGCGAAACGGCCTCTCATCATTGCCGGACACGGCGTGCTGATTTCCCAAGCAGGAAAAGAGTTGGTCGAACTGGCGGAAAAGGCCGAAATACCGGTTATCAATACGCTGTTGGGACTTTCAACAATCCCAAGCGACCATCCGCTGTATAAAGGTATGGCAGGCATGCACGGCAACATCGCCGCCAATGTGGCGACGAATGCCTGCGATGTACTGATTGCCGTCGGCATGCGCTTCGACGACCGTGTAACAGGCGATCCGAACAAATACGCCCGACAAGCGAAAATCATCCATATCGATATCGACCGTTCGGAATTCAACAAGAATATTCCTGTCGACGTGGCAATTCTCGGCGATGCCAGGAAAGTGTTGGAACAGCTGATACCACAAGTTGAGAAAGCCACACATCAGGAATGGCTGAAGACTTTCGAACGTCCGCAGGCAGTCGAAGAGGAAAAAGTTGTCAAGCCGGAAATACATCCGACCGAAGGTCCGATAAACATGGGAGAGGTTGTACGCAAAGTGTCGGAAGCGACAGACCACAAGGCCATCCTCGTGACCGATGTCGGACAAAACCAGATGCTGGCCGCCCGCTATTTCAAGTACACGCAGCCCGACAGCATCGTGACATCCGGCGGACTCGGCACGATGGGATTCGGATTGCCGGCAGCCATCGGAGCCAAAATCGGTGCTCCCGAGCGTAAAGTGTGTCTGTTCGTTGGCGACGGCGGTCTGCAAATGACCATACAGGAACTGGGTACCATTCTGGAATTCAAGGTACCGGTAAAGATTATCCTGCTCAACAACAACTTCCTTGGCATGGTGCGCCAATGGCAGGAACTGTTCTACCACAAACACTATAGCCAGACTCGGATGACCAATCCCGATTTCACGCTGCTTTGCAAAGCCTACGGAATAGAAGCCGAGGATGTATGCACACGCGAGGAGCTCGACGGTGCCATCCGCAGAATGGTGGACAGCAAGGGAGCCTATCTGCTGAACGTGAACATCATACCGGAAGGCATGGTATTCCCGATGACTCCGGCCGGAAGCGGCATTGACACCATTTTGGTAAATTCAACTGAACGCTACAACTAAAACCTACGCACGATGGAAAAAACATTATATACTGTTACCGTATTCACTGAAAACAGAGTCGGACTGCTGAGCCAAATCTCAATCATCTTCACCCGACGAAGCCTCAACATTGAGAGCCTTTCAGTGTCGCCCTCCACCATTCCGGGCATCCACAAGTTCACCATCACCGTATGGAGCGAAAAAAGCGTAATGGAAAAGGTCATAACGCAAATCGACAAACGCATTGATGTCCTTAAGGCGTTCTATTACACCGACGACGAACTTGTTTTCCAGGAAATTGCACTTTATAAAGTGCCGACCGTCCAACTTCTCGACGAGCAGGAACTGGAATCCATCATCCGCCACCACAATGCCCGTATCCTTGAAATGAACCGACAATTTACGGTCATTGAGAAAACCGGGCAGAACAAGGAAACGGAAGCTCTCTTTGAAGAGTTGAAAAAATACGGCATACTGCAATTCGTCAGAAGCGGACGCGTGGCCGTGACGAAAATGAAAGAAGAATATCTGAACATGTTCCTTGAATATCAAAAGCAAAGAGAGGAAGAACTGAATGGTACTGACGGAGAGTAAACAGCTATACAGCTGCCGCCATATGCTGACGGCCGGAGAATGCAATGCGCAGCGCGAAATGCCGCTTCAGCTGCTGGCTTCGAGAATTATTGAAATTGCCACCTACCATGCCAACTACTGGGGCGTGGGCTATGCCAAACTGCTTGAGCACAATCAGGCGTGGGTACTTTCCAGAATGGCGATTGAAATGAAAATGTTTCCGAAAGTCGGCGAATACTACACCCTGACAACCTGGGTGGAAAACTATAACCGGCATTTTTCGGAACGCCACATCGAAATCACCGACGACAGCGGTAACGTGCTGGGATACGCCCGGACCATCTGGGCGGTAATCGACATCACCACACGCTCAAGCTGCGACATTACTGCATACGAGTTCATGAAGGACAATATTCTCGCCAGAGAATGTCCCATTGAACGCCAGTCGAGATTCAAGACGGTCAACCACCTGCGGGAAAGCAGCTACACATTCCGCTCGTCGGATATCGATTTCAACCGCCACGTAAACACGCTGCGCTACATCTGCGTGCTGCTCAACCAATGGAACGTGGACTTTTACGACCGGCACAGCATTCACCGGTTTGAAATTACATTCATGAAGGAATGCCGGGAGAATGAAGAAGTCACCATCGGAATCGACGACTCCACGAACGAATGTCTGCTGGAAATCGTTCATGACAATGCAGCCGTTTGCAAGGCAAAATTCATATTCGAGAAAAGATAAGAAATTACAAAAACAACTTTACATAAATTCAACCAAATTTTAACAACAATGGCTATCATTAATTTTGGCGGTGTTGACGAGAACGTAGTTACCCGCGAAGAATTTACATTAGAAAAAGCAAGAGAGATTTTGAAAGACGAGACAATCGCCGTAATCGGATACGGAATCCAAGGTCCGGGCCAAGGCCTTAACCTTCGCGACAACGGGTTCAAAGTGATTGTCGGCCAACGCAAAAACTCAAAATCATGGGACAAGGCCGTTGCCGACGGCTGGGTAACAGGCGAAACACTCTTTGAAATTGAAGAAGCCGCTGAAAAGGCCACTATTATAGAATACCTGCTTTCCGATGCTGCCCAAATCGAAGTATGGCCGAAATTGAAAAAGCACCTTACGGCAGGCAAAGCCCTTTATTTCTCCCACGGGTTTGCCATCACCTACAAGGAACGCACGGGCATTGTTCCGCCGGCCGACATCGACGTTATCATGGTCGCTCCTAAAGGTTCAGGCACATCACTCCGCCGTCTGTTCGTTCAAGGCCGCGGACTAAACTCCAGCTTCGCTGTATATCAGGATGCTACTGGACGTGCCAAAGACCGTGTTCTGGCATTGGGTATCGGTATCGGCTCCGGCTATCTGTTTGAAACAGACTTCAAACGCGAAGTATACAGCGACCTTACCGGTGAACGTGGTTCTCTGATGGGTGCCATCCAGGGACTTTTCGCCGCTCAATACGACACACTCCGTGCTCACGGTCACACTCCGTCGGAAGCCTTCAACGAAACTATTGAGGAACTCACTCAGTCGCTGATGCCGCTTATTGCCGAAAACGGTATGGACTGGATGTATGCCAACTGTTCAACTACGGCACAGCGCGGTGCACTCGACTGGTGGAAGAAATTCCGCGACGCAACACGCCCGGTATTTGAAAGCCTCTACCATGAAGTGGAATGCGGCAACGAGGCTCAACGCTCCATCGATTCCAACAGCAAGGAAGGCTACCGTGCCGGCCTTGAAAAGGAACTGAAGGAACTGCACGACAGCGAAATGTGGCGTGCCGGCGAAACCGTCCGCAAGCTCCGTCCGGAAAACAACTAAACAGACCTGCCAACAGGCAGAATGCATAATTAATTGCCCGCCACCCGCAGAGAATGAGAGCCTCTGCGGGTGGTTGCGTTTTATTATGCCCCATCACGGCAGCCTTTCCCCGAAAAACAGACTTCAACTTCAGGCAGAAAAACAGACGGCATTTTACATATTTTCGCTTTACGATTTTTTATAAACAAACAACTTATACTAATTTTGTAGTTTGATATGTCAAAACGCCTGACTGTGGACAAAAGGTTAAAACGCATAGTACGCTGTTGCTGTAGAATGGTAGGGGTTGCCGTTTTACTACTCTTTATTTCCTGCAGCTCAACCAAACACGTTCCCCAAGGAAAGTATTTGGTAAACAAGGTCCATATCAATGTGCTTGACAACAATAGCGTCAACGAAAAACAGTTGAAAAGCTATCTGCGACAAACGCCCAACCATGAGATTTTCGGCGGGCTGAAATTCCAGCTGGCATTCTATAACATGTCAGGGAAGGACAGCACAAAATGGTACAACAAATGGATTCGCCGACTGGGACAAGCCCCGGTCATCTACGATTCTACTCTTACCACCGCTTCCGCCAACCAGCTGAAACTCGCTCTTGTCAACAAAGGCTATCTGGAGACAGAAGTGGACGTAGACACGGTTGTCAATTCAAAAAGAAACAAAATAGAGGTCAACTACAACATTCTGACCAAGCAGCCGCACTACATTAATTCCATCAGCTACAACATTCCCAACGATTCGCTCAACAAGCTTATCATGCAGGACTCCCTGCAATTTCTGCTACACCCAAAAGACCTCTTCGACCGTACGAAACTAGACGAAGAACGGCAGGCCATCACGGAACGCCTGCGCAAACAGGGCTATTTCGGCTTCAACAAGGACTACATCACCTACACTGCCGACACGACAGCCAACAGCAAGGCAGTCGACCTGACGCTGAATGTGATGCCGCCTTATGCTAACAGCCGGATTGAGAACTACACGGAACACCGTCCGTTCTACATCCGCAACATCTATGTCATCACCAACTACGATCCGTCGAAACAACATAACATCAAGAACTATCAGAACGAAGACACCGTCACCCATAAGGGAATCAACATCCTCTACGAAGACGACAAATATCTCCGTCCGTCCATCATCGACGATAACTGCTTCATCAAACGGGGTGAAAAATACAACTCTGCCGACATCGACCGCACCTACCAGTCGTTTGGCCGCCTCGGCATTCTGAAATTCATCAACATCAGTTTTGAGCAGGCCGGCGAATTCGACGGAAAGTTGTGGCTTGATACCTATATACTGCTGACGAAAGGCAAGTCGCAGACGGTTTCCGTTTCGCTGGAAGGGACCAACTCGGAAGGCGATTTGGGATTCGGAATCTCAACTACCTACCAGCACCGTAACCTGACACATGGCTCGGAAACGCTGACAGGAAAAGTGGGTATCAACTACGAAAGTCTTTCGGGCGACATGTCGGGCCTCATCAACAACCGTTATGCGGAATACTCCGGCGAAGTGAACATCAACTTCCCGAAATTTATCTTTCCGTTTGTCAAAAAGAGCTTCCGGCAAAAAATCAGAGCCAATACGGAGTTCGGCACGGCATTCTCCTATCAGGAACGTCCGGAATACACCCGTGTGATTGCCGGCGGCGGATGGAAATACAAATGGACAGAGCGGGGAAGCATGATCAGTCATCAGTTTGATTTGCTGGATATCAGCTATATCTATCTTCCGAATATCACGGATTCGTTTCTCGACGAGATAGAATCCGACAACCCTCTCCTGCGCTATTCCTATGAAGACCACTTTATCATGCGTCTGGGCTACTCGTTCTACTACACGAACAAAAAGGCGACGACAGGCATCGGCAACTTTTCTTACCAACCGAACATCTACACGTTCCGTGCCGGCGTAGAAACGGCCGGCAATCTGCTGAATGCCTTTTCGCGGCTGACCAACCAGAAAATCGACCCGGCCACACAGGGCTTCAAGATTTTCGGTATCCAGTATTCCCAATATGTAAAATTCAACTTCGACTATTCATATAACCACTCCTTCGACCGTCGTAACTCCCTTGTGTTCCACATTGGAGCCGGAGCCGGCATTCCATACGGCAACTCCACGATTCTCCCGTTTGAAAAACGGTTCTATGCCGGAGGTGCCAATAGTGTGCGCGGATGGTCGGTCCGCACGCTCGGTCCGGGCAGTTTCAACGGCAACAACTCCGTGAACTCCTTCATGGAACAGTGTGGCGACATCCGTCTGGACATGAACCTGGAATACAGGGCAAAACTGTTTTGGGTGTTTGAACTGGCAGCCTATATCGATGCCGGCAACATTTGGACAATCCGCTACTACGAAAACCAGCCGGGAGGAGAATTCCGTTTCAACAAATTCTACAAACAGATAGCAGCAGCCTATGGGCTTGGACTCCGCATGAACTTCAACTATTTCCTCATCCGTCTCGACAGCGGTATGAAGGCTTACAATCCGGCAGAAGGACAGGAAAGATTTCCGCTTGTCCACCCCAACTTCAAGCGCGACTTTGCTCTCCACTTCTCTGTAGGCTACCCGTTCTAAAAGAAAAACGTATTACTTCAAAATACTTAGCATATATGAAAAAACTGATTATTTTCGATTTGGACGGCACACTTATCAATTCAATAGCCGACCTCGGAACAGCTACCAACTATGCGCTCCGCCTCAACGGATATCCCGAACACGAATTGTCAAAATACAACATGCTCGTCGGCAACGGTGTGAGCAAACTCATCGAACATGCCCTTCCGGAAACCGAGCGTACCGTCAAAAACATCGAACGCATCAAGAAGGATTTCAAAACATACTACAACGTACACAACACGGATCTGACGGTGCCTTATCCGGGCATCCCCGAATTGCTCGAAACCCTTCAGCAGAAAGGCATCAAAATGGCCGTTGCTTCCAATAAATACATCGAAGCTACGCAAGCGCTTGTCAAGCATTTCTTCCCCAACATCAGCTTTGTGGCCGTCGAAGGTCAGCGGGAAGGCGTTCCCGTCAAGCCCGACCCCTCGGTAGTTTTCAGTATTTTAGGAAAAGCTCTTATCCAGAAACAGGATGTACTGTATGTAGGTGATTCAGGTGTTGACATGGAAACGGCACGCCGTGCCTGCGTGGACTCCGTCGGTGTCACTTGGGGATTCCGGAGTCGTACGGAATTGCAGGAATATCTTGCCGATAATATTGTTGACAAACCTGAAGAAATTCTCGAACTTCTGGGCTAAGAAGTTAATTAAAGCTAAAATTAACTTTCTTTATAGACAAGGAATTAGCAAACATTTTGGTAATGATGAATCAATATGTAATTTTGTGCAGTCACTGCAACCGATGAAGTTATTCAACTATGAATGGATAGTGAAAGATTTCTGTTTTTCAATCATTTTCAGCAGTCATAATACTGCTTCCGCCTGAATCGGGCAAACTTTTTCCATTCATACATATTTGAATCTTCAAAGGAATACAAACGATGAAGCATGCTTCGGCCGATTGCAGTTCGAATATGCCTTTGTGCATATATGATTTTTAGTATTGACACAAGCAACACATATAAAATAAACGACTCTGGAGGTCATACGTTGTGAAACGCATGACCTTATTTTTTAGATGCTAATCCACTATTTTTTTGTACATTTGTGCAATAACTTTAAACTCATAAGAATGCTAAACAAAAGAATAGAAGAAGCGCTTAACGCTCAAATCAATGCAGAATTTTGGTCTGCGTATCTTTATTTGTCAATGTCGACATATTTCGAAGCAGAAGGTAAAAGTGGATTCGCCAACTGGTTCAGAATTCAATTTAAAGAAGAGCAGGCTCACGCTGAAATCCTGATGAATTACGTTCAGGACCGCGGTGGCCGCGTAGAACTCCGCGCCATCGAAGCTGTCCCGACATCATGGAAATCAGCTTTAGACGCTTTTGAAGCTACTTTGGCCCACGAAAACAAGGTAACTGCACTCCTCAACAACCTTTACGCTATCGCCGAGGAAGAAAAGGACTACGCTACACGCAGCACGCTGACTTGGTTTATCGACGAACAGGTGGAAGAAGAAAAGACAGCACAAGGCTACATTGACAATCTCCGTCTTATCGGTGACAACGGTTTCGGCATCTACACGCTCGACAAAGAACTTGGAGCACGCACGTACAATGCTCCGGCTCCGCTTGCCAACAAACAGTAACGGAACAGAACAACAAACAACACAACGAGATGGATTTCGGATGAGCCGGAATCCATCTCGTTTATTTTATTGCCACAAACACAAATCGACAATTTGATTATAGACAAATTTCGTGCTGATGACGGCGGTCGAATGATCATTGAGGCAAAAAAACGACGCCGGCATAATGACTATACCGGCGTCGCAAATATTTATCAACCTGTTTTATCTCCTTATTCCGGAAGCATGATTACTTCGCAGCGGTTACCCTGGTTCAACAGCTGACCGACGAATTTTTCCATCTGTTCAGCCGTCAACGAATTGATTATTTTCTTGTAGTTGGAATAAGTGTCGATTCCGTTCATGGCAGAATCTTCCATTACGTCCAACCAATAACCATTTTCACGAACCTGTTCATCGTAACGCTTCAGCATGTATTCCTTCATCTTCTTCAATTCAGTGTCAGGAATATCCTTGGCAAGTGTTTCAAGGCTGTTGATCGTTGCCTTCTCACTCTTTTCACGTTTGTCTGGATTCAAGGCAAAAGCAGTTTGAATAACAAAATAATCTTTGTAGTTAGTGTTTACGTAACCCACCGAATATGGGCTGTAGGCAGCACCCTCGTCTTCGCGCACGCTGTTGAGCAATTCGTTTGCCATCAGCTGTCCGACGATGCTCACCTTCAGTTTGTTTTCAAGCGTATAGTCGATATCGCCTGTCCAAACCATTGCCAGCATGGCCAGATTGCTTTCGCTCTTCTGCTTGAATGTCTTGTTCACTTTGCCCTTCACGACAGCTTTTCCATCGTTGACGGCTTTTTCAGCCTTACCCTTAGCAGGAAGTGAAGCAATATATTGAGCTACGTATTTTTCCATTTCAGCTTCGTCGAAGTTACCGGCGATGATGAAAGTAAAGTCAGCAGCGTTGGCAAAACGTTCCTTATAAATTGACACCATACGGTCGTAATCCATCTTGCTGAGCATTTCGTAGTTCTGAATCATTGCCTTCGGATGATGTCCGTAAAGGTTGCGCACCAAAGAATCTTGGAATACGTATTGCGGATCGCGCGACATGTTTTCCACTTGTGAGAGCATCAAGTTCTTCACTGTTTCATAAGCAGCCTTGTCTTCGCGAACTTGAGTAAAGTTAAGATAAAGCAGCTGCATCATTGTTTCCAAATCCTTCGGTGTTGTCTTGGCTGTCATGCCTTCTTCGTAGTCAGAAATGTACGGAGAAACCGTTACCTGTTTGCCGGAAAGAAGTTTTTGCAGGTCAGTATAGGAGAACTGAGCAAGACCCGTTGTCGGAAGGACATCAGCGGCAAGCATCACATTAGGATAGTCGGCTGCCGGATAAACCGAAGCGCCGCCCTCACTTATTGCCTTCAGACGGATTTCATCGTCCTTGAAGTCAGTCTTCTTCAACATGACTTTCGCACCGTTCGACAGCGTGAGTTCCGTATAGCCCAACACCTTGTTTGTTTTTTTCTTGACAATCTTACCAGGAGTAGGCAGCGGATTCAGCAGCGGCTCGTTCGACACACTGTCGACATAAGCGTCCACCTTTGCAGCCTTCACTTCGTCGATAACAGCCTTCAATTCCTCAACGGTCGGAACTTTCACACCTTCTTTGTCAACACAGGCAGAAAGCACAACAAGATTTTTATCGGTGAGCAACTTGGATACAAACTCGTTGACAGCCTCTACCGGAAATCCCGGAAGAATAGTCTTCATCTTGTTGTAAACATAGTCAATGTCGGCAATCGGTTCGTTGTCGATGAAATTTTCGATGTATGTCTCGGCATACACGTCGTTTTTGTCCGTTGCACGGTTGTTGTAACGGTTTTCAAGCATGCTCAGATATTCCGTGCGGGCACGGTCATACTCCGTTGCTGTAATGCCATATTCTCTCATACGCTTGAATTCGGTCAGCACAGTGCGCAGAGCGGCTTCCGGACCCTTATCGTTGACTACGGCCTGAGAAAGCAATGCGCCTTTCGTAGTCGCATACAGATAAGAATCAATGCTTGCCGAACAGCCGCCGAACGGAGCGTCAGGACTGAGAGCAATATCAGTAAAACGGTCAGACAATACCTTGCTGATGACGTACATGACATATTCATTCAGCAAATTGACATCCGTATTACGCATTTCACGCGGCATCTTGTCAAATTTCTGAGCCACAAAAATCAAATTAATCGGCATTTCCTTGTCCTTGTCAGAAATAATAATCGGCTCATCGTTGTCGCCAACCATATGATATTCAAATTTTGCCGGATTTTCAGGCATCTTGATGGGCGAGAACAGTTCCTTGATTTTCTGTTCGACCTTGTCAACGTCGATGTCACCCACGATAATCAGGCCCTGCAAGTCAGGACGATACCACTTTTCATAGTAGTCACGAAGCACCTGCGGCTTGAAATTGTCAACCACGTCCATCGAACCGATAACATTGTGTGTCGCATATTTCGTACCCGGGTAAAGCGTTTCACCGTTACGGTTAAGAATACGGGAGATAGCTCCGTTGCCTACACGCCATTCTTCATGAATCACACCGCGTTCCTTTTCTATTTCCTCGTCAGAGAGCGTCAACGCGTCGGCCCAGTCGTGAAGAATCAGCAAACAGGAATCCACCACGGTTTCACGTGCAGTCGGCACATTAGTGATTTCATACACCGTACGGTCAGTTGAAGTATAGGCATTCAAGTTGGCGCCAAACTTAACGCCGATGCTTTCCAGCCAGTTCAACATCAACTTATCAGGAAAATTCTTCGTTCCGTTGAAACACATGTGTTCCAGAAAGTGTGCCAATCCGTTTTGATTTTCCTCCTCCTGCACGGCCCCCACACGCTGGGCAATGTGGAAATTGGCCAAACCTTTCGGATGCTCATTGTGACGGATATAATACGTCAGACCGTTGTCGAGCTTACCGATACGCACATTCGGGTCGGTCAGCTCCGGCATCTGCTGAGCAAACACACTGAAAGTCGCCACTACCATAGCAGCAACAATCATCATTTTTCTCAATGTAGCTTTCATTTCAAATGATATATTTGGATTTTTATAAGGCAAAGATAGCAAAAGATGAGAGCAGAGACAAATGAAAACACAGTTTTCAAATTTGGCTATGCCGAGCCGCATCCTATCTCACGCAAAGATAGCAAAAGGTGAGAGGAAAATAAAATATCGGAACTCGTTTCAGATATTTTTTATCCCGAACCGCAATCTATCTTATCCAAAGATAGCAAAAGGCGAGAGGGAAATAAAATATCGAAAATTATTTCATAAATTTTATGAAACAATTTTCCATTTTACAAATTATTTCAGAATCTATTCAGAATTGTGTTTCAACTTTGCATTAGAAACATAAAATGAAAAAACAATGAGAAACAAAACATTCTATTTTAACAACATTTTCATCCTGTTCATTTTTTCTTTACTTTTTGCAAGCTGTAATGAGAAACATATTGACTTCGACAAGCTGCCTGCAAAAGCACAACAGTTTGTATCCGGTAATTTTCCGGGAATATCCATAGTCCAAATCCTTCAAGACAAAGATGACGGACACAAAGAATACGAAGTCATTTTATCAGACGGCTCGACGATCCATTTTGACGAAAACGGCGACTGGGAAGAAATCTCATGCCCATTTTCCACTTTCCCGCAAAACGTATTGTCTGAAATAATAACATTCGACTTAAACAAACGTTTCCCGCAAGCCCATATTCTCAAAGCCGAAAAAGAAATTGGAGGTTATGTTCTTGAAATCAACACCACAGACGGTGCTAACTATGAACTGCGCTACTCCATGAAGGGCGAATTTATTAGTCAAAGCATTGAGACAAACGACTAACAATATCACATTGGCAATAATAAAACTAACAATAGTCAGCAAGATTTGATTTTGAATCTTGCTGACATTATTTTTTATTCATAAAAGCCTTCCGTTATCATTCCATTCTCCATAGAGAATACCGTTTCTTGTATTTTCGATAAACCTATTCAAACGGCTTCTAAAAATTTCAGGCTGCTTCTTTTTAATCTGAATGGTATCTATCCGTATTCGCTTGTATAACTCCGGCTGACGACAAAAATTTTCCCATACTACATCATCTGCCTTTAATTCTTGAAGGACGTCCTCATCTATTGAGAAACCATTTTCCGACATATCCGGCAAAACGGCCCTTCCGGCATCCGTCATCAACCCCAACCTTTCCATTCTTCGACATCTCTCTTTATTCAACTCCGACCAATTACTCCGTGGTCTTCTCGGACATAATCTTTGAGCAGTTACATTATCTGATATCTTTTTAGTCGTACTGTCAATCCAACCAAAACATAAAGCCTCTTCCACTGCGTCTATATACCAGAAATTCCCATCATCTACAGGTCTGCCACGTTTAACCACAATCCAACATTCCGATTCCTTATCATGATTCTGCAACAACCAATCACGTAACTCTTTTCTCGACTTAACATCCAACAAATTTTGAATAGTCATACTCTCAATTTTTTGTGTACCAAAAATTCCAATAATAGACAAAGATATATAATAGCAAATGCCGAAACAAATCAAAACACCAATTTCCAATAAATATTGAATACATCCTGAAAACGATTCAAGCGCATTGCAAAAATATTCCAACGGCATACACAAAGCCAACAAACCGCTAATTACCATCCGGTATCATCGCATGGGCGACACAATCCCCGAACGTAGGGACACACCCCAGGTGCAGTGCTGTCCCAAGGATTTGTTAACATTTGAATATAACTAATTATATTACTGCTTGTTATATTGCAATAAGTGCTGCGGTGTATTTTGAAACGAGGTCAGAGATTACTATTTTGCATAGTTGGAAAAATGAAAGCGAAATGGCACAAATCCCTTACATCTTCAATCAGCTGCACAATTTCCTTGCAAAAGACCATTTTGACAGATTGGTCAGAAAATATAATGGTAATGCTTATGTCATCAACTATACCTGTTGGAATCATCTTTTGGTGATGATATGGTCTCAATTGACTTCAAGACGTAGTCTTCGGGATATCGAAACATCTATCCGTGCTCATTCCGACAAGGCTTATCGGCTTGGTTTTGGCAATTCCATTAGCCGTAATAATATCGCTTATGCAAATTCGAAGCGCAATGTGGCAATCTATCGCGAGTTTGCCCAGGAGATGATGAAAAGGGCTTCAAAAACTACAATAAAGGACAAGACGCTTAGGGAAATTGCCGACGTATTCGGGGTAAGTGGATTTTTTGCAATCGATTCGAGCAGGATATCGTTGGATCTGAACAAATTCAATTGGTCTGTTCCTCAGGAAGAAACCGGAGGAATCAAACTTCACACGCTGTATGATTTATTGAGAAATGTTCCCAAAATATGTCTTATCACAGGCCATGAAGAACGGGACCAGACATTTATGGAAAGCTATCCCTTTGAGCGAAATTGCTCCTATGTATTTGATAAAATGTACTTTAAGACAAGAGGCTTTGCTGCTATTAATTTTCAGAGGGCTTATTTTGTCTCCCGGATGAAACGCAATGTCGTTTTTGAGACAATAGACAGGCGTTCTGTAAACGGCAAGCGTGTTTTAGGCGATGACATCATACTTTTCATCAGCAGATGGGCCAAGATGGGTTATCCGTATAAATTGAGAAGAATCCAATTCTATAGTGTCGAGAAAAACGAAGTGTTGGATTTTGTCACCAACAACTTTGATATCGATGCTGAAAACATAGCATTGATATATCGATACCGTTGGCAGATAGAGCTGTTCTTTAAATGGATCAAACAGCACCTCCATGTAACATCGTTTTATGGACATCCGCAAACGCTGTGATGATACAGATTTACGTTGCCTTTACGACATTCTGTATGCTTGCCATGGCAGCAAGCTCTTTAAATTATCAAGGTTCATTGTATGAGTCCGCAAATATCATGAGTGTGTCCCTTACAGAGAAAGTATATCTTCGCGATTTACTTGACAGATACAGCAACAACATCGATAAGGTGAGTGCAGATAGCTGCCAACTCTCTCTGTTCGAATTTTGACATTTTGCTATTTTGGCACGTCTCAAAATGAAGGGAATTTGTGTGTTAAATTTTCCTTGGGACAGCACTGCACCCCAGGTGTGTCCGCTGGGGAACAATATTCTTTTTTCCGGGCATAAAAAAAGAGGACACATCTGCTGATGT
>URMA01000073.1 GCA_900548875.1 uncultured Porphyromonadaceae bacterium | reverse complement strand
ATTCGCCTTCCATTGGGGATGGAAAGTCCAGTCGTCCTCCGCATAGAGGGCGGCTGTGAGCGTCCGTTGCGTCGTGCCGTAGTGATTGACTTTTATGTTCTGTAGCTCTTTTCCCTTTTTGAGTTCGTATATTTCCTGATAGGATTCTGCTGTCGGGTCGAACTGCTGGGCTGTCAGCTTGGCTCCCGTGCGTGCCACATGACTGTCACCAAAGAGCAACTTCAAATCGGATAAAAGTGACAACTCGTCGATGGCGGATCTGTTTTCAGCCGTTGCAAATGAACGATAGACGTTGTCTTTGTCCAGTTTTTCAAACTTATTACTCGTGTAGTAATATATTTCATGCCGGTCGGTGGTTTTCAGCCGGTAGTAGTAGCGGCTGTAGCCGAGGTTGGTGTTGACCTGCACATTTTTGTTTTTCTGGTGCGTCCAGAAAAGGTTGGAGGCGATGTTTTTCCAACTGTTCTCCGTGCTGTTTCCCTGATAGTTGATCTGATTTTTCACTCTTTGGTCGCTTTCCATAGGCGCATCATCACACACGTCATTGCCGATGAAAAAGGCAGCGGTGAGCTTGTCCGTGTCGGAAAATTTGTGAACCACTTTCGCCGTGATGTCGTAGAAATCCATGTTGGCGTAGGTATGCGCGTCGGGAAACAGGTATACCTTTTCCATCAGCGGCAGCATAATCCAGTCGAAAAACGACATTCGAGCGCCGACGTTGAACGACGTGCGGTTTTTCCAAATAGGCCCTTCCAACTGCACTCTCGATGTGAGCATGCCGAGCGACACTTGTCCGTGGTAGCGGTTGAAGTCGCCTTCCTTGATGCCGACATCCACCACCCCCGACAGGCGTGAGCCGATGCGAGCCGGAAAACCTCCCTTGTAGAAGAGCACATTGTCGACCATATCGGGATTGATGGCGGAAGCAAAGCCTTTCAGATGCACGGGGTTGAAGAGAGTGGAGCCGTCGAGCGTAACCAGGTTCTGGTCGATGCTTCCGCCTCTTACATAAATACCTGCCGAACCGTCGCTTGCCGATGTCACGCCGGGCAGCTTCTGCAGGGCTTTCAGCACGTCGGGCTCTCCGAGAAACGCCGGAATGCTGCGGATTTCTGCGGCGGGGAGCTCAATGGCGCTCATCTGCGAGGAGTTGACTCCGAAATCCTGACTAAGCCCGTACACGGTCAGGTTGGGCAGCCAGTTGTTCTGCTGCAGGCGGAACCGGATGGGCGAGCGTCCGTCGGCGGTGAGCGTGTCGGGGGCATAGCCGGTGTATCCGGCGGTGAGACGATAGGAAACCGCACGTTCGGTGGTGAGCGTAAATTCTCCCCGGCTGTCAGTAGTGCAACCTTTTTTCGCGGCAATGTCGAAAACCGTCGCCCCGACAAGCGGAGTGCCGTTTTCGCGGTCGGTCACCGTTCCCATCAGAATCAGTGTTTCCGCCTGTAAGGCTATAGCCCAAAGGAGGCAGGCAAGAGTGGCAAGAATGCGTATCATACGATATTAAGGTTATTGTTTTTAGATTAAGGCCGAATGCCTGCATATTTATATTTGCAGAGCATCTTTAACTAATAAATGTATAAAACTTGCAAATACTGCATGTAAAGATAAAAAAAATCGCAGAAAATGAAATTCTTGTCAGAGAAAAGGGGCTGCGCCAAATTTGACACAGCCCCTTCCTATTTTGAGATCAAGGATTTTTTCAATCCAGTTTTTTTTCGTCTTTCGGATCTTCAGCAATCAGTTTGTCGATCAATTCAATGCGCTTGCGTGCCTTGACACGGTTCTGGTCAAATCCCTCGCCATAGACAGTATTTACGTTGCCCTGCGACACGAAGGCTTTCGGGTCAAGTTCCTTGATGATACGATAAACCTGGAGTGCCTCCATCTTACGGCAGAACACAATAAGCACCTTGACTTCCTGCTTCGTATACCAGCCCGTACCTTCCAGCACCGTACATCCGCGGTGCATTTCCTTGTTGACCACCGTCGCAATCTTGTCCCACTGCTTGGAAATGATGGTAAACTGAATGGCCTGACGGTTGTTGTTGACCACCTGGTCGGTCATATAGGAAAGGAATACCAGCACCACAAAACCATATATCACACGGTCGAGGTCGTGATAAAGCAGATAGGACGAAGAAATGATAATCATATCCACATACAAAATCATTCGTCCCACGGAAATCTGCCGGTATTTCGACACCATGGCGGCAACGATATCCGTTCCGCCTGTACTTCCGTTGTGCGTAAAGGCAATACCTACACCCGTACCACACAGCACGGCACCGATGACACAGTCAAGAAATGTTTCATCCAACACGATAGGATAGGCTTCGAACAGCGGCTGGGCGATACCCAGAAAAACGCTGAGGAAAGTAGCCCCAAAGATGGTTTTCAACACGAACTGCAAACCTACCAATCGATAGGCCAACGCCAAAAGGACAATATTAAGGGCATAGAAAGAAATGGCAACGGGAACACCGAACTGAAAATAAATCAGCGAAGCGACACCCGCCAGACCGCCCATGACGATACCCTTAGGCAATATAAAACCACAAAAACCGATCGCATAGAGAATCAACCCGATAATAATCATCAGGCAATCCTTTACGTTCAGCAAAATCTGTTGTTTTGTCAAATGCATATTCTGTATTTTTTAATAACAAAGACACAGACGAGAAACTCAAGCATCGGGAAGACAGCTATCCATTCCCTACCCTGCCCAACCGCCTGCGGCTTCTTGCAAAGATAGTGAGAGGTGAGCGGAGAATAAAATATCGAAACTTGTTTCAGATATTTTTTATCCCGAACCGATTCCTATCTTCTACAAAGAGAGTAAGAGGTGAGCGGAGAGACAAGTGAAAACGCAGTTTTCAAACTTGGCTATCCCGAACCGCGTCCTATCTTATGCAAAGATACGTATTTTTTCGCTTTTTAAAATATTTTTTATCTTGTTTTTTCGTTTACACAAAGTGGTTGATTATCAGGCTTATTTCGCGAATATCCGCTACCGGAGTACCTTCCGTAATCGGCAGGCTCACCACTTCGTCAGCCATTTTGACGGTAATTGGAAGATGCAATCCTGCATATTGGGAATAGCAGGGCTGCAAATGCGGAGGCACGGCATAATGGATGTCGGTTTCCACCCCGTTCTCCAGCAGATAGGCACGGAAACGCTCGCGCTCGGCTACACGCACCACATACTGATGCCACACGGCACCGGCATCCGGCTGCGGCTTTTTCACCAGCGGATTGACAATGCACTCCTCATAGGCAGCCGCACGCTCACGGCGTTGGCGGGTGATGTCGTCGAGATGACGCATTTTCACACACAGCATCGCTGCCTGCAATTCGTCCATGCGGCAGTTCACCCCTTGGTATATATTATGGTAGCGGCGGTCCGAACCATAGTTGGCAAGTGCTTTCACGGCTTTCGCCAGCCGCTCGTCGGAAGTCGTCACCGCTCCGGCATCGCCCAAAGCGCCCAAATTTTTCGTCGGATAGAAACTGAATCCGGCGGCATCACCCAATCCACCGGTCATGCGCCCGCCGTTCAATCCCTCGCACGAAGCCTGCGCCCCGATAGCCTGCGCATTGTCCTCCACAATCTTCAGTCCGTAGCGGACGGCGAGGTCGTTCAGCTCCGGCCCCCAGCAGGCCGCTCCGTAAAGGTGAACTACCATCACGGCACGCGTGCGCGAAGTAATGGCCGCTTCCACACGTGTCACATCGAGGTTCATGGTCCGCTCCGACGGTTCGACCATCACCGGCACCAGTCCGTTGTCGGTCACCGCCAGCACCGAAGCGATATAGGTATTGGCCGGTACAATCACTTCATCGCCGGGCTTCATTACGCCCAATTCGATATAGGCGCGAAAAATCAGACGCAGAGCGTCAAGACCGTTGCTGCACGCCACAGCATAAGGCATGCCGCAGAATCTGCGCAAAGCATCTTCCAGCGCCGCCGTATGTTTTCCATTCAGAAACCAACCCGACTCCACCACTTCGCAGGCCGCCTGCTTCAGTTCGGCCTCATAGGGCAGATTGTTGGTTTTCAACGAGAGAAAGGGATATTTTTTCATTTTCGTTTGTTCGCAGTCAATTGGAGGAACTCGTCGTATTCACGCACATAGTCCTCTTCCAGATATTTGTCGGATGCCAGCACAAGACACACCGAACCGGATGAAAAATTGTTCAGCACACGCCAGATGCCGGGTGTGACGTGCAACCCGATGTTCGAACGGTTGAGCGTCACCACACGCGACTTCACTCCGTCGGAAATTTCAATGTCGAAACTGCCGCTCACGGCCAGGATAAATTCATGGCATTCACAGTGGGAATGCCCGCCCCGTTCGATACCTCCGGGCACGTCATACAGATAATACACGCGCTTCACATCGTAAGGAAGCTGTTTGCCGTTTTCGACCACCGACAGGTTACCGTTCTCATGATGATGCTTGTCCAGCTCTATCAGGCGGCATTCGTCAATGTCGGAAGTCAGGTGTTTTTCCTTATTCATTTTCCGACCTCCTTTCTGTATTCTTCAAAATTTTCGATATAGTCGGCCGGATTGTATTCCGTCGACGAAAGTACCAGCGCCACTGAATTGGTGGAGAAATTGTCGAGTTCACGCCACATCATTTTCGGCACATACAGCCCGAAATACGAGCGTGCCATGTGGTAGCGCCACTCCTCGTCGCCATCGTTCAGCACAATGTCAAAGCTGCCCGACAGCGCAATAATCACTTCCTCCTGTTCACGGAAGGCATGGCCGAAACGCTTTTTACCGCCCGGCACATCATATACCCAATAAGTGCGTGCCAATTCAAAAGGAAGGCGCCCGCCGTTCTCAATAAACGACAAATTTCCACGCGGGTCGCGTATCTTTGGCAATTCTATCAGTTTTACTTGTTCAAAGCCCATAATGTTTTATGTTAGGTAGACCCCTCCAGCCTTCCCTGGAAAAGGTTCTTTTACAAAGATAAGAAAGCCGAGCGGTGAGACAAACTGAAAACTTGTTTTCAAGTTTGGCTATCCCGAGGCGCATCCTATCTTCTACAAAGATAGAAAAAAACGACACAAAGACAAACAAGTTCCTGCCAAATTATAAAATCTGACAAAAAAGTGGATTTCCAAAGCCACCAAAAGGCTCATGGAAATCCACCCATATATTGCCGGCAGAAAGCAGTCAACACCGGCTACCATTAATAACTCCTATTTAACCCAAATCGGTCATTAGACCGCCAATCATGTAATTTTCTTGGTTGTGTGTTACAGTTGGCTCTTTGGTTCTCTTTCATACTGCTGCCGCCATCTTGCTTTCTGCTTTTTCTCGATGTAGCCCGCTACATCTTCGACAAAAGCAGCAATCAATCTGTCTGACATCAGCACGAAATCCGACTAAAGTCTAATGCCTGATTTGTGTTTAACCTGAATAGTTATTTTTCCTGCTTTCAATCCTTTTCCTTTCACGGTAAGTTCGCCCTTTCCGGCCATGTCTTTTGCCTGCACTACAACCACGAGCTGGCCATTGAAGGTGTGCATTGTCGGCAAGTGGAACTGTTCGAGCGACGTTGCATCACCGTTGCAGGCGGCACGATAGCCGATAGCACCGGTTGCGGCAAATTCAAGTTTCACGTTGGCATCGGGACAAAGGTTGCCCTTGCGGTCAACAATGCTGACCATAACAAATGCCAGGTCCTCACCGTCGGCAGTCAGACTGTCGCGGTCCACATCAAGCTGAATGCGATAAGGCGATGAAGCCGTATAGACGGTTTTCTCGGCCACGGCATTGCCCTCCTCGTCGTAGGCCACCACACGAATGTTGCCCGGTTCGTAAACCACATCGTCCCAACGCAGACGATAGCGGTGTTCACGTACCGACGCATCTTTTTTACGAATGCCCTGACTCTTGCCGTTGACAAACAGTTCGGCCGACGGATAGTCCGTATAGCAGAACACCGGCGTCACTTCGCCCTCACGGCCTTTCCAGTTCCAGTGAGGCAGCAGGTGGAGCGTATGCTCGTCCTTGTTCCAATGGCTGCGATAGAGATAGTAGCGGTCCTTCGGCAGTCCGGCAAGGTCGCAGATTCCGAAATAGGAACTGCGCGACGGCCAGACCTCATCGTAAGGTGTCGGCTCACCAAGATAATCGAAACCGGTCCACACGAACTCGCCAATCACCCACGGTTCGCCGTCCTGCATCATCCAGTCGTCCTCCGGAATGTTGGACCAACGACAGGCTTCCACGTCGTACGACGAGCATTGAATATCGTCAAACGACTGGCTTTTCAGCTCTTTAACGGGGAAATGATACACGCCGCGCGAGCTGACCGTTGAAGCTGTTTCGGAACCGAGAATAAATCCCTGCGGCACCACCTTGTAGGCATCACGGTATTTATGCGTGCGGTAGTTCAGTCCCGGAATGTCGAACACGGCGGCAAAATTGTTTTTCAGCGCATTGTCGACCTGGTCAAGCCCGCAGGTAACGGGACGTGTCGGGTCGGCACGGTGACAGATTTCCTGCAAACGATGCGCCACACGGTTGCCGTTCGGCGTACTCTGCTCCGGCACTTCGTTGCCCACGCTCCACATCACAATCGAAGGATGATTGCGGAAGCGGCGAATCAGGTTCTGCAAGTCGCGTTCAGCCCACTCGTCAAAGAAACGGTTGTAGCCGTTCTTGCATTTTGCCTTTCCCCATTCGTCGAAGGATTCGGCCATCACCATCAGCCCCATTTCGTCGCAAAGTTCGATTTGCTCCGGTGCGGGCATGTTGTGAGCCGTACGGATAGCGTTAGCACCCATGTCCTGCATGATAGCCAACTGGCGTTTCACAGCCGCCTTATTGACAGCAGCACCCAACGGCCCCAAATCATGATGCAGGCAAACGCCGCGGAATTTCACCGGTTCGCCGTTAAGCAGCACACCGACGCTGTTTTTCCATTCTATCTTGCGGATACCTACACGGGTGGTATAAGTATCCTTCAATGTTCCGTTTTCATAAATCGAAGTCACAGCCGAATAAAGCGCAGGCGTTTCGGGTGTCCAAAGCTGAGGATTTTCCACCGTCAGTTCGTCGCGGACAAACGACGACAGCATTTTCTGCTCTTTTGCGCAAGCCGCCACTTCCTGCCCGTTGGCACCCAACAGGCGCGTTTCCACTTTCAACATCCGTCCCTTCGCACCGTCGACTTCCACCTCTACTCCCAAACGGGCGAAACCGTCGCCCAACTCTTCAGTCGTGATGAAAGTTCCCCACGGAGCTACCGACACGGCATCCGATATTTCAAGATGCACATTACGGTACAGTCCGGCACCGGGATACCAGCGCGAAGATTCCGCCACGTTCTCCAATCGTACGGCAAGCAGATTTTCGCCGGATTTCAAGTACTGCGTAACGTCGAACCAAAAAGAATTGTAGCCGTTCGGCCAAAATCCCACCTCTTTACCGTTGACATAAACGCGCGCCTCGCTCATTGCTCCGTCGAAATAAAGCACTGCCTTTTTCGTGGCGGCATCAAAATCGGAAACATTGACCACCGTGCGGTACCAGCCCACACCGATATAAGGGAGGGCTCCGGTACGGCCGGTTTTTTCCGTCGGCACTGTTTCTCCATTCTGCACAATTGCCACTTTCTGTAAGTCGATAGCCTTGTCAAAAGGTCCGTAAATCGCCCAGTCGTGGGGCACGGTCACCGATTCCCAAGCGCTGTCGTCGAACGCAACAGACGAAGCCTCGGCTACATCACCTTTCGTAAACTTCCAACCCTTTTTCAGCGTATAGCTGACACGTTCGGAAGCATTGGCCGACATCAAGGCGGCAATTGCAGTCAACAAAAACAGGCCTATATACTTTTTCATTCGCAATCAATTTTTATTATTTGACAATCAAGCCCAATTCACCCACCGTCACAAAATCACGGTTGTCGATTTCCGACAACGCTTCAAAACGGAAATATCGGGCTTCATAGGTTTTGCCAAACTCTACAATCTGCAAAATCGGATTGTGCATGATATTGCTGAATTCACCGCTGCAACTGCATTCCGTCCAGTTCTTGCCGTCGTTGCTGACATAGAACTTATAGTTGTAGACGGTACCTGCCTTATCGTCGCCCTGAATCGGGAGATAGCGGAATCCGGCAATTTTCACGGTCTGCTGCAAGTCGACTGTCACCTGTTTCGGGAACTTGCCGCCCTTGCTGCGCCAATGCGTTTCCCTTTTGCCGTCAACAGCCAGACGAGCGTTCTTCACATCCTTGCCGGTAACCGAAACCACCGTCCACTTGTCAGTCGGAATATCGCTCACCACTTCTTCAGCCGCCTTGTCGGCAAGCACTTCGGTGCAATAAGCCTCCACGGCGCGCACGTTCACATCGGCTCTTGCCTGGGTGAAATCCACCTTTACGGCCGAAGCCTTCACCGTCGGGAAACGCACGATGCGCTTGTAGCCGACAGTCGTGCCCGTTGCCACTTCCTTCCATTTGCCGTCACATAGCACGCTCACGGCAAACGCCTCGATACGCTGTCCCTTGGCAATGTCTTCACAAACGACTACCGTATTCACGTCGGCCGGCTTTGCGAAGTCGTACATTACCGACTTGCCTGCCTCCACCGTACGTGCGCACGAACCGTCTTTCACCAGATTGTTGGCAAAATTGCGTTGCAGATATTCATTGAGCTGACGCATGCGTTCTACGTCCGTGGCATGAATCAAACCGCGCTTGTCGGGCGGCACATTCAACAACAGCACTGAGTTGCGGCCGACTGAATTATAGTAGATGTCGACCAACTGGGCCAAGGTTTTGACCTTGCTGTCTTCGTATTCGTGGTAGAACCATCCCGGACGAATCGACACGTCCACTTCTGAAGGATACCAGAAAAGTTCGTTCGCTTTGGCAAGCAACTCGCGACTACCGAGGTCGGCGGCTTTCGGGAAAAGTCCCAACCGCTTGTTTTCGGCATCGGCCCTTTCATAACCGCCCGGCACAAGAGCTGTTGCACTCCATTCCGTGTCACGGCCCAATCCCTTTTCATTGCCTACCCAACGGACATCATCGCCCATAATGGCCGTAACGGCCTTCGGTTGCAGGCGGTGAATCGTATCGTAGTAGCGTTTCCAGTCGTAAACCTGTTTCTTGCCGTTAGGACCTTCGCCGCACGCACCGTCGAACCACACTTCATGCACTTCTCCATAGTTGGAGAGCAGTTCCGTGAGCTGTTCCACAAAAAAGTCGTTGTAGCGCGGCGAATCGCCGTAGCATTCCGCATTTCTGTCCCACGGAGAAAGGTAGACACCGAATTTCATGCCCAGTTCGTCGCAGGCCTGCTTCAATTCGGCCACGACATCGCCTTTCCCGTTCTTCCACGGTGACGAAGCCACTGAATGGCGGGTAGTTTTTGTAGGCCAGAGGCAGAAACCGTCGTGGTGCTTTGCTGTAAGAATCACCATGCGGAAACCGCCGTCCTTCAACGCTTTTACCCACTGGCGGGCATCGAGTTCCGTAGGGTTGAACAATTCCGGCGACTCTGTTCCTTCGCCCCACTCACGTCCTGTAAACGTATTGATACCGAAATGGATAAATGCCGTCATTTCCAACTGCTGCCATGCCAACTGTGTGGAATCAGGCACCAGACGGGATGCCATCTCCACCTTTTCGTCAAGCGTCGCATTCTCGGGGAAAGCCACATGCTTTACATAATAGCCGTCACCGGCCGCAGCCGAAAGGCTGCAGACGGTGACCAGCGAAAGCAATATTGATTTTATGCTCATACGCTTCATTCTTATTTTACAACCGGAATAAACGTAAATTCAAATTTGTAAGTCTTGTCGATCGGCAACCAATATTTCGGCAATACGCCCGGACCGCAGGTAGCCGTACCTACGCCCGTCTGTTCAGCATCCACGTGAACCGTTACCGAACCGTCGTCTACCAGTTCATTGATATGAGTAGCGGCGTCGATATTGGCATCAGAGTAAGGAGTTGCACTGAATTGGAACGGCTTGCCGGAAATTACCTTCAATCCGTTACCTTCCTCACTGCACAACGAAGCCCAACGCACGTCGATGCGGTTACCCGTGGTTTGCGGAACCACGTAGCAATGGAACATTTCTTCCGGACACGTTTCGTAGATACCGATTCTGCCGGCAGCACGGTCCACATAGTTTTCCATATCACCGCGGCCAAGATAGCTGACCTTACGGCAAGCGTCGTTCGGCATACGGAATGTCAGACCTACACGCGGCAACGATTTCACGACTGCCGTGTCGGCGGTAAATTCTGTTTCAACGGTAAGCACGCCGTTCTTCGCCACTTTATAGAAGAACTCGGCCGTTCCGATTGTCTGCTGTTTGGCGTTGACAAGTTCCACTTTCGTTTCAAATCCCTTCGGCGTAAGCTGTGCCTTCACCACTTCTTGCGTATAGTTGTCCAAACCGGCCTTTGTCCAAAGTTTCCAGCCATTCTTGTCCTTCTTGTCGTTTTCCGTAGCCGGACGATAGAGCGACAATGTCATCGGAGCCGACAGCATTTCAACGCCGTTGTACATATAGGATGTCAACGCACCTGTTTCCTTAGAGAACGAAAGCGACACCTTGTCGTTGGAAATCGTAAAGTCATCGACATTCAGGCGAGAGCCGGAAGGCAACGTCACTTTTTCTTCCCATTTGGCATTTGCCGGCAACACGAACTGGTCGTAAGCCACTTCGTGGTCAACAGCCACAAATTCTGTGGCGTTGTTCGGCGTCCAGCTGAGGTTCAGATAGGCTTCGCGGATATTTTTCGGCAAATTCACTTTGCCCAGTTCCACATCGACAGTCTGCTGCGGAGCGCAGGCTACCACCTTTTCGCCCTGAGCAAGCACCGTACCGTTGTCGGCAGTCACGTTCCAATGCAACGTATAGTCCTTCAAATCAGTGAACACGAACCAATTCTTGACAGTTACTTTCAAATTGCGTGCATCGACAAGTTTCGACTTGATGTTCTGATAAACGCGTTTCACTTCGTAGAGGTGCGGATGCGGCTGGCGGGCAGCATTTACAAGACCGTTGCAGCAGAAACTGCCAAACGACGGAATGCCTTCCGGACCGAAATCGCCGCCATAGCTCCAATACCATTTACCGTTTTCATCAATGCGGAGAAACGACTGGTCAACCCAGTCCCAAATACATCCGCCCTGTGCCATCGGCTCTGATTCGAATACATTCCAGTAATCCTGCAAGCCGCCTTCGCTGTTACCCATAGCATGGGCATATTCGCAAAGGATAAACGGACGGTAGATGTCAGGCTGTGCCAGATAAGCTTTGATTTCATCAATGCTGCGATACATGCGGCAGTAGATGTCGGTGTTGAAATTCTGTTCGGCACGTTCGTACTGCACCGGACGGTTGGTTTCCACCGATTTCAACCATTTATAAGTTTCCTCGAAGTTCACACCGTTGCCGGCTTCGTTGCCCAACGAGTAGATAGTTACGGAAGGATTGTTTTTCGAACGTTCGTACATACGCTTTGTGCGGTCCATGTGAGCAGGCAGCCAGGTTGTGTCCTTTGCCAAAGTAGCCGGACCGTAGCCCATACCGTGGGACTCTATGTTGGCTTCGTCGATCACATACAAACCGTATTTGTCGCACAGATAATACCAGTGGGAGTCATTCGGATAGTGGGCACAGCGCACAGTGTTGATGTTGTTCTGCTTCATCAGCTTGATGTCGAGAAGCATCAGTTCGTCGCTGACCGTACGGCCCTTTTGCGACATTTCGTGACGGTTGGCACCTTTCACCAGAATCGGCTTGCCGTTGATGCAGAGTTGGCCGTTCTTGATTTCCGAGGTCTTGAAACCTACCATGCAGCCGGTCGTATGCAACGCCTTTCCGCTTTTGTCGGCAAGTGTCAGCATCAGCGTATAGAGGTTCGGATGTTCGGCACTCCACGGCTTCACACCGGCAATCGTCTTTTCAAACTTCACGCTACCGTCGGCGGCTACAGCTTTCGTTCCCTTAGCCACCACCTTGTTATTGTCGTCAAGCAATTCATAATTGGCAGTAAGGCCGTCGGCTTTGCCACCAACTTCCACGTCAAGCGTCAGTTCGCCGTCCTTGTATTCCTTGTCGAGCGGAGACACAACCTTGAAGTCGGCAATATATTGCTTCGGAGTGCTGTACAGATACACATCACGTTCAATACCGCTCAAACGCCACATGTCCTGACATTCGAGATAAGCACCCGAACTCCAGCGGTACACTTCCAGCGCGAGCACGTTTTCGCCCTTCTTCACCTTGTCGGTAATATCCCATTCGGCCGGAGTCTTTGAATCCTGATTATAGCCCAGCAACTCGCCGTTCAGCCAAACATAGTAGAAAGATATCACGCCTTCCAGACAAAGCACGATGCGACGTCCGTCCCACGATTCCGGCACTTCAAAAGTGCGGCGGTATGAACCCACTTCATTGTCCTTGTACGGTACATAGGGAGGATTTTTCTTGAAATCGAACATCTTGTCGTCGAATTCATACGACTCGTTCACATAAATCGGCGTGCCGTAGCCCTGCAATTCCCAGTTGCCCGGCACTTGAATATCGTTCCAGTTGCCTACATAGAAATCCGGACGATAGAAATCCTTCGGACGATTGTCGGGATTCTTCACCCAATTGAATTTCCATTTTCCGTTCAAATTCAAGAAATAGGGAGAAGATTCATAGTCCTGTTCCTGAATCGACTTATAGTCGCCGGATTGATACGGCCACACATAGGAATGGGGCGCAATCTTATTCAAGCCGAAAGCATATTGGCTCTGCCATTCGGGTTGCTTGTCGGCCGCCTGCATACTGCCGGCAGCAAAAATCAGCAGTCCACACAAGTATTTCAATTGTTTCTTCATATCGGTTAAAAAATGATTTTCGTAGTATTGTTTACATGTTTCAACAGACAACAGCAGCCCCTACCGCATTACACACAACGGCAAGAGCTGCTGACATACTTTATTTCACGATGATTTCGTCAAAATACATCCACACATCCTGTCCGTCGCGGATATCGCCGGCAGGACATTTGCCCGGATTTGTCGCGTCAATCTTCAAATAGCGCGCCTTGGTTTTAAATCCGTCGAACACCATGTCCTCAATAGCCCAACGATGGCGGAACACTTCTTCCGCAGGAATTGTCAGTTCTTTCACCGTACGGAATGTCTTGTTGTCGTCCGACACGGAAAGCCGCACAAGCGTCGGCTGATGAACTCCCATGGCCGAATTGGTAATGTTGCCCAACGTAACCGACGAAACATCCATGCGTTTGCCCAAATCAACCGTAAATGTAGCATTCTGGGCATACCAGCCAGCCCATTCAAAATCCGAATGGCGGTTACTGCCGCGCAAGCCGTTGGTAAGGGCATACGTCTTGTCGTTTTTAGCAATGACTTTCTTGCCGGTTGCCTTGTTGAATTTAAGGTCAAGGCTCAGTGTCTGTCCCTTTTGCTCGCCAAGGGAGAAGGTTGCCGCCTTCACCACGCAATCATGCTTCACCGTCAAAGGCGACTTATAGAGTTTGGAATCCGCAGCCGGTTCCGACCCGTCGGTGGTATAACGTATCTCCACATCAGGACGGATGCAGGACAAGTCAACGGAAAGCTTGCCATTGTCGGGCGTTACCTTATGGTCGATATTGAACATCGAACGCGCATAGTTGACACCCATAGCATCCAAATGCGGCAACAAACTGTCAATTCTATTGAGGAAGCCCTGCCAATTCTTCGTGCCCTTTGGTGTCCAAACCAAATCGGCCAATGCCATCAGACGCGGATACAGCAAATAATTCACATCCTGCGGAGAATTGCAGAATTCCGTCCATAACGAACCCTGCACACCCATCAGCAAATCGGCATATTCCGGTTTCCAGTCGCTTTGTACCGGCTCATAGTTGTAGACATCCAACAACGTATTGTTGCCGAAATAAGTAAGCGGTTCAAACCATTGCGGTCCCTGATAACGTATCAGATAAAGCACGCGGGCGGGCGTCATTACAAAGCGGTGGCCTTGCTTGGCAGCCTTCAGGGCAGCATTGCCCAAACCCTGCCATCCGAAGATGATGACATCGTCGGGGAGTGTGCTGTTGGTCAACTCGTCCCAACCTATCACTTCTTTCCCCTTGCTCTGCACGTACTTGCTCATGCGGCGCATGAAGTAGCTCTGAAGTTCTTCTACATGTTCGATGCCTTCAGCCTTCATGCGGGCCTGACATTTCGGGCATTTTTCCCAATAATATTTCGAAGCCTCATCGCCTCCGAGATGAATATATTTCGAGGGGAAAAGTTCGATGACTTCATCAATGACGTCTTCCAAGAAACTGAAAACGCTGTCGTTTCCGGCACAATAGACAATGCGGCTGTTCTTACCGCCCATTCCGGGAATAACCGTTATGGGAGTATCAACTACCGGGCAGGCAAGTTCCGGATAGGCAGCCAACGAGGAGTTGGTATGAGCCGGCATTTCAATTTCAGGAATCACCTCCATCTGGCGGTCGGCGGCATAAGCAACAATCTCGCGAATGTCGTCTTTCGTATAATAGCCGCCCTCGGGAGTCAGCTCACCTTTCTGCTGGTTAAGACGGTCAGGGAACGGCACGTCACGTTTCACGCGCCATGCTCCCACTTGGGTAAGCAACGGGTATTTTTCAATTTCAATACGCCAACCGTTGTCGTCGACGAGATGCAAGTGCAGCTTGTTCAGCTTCAACATGCCAGCCACATCAATCACCTTCAGCAAATCGGCTTTCGGAAGGAAATAGCGCGACACATCAACCATCACGCCACGATAGCCGAAACGAGGACTGTCGGTAATTTCCATCACGGGCACTTTCATCGGCTCGTCGGTGGCCGTCTTGCCGTCGATAGTAGCAGGAAGCAGCTGGCGCAATGTCTGGAGCGCATAAAAGAAGCCCGAATTGTCGGCTGCCTTCACGGTTATTCCGTCGGCGGTCACCTTCAGCGTATAAGCCTCGGACGACAACGACGAATCAGTGACAAACTTGACATCGGCCGACTTGTTTCCGATGCTCGCGGCGGG
>URMA01000072.1 GCA_900548875.1 uncultured Porphyromonadaceae bacterium | reverse complement strand
CCACGGACGGGATTACGGCTGGGGCTGGTCGCTGCTCACTACCCCCGAAGCACTCTTCAAGCGGGAAGCCTGTCACCCCGACCGCACCCCGCAAGAATCCCGCGAGCGCATGGTCAACCATTTCCGGAAAATCCTGCCCCACGCCGACGACAGCCTATTCAACTTCCTGCTGAAATAAACACCCCCCGAAATTCGTTGAAAAGTAATTTTAGCGAATTTCGGGGAGTGATTTATCTGTCCGGAGCGATTGCCACTTTGATAACGCCATCGAGGCGGTTTTCGAAGAGGTGGTAGGCTTCGTCAATGCGGCTGAGGGGATAGCGGTGGGTGATGAGCGGTGTGGTGTCGATTTTGCCGGCTTCAATCAGTCGGAGAATCTCGGCACAGTCGCATCCGTCTACGCCTCCGGTCTTAAACGTGAGATTTTTGCCGTACATGTCAGGCAGAGGCAGCACCTGCGGACGGTCGTAAAGCGCAACGACGGTAACGATGGCATTCGGGCGTGCACATTCCCATGCCAATCGGAACGTGTCGTCGGCGCCCGCCACTTCCATAACGCGGTCGGCACCGCCGTGGTCGCTGTGAGCCTTGACAAAATCGCGGCAATGTTCCGGGCCGGTCAACAGCACATCGGGATAATGCTCCGCCACGAACCGACGGCGCTCTTCCGACTTTTCGCAAACGATAATCCGTTTCGGACGTTTCAGCCGCGTGCAGGCCAGCGCGCACACTCCCGTCGGACCGGCACCGATAATCAGCACCGTATCGTCGGACGTAATCTCAGAAATCCTTGACGCCCAATAGCCCGTTGCCAAGATGTCGCCCACAAAAAGTGCCTGTTCGTCGGTCACGCTGTCGGGAATACGGTTCAGTCCCTGATCGGCACGCGGAACACGCACATATTCCGCCTGTCCACCGTCGATACGGCATCCCAATGCCCAACCGCCGTTCGGATCAGTGCAATTGTTCACAAACCCGTGGCGACAGAAAAAGCACTCGCCGCAAAATGTTTCCACGTTCACCGTCACGCGGTCGCCGGGCTTGACCGTTTTCACGTCCTCACCCACCTGTTCGACCACGCCCACCATTTCGTGCCCTACCGTAATGCCCGGCACAGCACGCGGAACGCTTCCGTGCTTGATATGCAAATCACTTGTGCAAATGCTTCCCAATGTCACGCGCACAATGGCGTCATGTCCGTCCTGCAACTGCGGCATCGGTTTTTCCACCAGTTCAAACCGTCCCCGCTCCTTGTATTCGTATGCCAACATAATTCGATTTTTTTCAAAGTTACAAAATATCCGGTTTCACTCCAACGAGAGTTTCTCTACCACCGCTTTGTCGGCAGGAAGCCAGTTGACCGTGGAGAGTTCTTTCGGAGCGAGCCACACGGCCGATTCATGCTCCCTCAATTCCAGACGACCGCTGACAACCGTGCAGAGAAAGCAGTGCATGGTCAGATGGAATGCCGGATACCAACCTTTCTCGTTCATGAAGGAATCAGTCTGGCACGACATAACATTCAGTAGTATCCGCAGATAGTAGCTGTTCTTACCGTCCTTGTAAGTAGATTCTATACGAAAATATCACGAATTGCCAATACATTCCTTAATTTTTTTTATTATTCGGCCGCCAAACATCAACCCCACTTTTTTTGCATGCATATCAGATGTCGATAATAAACGCTTAAAAATATCTTGATACATATTTACATCCAATTGGCAATCCCAATTTCTTTTTTCAGCAAAAATATTAACTGCTATAGAAACTATATATAATATTTTACAACAAAGCCAAATTTCCGCATCTTCCCTTAATTTTCGCTGAGACATATAAGTGTATAAATCATTAGCCACAGCCAGATGATTTTCTGCTCTAAACAATGTTGCTGAATTCAATCCCGTTATAGATTCTTCATGTTTACAATAGCAATAGTGTAATTCATTACTTATCATTACTTTTTTAGCTTCACACATGGCGACGGTTGTCCACAAGTCATCTTCCGACATCCGATGAGCAAACCTGAATATATGTTCATCTATAAAGGACTTTCTAAAAAGATACGAGAAAACCAACGGAGTGAAAGTATTTGTTTTCATCAATTCCGAAAAGCATTGCTGTCCGTCATACAATCTCCCCCACATATATTCTGCTGCCTGCCGATTTTCTATTCGGTCAGAACCAAAACGTATACAAACACCCCCCATTCCCATATCAGCATTTGAAGCGATAAACTTTTTATATAACTCACAAAAGTTATCGATTAAAATATAATCGTCACTGTCAACAAAAGCAACGATATCACCAGTAATATTTTCCAGACCTAAATTCCTGGCTTCTGAAACACCTTTATTCTCCTGATGCAGCAATCGTATTTTCCCCTTATTGGCATATTCCAAAGCCATGCTATGAGATTTGTCAGTCGACCCATCATCTATTACGATTATCTCTTTGTTTAATTGCAATGCCAACAATGAATCTATACACTGACCAAAATAATTTTCTGAATTATATAATGGGATTATTATTGATAATTTTTGTTCCATGTTAATGCTCCAATTCCAATTGATTTTTGATTAATTCATAATATTTCCCCTTTAACTCCACTAATTCCTTATGAGTGCCCTGTTCGGCAATCTTACCGTCCTCCAGATAAATGATGTTGTCTGCATTTACAACAGTGCTCAATCTGTGGGCTACGACAATCACCGTCCGTTCCCGGAAGAACTGCTGCAAATTGTCCATTATATGCCGCTCATTTACGGTATCAAGCGACGATGTCGCTTCATCAAAAATAATAAGCTCCGGATTTTTATAGACAGCACGAGCTATCAGAATACGCTGTTTTTGTCCTTCACTCAAATCTATTCCGCCATTGCCAATTTTCATTTTATAGCGGCTCGGCAATCGCTGGACGAAACTGTCAATACACGCCATCCTAGCACAACGTTCCACTTTATCGTAATCAATAACCTTTTCCCCCAATGCTATATTTTCTGCAATAGTTCCACTAAAAATATATCCGCCCTGAAGCACGACACCGCAGCGTGCACGCCAATCATTTACATCAAGCGACCGTAATGAAACTCCGTCAATCTCTACCGTTCCCTGCTGAGGATGATAAAACCCAAGCAGCAACTTGACCAACGTAGTTTTCCCACTTCCACTATTTCCAACAATGGCTGTTGTACGATTTTTAGGAAATTCAACCGAAAGACCAGAAAACACATTTGGGTTAAAACTGCCTTCATATTTAAATGTCACTTGCCGCAAATCAATAGACTGCTTAAAATTTATCTTGAGCAAACCGTCACCATTCGATTCATCTTCTTTCTGTTGTACCTCAGCCAAACGATCCATAGACAATTTTGCATCCTGAACCGACTGCGCCAACCGCTGTATGGTTGCCATCGGAGCAGCAAGTTGTCCAAGAATATACGACACACTCATCAAAACGCCCAATGTCATATCCGCTTCCACCGTCATATAGGCACACAGAGCAACAATCAGGATATCCCGAAACTTATTAATCGTTGTACTCCCGACCATTTGCTTATAATTAAGCATCAGACTTTTCATCGTTATCTCATTGATATGGCTCTGATTGTCCATCCATACGCGAATCTGTGTTTCTTGTGCATTATTTACCTTTATGTCAGGCATTCCATTAATTAATTCATAAAGAATATTCCGATTGCGAGCCTGTTCCGTAAAACGTGAATAATCCAGAAATTTCCGTTCACGTAAAAAATACAGATTCCAGACAAACGACAATATTGAAATGACAAAGAAAAGCACCAATGATGTAACACTATAACGAGCAAGCAATAACGAACAAACCACAATGTTTACTACGGCAAAAAGCTGGTCAATGGCATTATAGGTCAAAATGGACTGCAACCGCTGGTAATCGTCAAGACGTTGGATGAAATCAGTATTGAGTCTTGTATCGAAATATTTAATAGGCAACCGAATCATCTTTCCAAGAAGTTCGGCAACATATTCAATGCCAACATAAAAGTTTAACTTCATTAATAAGATGGAACTTAAACTATTACTCAACATATGGCCGATGAAAAACGCCAATTGGGCAAGAAACAACTGCCACACGACATTCAGATTCTGACCAATCACGCCGTTATCTATAACTTTCTGATACAAAACAGGTATTACCCAATTGCAGCCTGCTGCAATTAGCATGCAGAGCAATGCTAATAGAAGTTTTATTTTCTGTTTTTTTAATTTTGAAATAAAATTCTTCAAAACAGAAAAATCTTGTTTTTCATTTACCTCGCCACATTGCCGGAACGCTTGAGACGGAGAAGTAAAGATGGCAAAACCTTTTCCATCTTCACCATACCAATGACGCACAAAATCCCGTTCATTAAACCTTATTTTTCCGTATGATGGGTCTGCAATATAGTATATGTTACCCTTTTGCCTGTGCCCGACATGATAGAGCACAACAAAATGGTTGCCACGCCAATGAAGAATGGCTGGCAAAGGTGCCTTTGCCAGTTGGGAAACCGTTCCCTGTGCGACAACGGTTTCTAACCCCAAATGTTCACAAGCATCCTTTACATCTGTCATAGTAATCCCTATTCGCGAAATACTAATACCATTCTTTATATAATCCAACGAATACCTCTTTCCATAATAATAGCATAACATTTGAACACATGTCGGACCACAGTCCGTCATTTCCAACTGGCGTAATACTTTAAAGTTTTTCATCACAACCGTAAATCTAATCATTATTTATTCATACATCAAATCCTCGATTGTTACTAATACATCTATATTTTTAATAACCTTTGCCAAAATTCAAACGACAGATTTCGTTTATCTTGGGACTCCATCATCTATCTAAGAGTTCTGTTTTAAATGTGGAACTTTTTGATACTGTAAATTATTACTAAAGTATAGTAAACGCGGCATTTGTCTTAATCAAAACGATTGCTCCAACCAAATTGCTATTGCGTACATTTAGCAATTTGCTTCATTATTTTATAAGCAAACAAAATGTAACACAATACTGCAAATCTAGTAATCAATATTTACACCTGTATCAATACCTCCGTTCTGCAATGTGCGTTTAGATTTTTTGAATCCTTTTCCAAAATTAATCCGGTAGGAAATGTTCAAAAGAATCATGTTTGCATTGTCTTTGATATAGATGTCGTCGGTTAGCGGATGTACGTCCGACAGCGTAATGCTCTTGCTTGCCCATCCTCGGTCAGAGAAAAGATTTGCGCCAGTCAGGCTGAAATGAAAGTCGCGCCACTTATATTGCACGCGGACCGTATTCCAGTGTGTTTCCTCAGTCAGAATGTTGCCAGACAGATTGTATTGCGGACTTATTTTATAGTTTGCAGAAATGGTCCAGTCGCCAAAGTACAATGCTCCGTTCAGTGAAGCATATACGCGCTTGTCCGTGTATTTCCCATCTGTTTTGTAAATCGTGTAGTCGTCATAACCGATTTTCCCGTCAAGTGCCAAATGGTTAAAAAGGTTGTTGACTCCTAAGTTCAATTCTACATTAAATCGATCGTCGTGAAGTCCGTTGACGGCACGGCTGAGAAACATATTGTTAAAAGGGTTTGTTTCGTCGTCAATGTATTGGAAATCATAGAAAATAGGGTTGTTTGTCCGACTGTGGCTAAACCAGAGTGAGGCCGCGAATTTCTCGTTGTTGTATCGGGCATAAATGCGATTTCTGAACCATACTTGTGGCTTGAGCGACATGTTTCCTTGACGTACGACAATGTCGTCAACGCGTTGCAGCGTGTTGGACTGTTGATAAAGTGACGGTGCCGTCGGACTATACATGAACAGATAATTCAAACTGAAATGCCTGTTGATGGCGTAGTTCAGCGTTACAGTTGACTTCAACCGCATGGCATTCAATTCATTGCTTTGGTCCGTGGCATAAACATGAACTCCGCCGATTCCGACTGAGTAGCCAAAGGATTTGATTCTTCCTACCGCCTGTCCATAGAAGTACAGGTTGTTGCTGGCCATTTGGCTGAGTGTGGAAACGCTGTTTTCCACATTACGGTTATCCGCATAGGAATACCGTTCCTGAACGCCGAAATTTGTCGTCAGGTTTTTAAACTGTTTGGAATACATAACCTCGCCTCCGGTACTCCATGCCTTGCCGTCGGTTCTCGACGATATGTCGTAGTTCTTAAGCGCATCCGGATATGTGTCATGATATTCACGGTCGTAGTCGCCGTCGTTGTATCTGCCGAAAGCGTTTATTTCAAGCGATTGGTTCTGCTTGAATTCTTTTCTGAAAAACAAGTCTATGTTCGGACTTTTGAAGTCGGTTTGACGGTTGGTCCTGCTGTCGTATGTTGTGCTTTCGCTTCCTTCCAGCTGGGTTTTGACCGCAGCGTCGTTATAGCGCATTTTGTCGGTCAGTCCGCCTATGGAAACGGAGAACATCGTTTGCGGATTGTGCATGTAGGTATATCCGAGCGACAGAAAATTGTCAGTGTAACCGAAGTCGCTTGGAATGCCTTTCGTCTCTCTGATTACAGGATTTTCCCGCCCGTAGAATGTGCCGTATGAACTGACAACTCTTTCTTCATAGTCGCGCCAGTTGATTCCATAGTTTATGTTCCACTCCGACTTCTTGTTATAATATGTCGCTCCAAAATTGCCGTTGATGAACCCAGTTGTAAATGCGCTTGTCAGGCCTGCCACAATCGAGCCTCCGTCCTGGCGTGGCTTAAGTATGAAATTGATGACAGAGCTGTTGTATCGGATATCCGGGCTGTCGGAATATTCAATGCGCAGAATATTGTCATTATTGATGGAAAGTACCTTGTTCATGTCCGCCGGCTTTCCATTGATTTTGAAAACGGGTGTGCGGTTGTCAACTTTTACAGACTGAAGTTCTTCAATTACGCTGAGACCGGGCATTTTCATTTTCAGTGTATTTAAAAGCGACAGGCTTGAAGCCGAGCGTTCAATTTCGCCCAATGAGGGTATGATGATGTATCGGTCTGGCTTTTGAATGACAGATTCGGCCGTGACGGTGACTTCATTCAATTCAACGGCCTGTGGTTTTAGCGCCACTGTGCCGATGTCCAATTGTTCGCCGGAGATGCCGGAAACCTGCATATAGACGGTTTCAAATTTTTCTTTGGATATTTCAATAAATACCTGTTCGGCTTTTATGTCAGCAGTGATAAAGATTCCGTCCTGGTCACTGTTTAGTCCTGCCAGAAACTTGGCAGAATCGTCTTTAGCGATAATCACAGCTTTTCTTATCGGATTTCCGTTTCTGCTGTCGATGATTTTGCCTTTGATTGCGTAGGGAGTTGCTGACAGGCTTACAACAAAAAGAATAAATGCTGATACCCAAAAACGTTTCATATTATATTTCATTTAGAATTCCATTTATATTTTATATTATAGTCCAACTTTTCAAGAACCGATTGCATCTTCTTATCCTCATCAAAATCAAAAATACAATAGTCCTCAGCAGCAAGCAAAGGGCGAGAAGAACATCCGCCATGACAAATCGGCAGAATTTTACAATTCAAACAAGGCTTATTGCTAAATTTCTTTCTCATTCTCTCTTCCAAGCTTTCATTTTCCCAAACAATACAGCCATTCTCATCCAAATATCCATCACGTTTGACATTGTTAAAATCGACTGCGGTACATTTATAGACATCCCCGTTATAATTAATCACAGAACTGTTTCTCAGGTCTCCATAACAATAAGACCCCAAAATATTCCTAGAAGCAACAAACCCTGCATCTGAAAATGACTGAATCACCTTAGATGCTTCATCTATTGGATCATTATCTTCCTGCCATACTTTGTGGAAAGAAAAATACAAATGTTTTTTCTGCTCATCAGTCAGTTCTGCAAAGTAACACGGAATTTCTTGAGTACTTAGAATATTCTCTTTAGTATAATTAATTCGTACAGTCACATCAACATCTTCCCTTGCTAGTATTTTAATATTTTCAACGATTTTATCAAACGTTCCTTTACCTCCATGCAAAGTCCTCGTTTTGTCATGAAAAGATTTTCCTCCATCAAGCGTTATTTGAGCAAAATTAAAATTATAGTGCTTTAAATTCTTCACTTTTGCCAAATTAAACAAATAGCCATTCGAAGTACAATTAGATTTCATCTCAATGCCCTTCTTGGAGGCCATTTCATATGCATATTCCAATAAAGGAATCATAATTTCATCATAATACAACAACGGCTCTCCACCAAAAAAAGACAACACCAATGTTTCACATTCTTCACACGATTTACTTATATATTTTTTTAAGTTATCGAAGGTTTTCACATCCATTTTAGATGGCGTATGCATTTCATAACAATACCAACAATTAAAATTACAATTAATTGTTGGATTAATAATAATATGCTTATATTTATTATCTGATTCAATTGTACGGGCTTTTTTTATGTATTCAGCTATTTCATCCACCGAATCTTCAACAACAAATCCTCCTGATATTAATTTATCTAAACAAGGGGAATCTACTGGATCCGGATATTTTTCCAGTAGTTCTTTTTTCATTACAATAAACATATCAGACAAAGAGTTATATAAAACCGAGGATTTAGCAAAGCCCTCTATTTTAATATTAAAAAAACTGTATTTCATATTCATAACATTAAGTATTGTATGAAGTAACTTCATACAATACTAATTTCAACTTACTGTTTACCACATCCTGCTACACAATTTCCACCATGGCAATTATCTATGCAAGTATCTCCACAATTTTTATCAGTATTACAAAGACGGTTAGGACCATTACTTGTTCCCACCATACCATCCAACAAAATGGCATCTTCCTCTTCCAATACTGTCATTTCCAGACTTTCAACAAAGTCTTTTAAAACTAAATCTTGTTTCATTAAAAATAAAATTTGAAGTTAATAATTAAATATCCAATAAGAAGGATTGTTCACCTTCTCTTTATCAATATTTTCTCCAATACAAATCTCTGAACAACCTTTTTCTTTTCATCTGACAATTCATCATAGAGGCAACACTGCGGTTGCAAAAATTCATTGATAATTTCGACTTCGTTTTTTTCTAATCGAGATATAATGAAACGAGTAAAACGGTTCAGCAACCAATACTTCCCATTCCCTTCTATAACAGTATAGTCAGTATTAAATTGCAACGGCAACGAAATGTTCCGGCTGTCGGCAACTATTTTTTCTATGCAATCTGCAATTCTGTCACATACATCGGAAACACAACCGGACACTTTTTCCCGCAACAAGCTAAAATCAAACTGTGACGACATTAAATTATTCACATCCTCACTTACAAGATTCTCCGGCAAGGGCCCATCCAGTCGTCCACCGATACAACCTTGGAAAAAAACATGATAGAAGGTAAGAATATTCACGTCTTTCGGAATACCACCATAACCACGTTCCCCAACGACCACAAACGGCTTGTGATATTTTAAAGCATATAATACAGCATAACCGGAACCAATGACAATGCGACTACGCCTTACATGCTCCTCTATATCGGACGAGCTGTCAGACAAAGTTATATTTCCGTTAACAATAGCTTTCAAATTTTCATTTCGTGTACAGACATCTATCTTGTAACGTGTAAAACGATTTAACGTCCGCAGAATCTTAAACAAAGCACTATCTGAATAAAGGAACTCACCCGTATTTACATAAATATCATAAGCATATTCAGTATCAGTCTGTTCTTCAATATCGTCAAAGATAAAAGGTACGGGTATTTCAGCTGTAGTCTGACGATATGGGCACAAAATATTTATATCCAAATCTTTAACAATAAAAGTAAAGTCGACCATAGATTCATCAATGGCAAAATTCATAGCTATATCCGAACGGAAAACAGTTCTGATACAAGGAATACCGTCCCTTGAAAGTTCCTGTAATGCAGATTCAATCCGATTGCCTAAAACCAAGCGACAATCAGGACATTCACCGGAATTCACCACATGTATTCCTTTTTGCGAAAACATCTTCCAAAAAGTAGAATAAAGGATGTCATATTTGGGAGAACCAGCGTAAGCCTTTATTATTTCTATTTTCATAAACAACTACGTTTGAAATTATTAGACAATTTATACAACTCTCCGGATGTCAAATCTCTGACTCTTTTTAATACCGGATCCGACTTGAAATGCTCGTAACTGCACTGGGAATGTTCTGTATCCTCCTTTTTATAAAAATCATACTTAGTGTTACGGCATTCAAGTGAAATCAATCCATAATGCTTTATCAGCAAATTATCGGCAATTCTTGTACGCCCCATTGCCGGAACTTGATGAAAATGGAGTTTTCCCCTATCCGAGAAAATTTCAGCATGTCCCATATTGCGAAACATCTTGCATCGCAAACAAATTCCTCCGACAGAACTTGGATATTCAGCATTATAAGTATCTTCGCTATTCCACAAATGAATATAAGGAACAAAATAAGTATTCGTATCTTTATCCGTCAGATAAGAATGCAAATCACAGAATCGGGAATCAAATTCCTCATCAACATCCAGAAATACTGCCAATTCAAAATCCACAAATGACGACAGATCCATCAATAGGTTCCTATTTTCCAAATCATTGAATTCCCGACGTTTCTTCTGAACCTTAAACAATAGTTTTTTATCTAAAGCAATATCATAAGTTCCATCCCCACTTTCATCATCGAGAAGAATAATACCGTCGAATAGCGGGGATGCTTTTTCCAAAAAATGCACAATTCGTTCATGTTCATTATAGCTTTGCACAAGCAACAATAATGGGCATGGGAATTTCAAATCACTAAATATTTCATAACGGACAAAATCCTTATTCTTCAAATATCGCAAAAGCAATTCTTTGGAAAAACAGTTATGCCGCCAATCATAAATAACGTTTTCAAAATCACACCCCCAATTGCCCCCATTGACAACAGCAGTATCGGGAAAGAAATAATGCCGCATCACATCATTGGGAGTTTTTTCAAAAGGTATGTCCCGGCGCGGCTTCACCTTATCGCCATCCTCACGATGCACCATCATAGCTTCATTAACATAAAGTTCACCGATGCCCAACATGTCAAGCCTTGCCCGCAAATTATTGTCATCTCCACCCCATTTTGAGAATGTCTCATCATAGCCATGAATTTGTTCAAGGTATTTTTTTTCTACCATAATACTTCCGAAAGGAATTGGACGGAAAACATCAAAATTATCTTGGGTTACGACCTCATCGTTAACAAAACAAACACGACCGATTGCATAATGAGGAAAATCAGAATAATCCTCAAAGGTTTTCCGAAGAATGCCAATCACGTCTGTCAACATTTCCGACTCTGGAGAACAGACCATAACATATTTTTTCGTGGCATGACGAATGCCAACATTCAACGGCTTTGCCGGATTACGCCATTCATGAGGTTTGTCGTTCAACACGATACGCCAATTCACAAAAGGATAATCCTTGACAAACTCAATCAATTCATCTTGTTCGAGAGGTGTGTCAAGCACTATGACGACTTCTATGCCATTACGTTGAAAGTATTTATGATTTAAGGGAAAGACTTTACGGAATTCCCGCATTTTCTTATAAAATGGAATTACCACACTTAAATCAAAATTTTTCCAAAATTCTTCTTTTGTCCTAAATGGAGAACTCATGATTTTATATATAAGGTTAATTTTCGCAACACTAACATCAAATGTATTTTCAGATATCAGCTTATTTGCAAATTTAATATTTTACTTCATATCCACAATACGATGCTGCAGAATTAACGACTATTTAACACATATTTACATTTATCCGGTCAAAAAGTTTATCTATATGTATTTATGCCAATTCAACGGAATGTCACCACCACGTGCCTTTTTATGTGTTCTAAAGCGCAAATTTACCCTCCAATCGTCAACAGACTGCATACAGATTCCATATTGTTGACTGGTTGATTTCCTTCTGTTTTTATCAAAGATTTAGCAAGCCACATCAAGGAAAAAACAGGAAGCAAGATGTCTAGGACAGTACGGAAGAGAGCCAAAGAACCCATAAAAACACGCAATCAAAAGTAAATTCATAATGGGCGATCAATGACCGATTGGGATTTAACTTGCCATAGCCGCGCTGCGTGGCAAAATATTTTCCGTCGCGGCGAATCACCGCCGCCACAACTTCAATGCGTTTCATCGTCTCTCTATATATTTCAATGCAAATGTAACGCAGAAACCGGGATTTACTCTTATTTCCCAACACTTTTCCGATGGTCCAAATCGGTCCAATCGGAAATTTTTGCATATTTGAATAATATAAAAATGCCCAAGCAAACTTGACCTTTTGCCCTCACCTTTCCGTATATTTGGATAATATAGGATACGGCTCGGGATAAAATATATCTGAAACAAGTTTCGATATTTTATTCTCCGCTCACCTTTTCCTATATTTGGACAAAATACAAAATCATACGCCATGGATAAATTCAATTTACAACGGTTTGTCGATGCACAAGACGACGGCGACACCTACGAACTGGCAATGGCAGAACTGAAAAACGGACGGAAAAGAAGCCACTGGATATGGTACGTCTTTCCACAGCTCAAAGGACTCGGATTCAGCTACAACTCCACTTTCTACGGCATTTCCGGGAAAGAAGAAGCCGAGGCCTATCTGCAACATGAAATTCTCGGGCCACGGTTGCGGAATGCCTGCCAGATTCTTGTCGGACAGAAAGATATCGGGGCCGTCCGCCTGTTGGGCAACATCGATGCACTGAAAGTGTTTTCAAGCCTGACGCTGTTCGATGCCGTCGCGCCCGACGACATTTTTGCGGAAGCACTCCGCCTGCTATACGACGGACGAAGAGACTCCAACACCCTCAAGCGGCTTCGTCAGTAAAAGCCCTTCTACAAAACAAAGGCAGCCTCCGCCCCTAACGGCGCAAGCTGCCCTGTTGCTTTTATACATTCACGTTTTCTAAAACCAGTCTTTGAATTCTCCCACTTTTGCCTTGCTGATAATTACACGTTCCATGCCCGGGACACACAAATTGACAGCCAAACGTCCGTTGAACCACAAACTGATGTCCTTGATTGCCTTTTTCGACAACAGATACTGGCGGTTCGCACGAAAGAATTCCTTCGGATTCAACAGCTCCGACAATTCGTCGAGCGACTGAGGAAACACGTACTCCTCATGATTCTCGTTCACGGCTTTTACCATTCCGTCGGCGATATAGAAAAACAGAATGGAACTGACGGAAACCGGCATCAGCTTGTCGCCCTTGACAGGTATCAGGAAATGTGTCTTATAGCTTTCCTCGCGCTTCAATTCCCGCAATATTCCGGCCAAGTCGGTCGACGGTTTCGCGGTCCGCGGTCCGCAAAGCGTAGCAAGCTTGTCAAGTGCCCTTTTCAAGTCGGCACTGCTAATCGGCTTCAGCAGATAAGCTATGCTATGGACGTTGAATGCCTTCAAGGCATATTCGTCGTAGGCCGTGGTAAAAATGATGGGACAATGGATGTCGACGTGTTCAAAAATTTCAAAAGCCGAACCGTCGGCAAGATGAATGTCCATAAACACAAGGTCGGGTTCCTCATTTTCCTTCAGCCATGCAATCGAATCAACGATACTGTCAGTTTCCCCCACAATCTCAATATCGGCAGGCACTTCGGCTATCACCGCCTTCAGGTTGCGCAGCGCCGCATTTTCATCTTCAATAATCAGCGTCTTCATACTAACGGAATCTTTACAATAAATTTACCATTCTCCTCCATCACAACCACATCCTTCTGATGCAGCAGGCGGTAGCGCTTCGACAGATTGTCCAGTCCAACCTTCGTTCCCGTGCTGCCCGTCAGTTTGGGCTGCAAGGCATTTTCCACCACCAGCATGTCCTCTTCAACAAAGATATCGACCTCCAACGTCTTTCTCCGGCTTATCTCGTTATGCTTGACGGCATTTTCCACCAGCATCTGCACGGCCATCGGCGGCACCTTGCGGCTCATCATCTCCGCGGGAACATTGATGTGGAACACCAGATTGTCTTCATAACGCATCTTCAACAGATAAATGTACGACTCTACGAAGTCCAATTCCGCCCGCAGGGAAATCAGATGCAGTTCATTGTCCTGCAACGTATAGCGCAACACGCGCGACAGTTCCTGAAGATAGCTTTGCGCCTTGTCGGGCGACTCGCGAATAAGCATGGAAAGCGTATTCAGCGAATTGAACAGCATGTGCGGATTCAGTTGACTTTTCAGTGCCTCATACTGGTTGGAAATATTCTCGGTGCGCAACTGCTGATTTTCGAGTGCCATCTTGTTGTTCCGCCTGATCTGGTAGGCAAGAAAACTGCTGCCGGTAACCACCACAGAAATAAGAAAATCGCGGAAAGGATGCAAATAATGGTGGAGCATGGCATCGATGGCCGGTATTCCGAAGTGGTGGTGAAGAAAGACAAATCCCTTCCCCAACAGATTGCTCAATATCCACACGACGACAAAAGAGCAAAGCACTTTCAGCCAGCCAATCTCCCTGACGGTACTGCCGAACCTGAACAGCCACTCATTGACAAAAAACAGCAACAGCAGCGAAATATAGGTGAACAGCATTTCGTTGGCCACTTCCGCCCAATGGAGGCCGGGAAAAACAACATCCACGACTCCCCCACTGAACAGCGAAATGACTTCAGGGAAATGGGTAAGGAATGCCACCATGATGGAGATGGCATTCACTACCAGTATACCTTTATTGGAGAGAACTCTTTTCATGCAATAAAGTTACCTAATTTTCTCAGCATACACATACATGCCCGGTCGGAAATCTTTTCCCGGATTCTTGATGCGGAGATAAATTTTCACAGAACGATTCTTGTCGTCGACCCTTTGGTCAATCGACATAAGCGTGGCCTTATATGTCTTGCCAGATACACCGTTGACCTGGAAATCGAATTCATCACCGATTTTCAGTTTGTCAAGGTCCTTTTCATAAGCCGTAAGTTCCAACAGCAGCGCACCCTTGTCGATTACATCGCAGATGGGATCGCCCACGTTAAAATACTTGCCGACATTGCCGTTCATGTTCGTCACATATCCGCTGATAGGAGCCTTGATTTCCAAATAGGGCGAAATGCCTGAATCCTTCAAGCGGGCCACATTCACACCGAGCAGCTTCAACTGTGCGGCAGCAGCGTCGACCTTGCTTTTCATCGACATATATTCCGCCTTGCTCTGCTGCAGGCGTTTTTGGGAAGCGGCCTCCTGAGAAGAAAGATTTTGCTGGCGCACAAACTCCTTCTCCAAAAATTCCAACTGCGAGGAAGCATCCAGATATTCCTGCTGGAGAGATATGAATTCCGGGTTTTTCAGCGTAGCGATAACCTGCCCTTTCTTCACATATTCGCCGGGAAACATGTTCATGCTGTTGACAGTTCCGCCCATTGTCATCGTCACCGTGACATTCTTTTGAGGCGGCACAATGATTATACCGTTAAATGCCTGAGGATTGACCACTGCCGTTGCTCCTGTTACGGCATCTGCCACAGTGTCCTTTTTCTCCAATTGGGCGGCCGGTTGTTCCTTTGCCGTCGGTTCAGCCGATTCCGCGTCAGTCGTTTCCTGCCGGCTGCCGCA
>URMA01000071.1 GCA_900548875.1 uncultured Porphyromonadaceae bacterium | reverse complement strand
CCATAACGGTGAGTATCCTGCCACAGAAATATTTTTTGGAAAAGATTACCGGCGACAAGTTTAATGTGACTTGCATGCTTTCCAAAGGAAGCAGCCCGGAAAACTACGACCCGGCCATGTCGAGCATGATGCTGCTGGAAAAAAGTACGGCCTACTTCTTTATGGGCAATCTCGGTTTTGAATCGGCCATTAAGGGAAAGATAAAGCAGTTTAACCCGACCATCCGAATGTTTGACACGTCCGATGGTCTGGACTTTTTTGTCGACGAAGGCCATGCACACCATGGTCAACCGGAAGTCGACCCTCACGTGTGGACCTCTGTCCCCAATGTACGGGTGATTGTCCGCAACATGTATGATGCCGTGGTGGCGCTCGACCCGAAAAACGAGGCTTACTATAAGGAAAACTATCTTCGTTTCGACAAGGAGCTGGCAGGCTTGCACGAACAGTTTGCCACGCAGCTTGACAGCCTGCGGGGCTCGGCATTTGTCGTATGGCATCCGGCGTTGAGCTATTTTGCCCGCGACTACGGGCTGGAGCAAATAAGCATGGAATACAATGGCAAGGAAGCTCCCATCAAGCATCTGGAAGAGCGTGTGAGCTATGCGAAAAAGCGGGGTGCACGTGTGTTCCTCTATCAGAAGGAAACCGGCACGTCGCAGGTGGAAACGATCAACAAGCAGTTGGGGACGAAATTAGTAGAAATTAATCCTCTCGGTTACAACTGGGAGAAAGAAATGCGCCATATTGCCGATGCTCTCACAAAATGACATATTGATTCGCGGCGAGCATCTCTCAATGGACTACGGAAACGGCAGGGTGCTCGACAATATTTCGCTTGAGGTGGCAAAGGGCGACTTTGTGGCGATTACCGGTCCGAACGGCGGCGGAAAAAGTACGTTGCTGAAAACGCTGCTGCGGCTGGTGGTGCCGACGGAAGGACGTGTCAGCTATTATTCAGGCGGTGTGGAAACTGATCGTTTGCGTTTCGGCTATCTGCCGCAGAAAAGCAATATCGACAGCCGTTTCCCCATTTCGGTGGAGGAAGTGGTGGCTTCCGGACTGTTCGGCATTCGCAAGAACTGGCATGGACGCTACACGGCGGATGTTCAGGCTAAAATCGAGACGACATTGCAGACGATGGGCATCGAGCAGTTGCGCCGTCAGCCCATCGGAACACTTTCCGGCGGTCAGCTGCAACGCACGTTGCTGGGGCGTGCCGTGATTTCTGACCCTGAAATCGTGGTGCTCGACGAGCCGCTTTCGTATGTAGACCGCCATTTCGTAGAGCAGATCTATCGTATAGTGGAAGATATCGCGAAGTCGGCTACCGTATTGCTCGTTTCGCATGAAATGAACGTGATTTCCGAAATGTCGAACCGCCACTGGGTGGTGGATCATACGCTGCATGAATGCCATGCGGCGCACCATTATATGAAAACGGAATGCGAGTAGGGTAGATGTCTGTAAAAAAATTCGGACCGAAGGATATGAAAATGTTGTGTTGTGCTTCCCCTATCGGAAAAATTTATGTTTTGGAAAAGGACCATGCGCTTGCCTATGTGGGCTTCGCTCCGCCTGTGGAGTGTGAAGAGCAGGGGGAAAGTGGACTGCTTTCACAGGTGCGGGTTTTGCTCGACGATTATTTCCGGGGCGGTCGGCCCGACTTTTCCCGGTTGCTGTTGCGGATGGAGGGAACTCCTTTTCAGCAGGCGGTGTGGAAGGCGTTGCAGACTATTCCTTATGGAGAAACACGTACCTACGGGCAGATTGCCCGCATGATTGGCCGGCCGAAAGCCGTGCGTGCCGTAGGAGCGGCCTGCGGGCGGAATCCCTTGCCGATAGTGGTGCCCTGCCATCGAGTTGTAGGTGCCGACGGCAGTCTGACCGGTTTTTCCTGCGGCCTCGACCGCAAGCGCTTTCTTCTCGCGCTGGAACAAAGCCGGTGATGACTTTCCCATATAAAATAAAAAGCCCCGGCTGCGTTGCGCAATCGGGGCTCTTCGTTTTTTCGAGGATGATTATTTCTTGAAGAAACGGTTGTAAAGACCTTCGAAACCTTGTCCGTGACGAGCTTCGTCTTTAGCCATTTCGTGAACTGTATCGTGGATAGCGTCCAAGTTCAATTCTTTAGCACGTTTAGCGATACGCATCTTGTCAGCGTTGGCACCTGCTTCAGCAGCCATACGTTTTTCGAGGTTTGTCTTAGTGTCCCAAACCATGTCGCCGAGCAATTCAGCAAACTTCGAAGCGTGTTCAGCTTCTTCCCAAGCGTAGCGCTTGAAAGCTTCAGCGATTTCAGGATAACCTTCGCGGTCAGCCTGACGAGACATTGCCAGGTACATACCAACTTCTGAACATTCGCCGTTGAAGTGAGCGTTGAGGTCTTTGATCATTTCTTCGTCGCAACCCTTAGCAACACCGATAACGTGTTCAGTTACAAACTGAAGAGCTTCAGATTCAACCAATTCTTTGAACTTGCTTGCTGGAACACCGCATTGTGGGCATTTTTCCGGAGCTGCATCACCTTCATAAACATAACCGCAAACTGTGCAGATAAATTTCTTTGCCATAATTCTTAAGGATTTAATTTGTTAGTATTTTTTGTTAATATATTGTTCTACTGTTGTCTGATTCCATGCAATCTTTGCAGTAGCCGCGGTAGTAAACCTCCGCTTCATCTACAACAAAGTCGCAGTTATTTTGTTCACAGACCATATCCGGAAGTGGAATGTCGACGATTTTTCCGCATTTCTTGCACATGAAGTGCGAATGGGGCATCGTCGTGCCGTCGTAATGGGCTGTCTTTTTGTCGATGGTCAGCTCCATGATGGCCTTTTGTTCTTCCAGCAGCTTCAGCGTGTTGTAGATGGTCGTCTTGGAGAGAGTCGGCATTTTCTCGACAAGATCGTTATAGATGGTGTCCACAGTGGGATGCGTTCTGTGGGTAAGCAGATATTCCATGATGGAAATCCGCTGTGCCGACGGGCGGATATTGTGGGCTTCTAACCTCTTGATAGCTTCTCTTGTCATTTCTGTGATTATTTCGTTTTTGAAATCGTTACAAAATTATAATAAAAAAATCACAGATGCAAGTAAAACGGCAAAAAACTTGCGGCAGGGAACTGTTTTTAAATTTTTTTATTGTTACGATGCTCCGATGTTGCTATCGGGAGTGCTTGTTGTAGGCTTTTTTCAGTCGTCCGTGGTAGTTTCTTTTGTGGTAGCTGGGACCGTTGTAGTGATAGGCAAACTGCTTCCAGTTTTTTGTTTTCAGGTATTGTACCAAATCATTGTTGATGCAGAACTGCGCGAACAGTTCAAGCTGTTCGGCCTCCGACCGGCACATCCGTTCCACAAATTCCTCCAGCGACTTGCAGCCGCATTGCCTGTAGTTGAATCCCCCAATCTGGAACATGCCCCAGAATGTCGATTCGTCGGCAATCGTCCGGTTGATTTTACGGGCGCTTTCCAGCCTTGCCCACTGTGCCATGCCGAAGCTTCCGTATTTCCGCGTGTTGGGCCGTTGGAAGGCAATGGATTTCGAATACTTTGCATAGCTTTTCCCTGCTTTCCGCATGCGGCTGCGGAAAATGGACGCGTCGAAATTGACAATCGGAATGCCTTTTGCCGCAAATCCCATGTGGCTGCTGCCGGCTTCGATTTCCACCACCGCCTTCATGGTAGCGATGTCAATGCCGAGTTCTTCCGCCACATGCCGATAGTCCTCCTCGGTCAGCCGCTGGATATGGTCGGGATCAATGTCGGCAAAGTCGGGGATATGTACTACCAGTGAGTCGCCGGGTAGCATCCAGGAGTGCGGTATTCCCAGTTCCTGTGCGCCGAGGGTGGGGATGTTCAAAGCCGCTACGGCCAATGTTCCGAACAAAATAATGTTTTTCATATACCTATATAATAAGGCAACCGGAAGTGGTGCCCTACAAAAGCAGGGCCACACTCCCGGTTGCCGATATTCACTGGGGAAAAGACGGTTATTTTTCAGCCACCATTTCCAAAATTTTCACTAAGTGTTTCCAGAATTTTTCAACAGCCGGGATGTGCATGGATTCTTTCGGCGTGTGAACGTCGCGCAAAGTCGGACCGAAAGAAATCATGTCGAGCTTCGGGTTGTCGACAAGGAAGTTGCCGCATTCAAGACCGGCGTGGAGCGATGTGCAGATCGGAGTAACACCGAAGAGGTCCTCGTAAGCCTTGACAGCCACTTTCAGAATCTTTGAATCCATGTTCGGAGTCCAGCCCGGATAACCGTCGCCTTGTTCCACTTTGGCACCTGCCAGTGTGAAGTGAGCCACAATCTGGCTGCCGATGTCGAATTTGCGGGATTCTTCTTCGCTTCGTTGGGAAGTGGTGATGACCACTTCGTTCTTGTCGCGGTTCATGCGGATAAGAGCGAGGTTGGTAGAAGTGCTGACCATGCCTTCGATGCTCTTGCTCATGGCGATTACAGCGTTCGGGCAGGAGTGGATGGCAAGTACGATGCGTTTAGCCGTATCGTTGTCGATGACATATTCCGGAGTTTCGGCCGATTCAAGTTTGATAACCTGGTTGCCTTCGATGCCCTTGTATTCCTCTTCGATAGTAGCGGCGAAGTGGTTGAGGCGAGTGCGGAGGTCTTCCTTCTTGTCGGCAGGAATACCGATGACAGCATAGGCGTTGCCCGGAATTACGTTGCGCAGCTCACCGCCGTTGATGTCGGCAAGGGCAATGTTTCCGTAAGCCTTGTAGCAGTCATTGAGGAAACGGGCCAGCAGTTTGTTGGTGTTGGCACGGCCGAGGTGAATGTCGGCTCCCGAGTGGCCGCCCTTGAACTGGAGCATGGATACCTTGAAGAACTGGTAGCCGGCCGGAACAGCTTCGCGGGTGTAGGTGAAGGTGCTGATGGTGTCGATACCGCCGGCACAGCCCAAGAAAATCTGACCGTCGTCTTCCGAGTCAAGGTTCAGCAGGGTTTCGCCTGTAATCATGTCCTTGCCCAGATTCTTGGCACCTGTCAGGCCGGTTTCTTCGTCAATGGTGAAGAGGGCTTCCAGCGGACCGTGAGCGAACGACTTGTCGACGAGGGCAGCCAAAGAAGCTGCCATACCGATACCGTTGTCGGCACCCAGCGTAGTCTTGTAGCCGGCAGAGTGGAGCCATTCGCCGTCCACTTCCGTCTTGATCGGGTCAGTTTCAAAATTATGTGTTTCCGGTTTTGTCTGGTTCGGAACCATGTCCATATGGCTTTGCATGACAACGGTCGGAACGTGTTCCTTGCCCGGAGTGGCAGGTACGCGCATGGCTACGTTGCCAATTGCATCGGTTTTTGCCTCAATACCATGTTTTTTCGCAAAATCCAGCAGATATTCGCGGATTTTTCCTTCCTTCTTTGAAGGACGCGGCACTTGGGTAATCTCATCGAAGATGCCCCAAATCAATTCTGGTTTCAGGTCTTTGATAGTCATAGTTGTTTATAATTTAAAATTAGTTATGAGTATTTGAAAATTATTGTTAAATTCAATCTAATTCGCCCTCTAAGATACAAATTTAATTTGAGTATATCGATAAAATTACCGCCCTTTTCATATATTTGCAATCAAAATTAATAACAACGTGTGGACAATCATTATTTCTATAGGCATACTCGCCCTGTGCGTAGTCTTGTTGGGGGTAAAGGTGTTTTTCGTGAAGGGTGGGAAGTTTCCTTCCGGGCATGTGCACGACAATCCTGCCATGAGAAAGATGAATATTCATTGTGCACGCGAAGAGCAGGAAAATAATTAACAAACTTAATCAATCATGAATAAATTTAGGAGAGTTGCTAAGGCAGCTACACTGGTTTTAATTTCTGTATTGTTTGCCCAATGTGCAGACAAGGGAGCGAAGGAAAAGACCGAAGCCCCTGCTGCATCGGTGACTAACGGAACTTCAACTACTTTAAAGATAGCTTATGTCGATGGCGACTCGTTGATGAATGGCTATAATTTTGCAAAGGACGTGAATGAGGCAATGCTTCGCGGACAGAGCAAACTGGAATCGGCACAACGTCAGAAGGCGAATGAAATCCAACGTTTTGCCGGAGAAATCGAACGCAAGTACAAGAGCAACGGCTATTTGACGGAAGCCAGCTTCAATGCTGACCAGCAGAAACTTCAGAAAATGCAGGGCGACGCTCAAAACTATATGACAAATTTGCAGCGTTCGGTGGAAAATGAATTGGTGATGAACACGCAGCAGTTGAACGACTCTGTCGACAAATATATCGCAGAATATGCGAAGGCTAAGGGCTATGCCATGATTCTCCGCAAGGCAGCTACCTGGTATGTCGGTGATGTGGACGATGTGACTGCCGATGTTATCAAAGGCCTGAACGAACGCTATGTAAAAGTGGATTCAAAGAAATAAAAATACATATTTAAAATAGAATACGGAAACCTGCGGAGCATCCCCCTGATGTTTCGCAGGTTTTCTTTCGTGGTTGCTGCTTTGGTTTACAGTTTACGGTTTACGGTTTACAGTTTACAGTTTACGGTTTGCGGTTGGGCGGGGAGGTAAACAAAATGAATGATGACTCTGTTATTCTACAGAATTTTAGTAAGTTTGCAGTATGATTGACAAGAACCCAATAGAATATGACAATGAGCGTGCTGTGCTGGTCGGTTTGATTACGCAGACGCAGAATGAAACGAAGGCGAATGAATATCTTTCCGAACTGGCTTTCCTGGCGGAAACGGCCGGTGCGACGACGGTGAAAACTTTTCTCCAGCGCATGGACTATCCGAACTCCCGTACGTTTGTGGGGAAGGGCAAGTTGGACGAAATTCGCCAATATGTGGAAGACAACGATATAGAACTGGTGATTTTCGACGATGACCTGACGGCGAAGCAGGTGCAGAACATCGAGAACGAACTGAAAGTGAAGATTCTCGACCGCACTAACCTGATTCTCGATATTTTTGCCAAACGTGCGCAGACGGCTACGGCACGTACGCAGGTGGAACTGGCGCAATATCAGTATCTGTTGCCGCGACTGACACGAATGTGGACGCACTTGGAACGTCAGCGAGGCGGTATCGGTATGCGTGGTCCGGGTGAAACGCAGATTGAAACCGACCGCCGTATCATTCTCGACAAGATTTCCCGATTGAAAGCGGAACTGAAGGATATCGACCGCCAGAAATCCATCCAGCGCAAGAACCGCGGAAAGTTGACGCGTATCGCTTTGGTGGGCTATACCAACGTGGGCAAGTCGACGCTGATGAACCTGCTGAGCAAGTCGGACGTGTTTGCCGAAAACAAGCTTTTCGCCACGCTCGACACGACCGTGCGTAAGGTGATTATTGACAATTTGCCGTTCCTGCTCACCGACACTATCGGCTTTATCCGCAAGCTGCCCACGCATTTGGTCGACTCGTTCAAGTCGACGCTCGACGAGGTGCGTGATGCCGACATTCTGGTGCATGTGGTGGACATTTCCCACCCGCAGTTTGAGGAGCAGGTGGAAGTGGTCAACAAGACTTTGCAGGAAGTGTGCGACTCTACCGACAAGCCGATGATTCTGGTGTTCAACAAGGTGGATGCCTTCACCTATAAGAAAAAGGACGACGACGACCTTACGCCGCGCACACGTGAGAACATTCCGCTGGAGGAACTGAAATCGACGTGGATGGCGAAGATGAACGACAACTGCATCTTTATTTCGGCCAAGGAGAAAATCAATATCGACGAACTGAAGAGCAAGTTGTATGAAATGGCGAAGGAAATCCACATGAAGCGTTTCCCTTACAACGATTTCCTCTTCCAGAAATACGACGATATGGAGATGGAATAGCCATTAATGGCGGTTGGGGCAGGCGGCCGACGGTGCGGTGTCGAGAACGAAGAACTGCATCGAACGAGCGTCGAACGACAGCAGTCGGTTGGTGAGCAGTTGGCCTGTGCCGGTGAGGTATTTGATGACCTCGGCGGCCTGTAGCGTTCCGGCAATGCCGGCAATGGCTCCGAACACGCCGTATTCCGAACTGGCTTTCAGTGTCTGCGCCTGCGGAAACACGCAGCGGTAGCAGGCCGTACCGGGCAGAACGGTCATCACGTTGCCCGTGAATTGGTTGATGGCTCCGTGTACGAACGGCTTTCCGGCGTTCACGCAAGTGTCGTTGATAAGATATTTGATGTCGAGCGAGTCGGTGGCGTCGACCACGATGTCGTAGTCGGCAATCATGGCGGTGGCATTCCTGCTGTCGAAACGCGACGGAATGGCCGTCACTTTCACATCCGGATTCAGTGCGGCTATTTTTTCCTGTGCCGACAGTGTTTTCGGCCGGCCGATGTCGCGGGTGGTGTGGATGATTTGCCGTTGGAGATTGGAGAGGTCCACGGTGTCGAAATCGGCAATGCCGAGATGTCCGACGCCGGCGGCAGCCAGATAAAGGGCTACCGGCGAACCGAGTCCTCCTGCACCGACAATCAGCACGCGGCTGTCGAGCAGGCGCTGCTGTCCGGCTTCGCCGATTTCCGGCAGCAGAATATGTCGTTTGTAGCGTTCTTGTTGCTGTGGTGTCATTCTATGTCCTTTTAGAATGTAAAAATACTGCATTTCGGTGAATCTGTCTTCATCAAATGCAGGAATAGTGATGGATACGTAGTAGAAAACATTAAAAATTGATTCGTCCAACAGGTTGAAATTATGGAAAAAGAATTGAGTTGCGTGGATTGCGGCACGCAGAATTGCAAATATAAGGACCGCACATACCCTGAATTCTGTCAGACTACGGGACTCGACGAAGCCGACTGGCAGTGGGCGGTGGAGCGTTACAACGAAGCTGACAACCATCGGGTGATGGTGGCTTCGGCCGAGGTGGAATATGAAGGCTATTGCCGGCTGACGCGGGTGGAGGAAATTATGACTTTCGCCCGGAAAATGGGCTATCGGCGTATTGGTATTGCCAATTGCATCGGGTTGCAGAACGAGGCGCGGATTTTCGCCCGCATTTTGCGCGACAACGGTTTTGATGTGTTTTCCGTCATCTGCAAGGTTGGAGGAAAGGCCAAATCGTCGATGGGTATACCGAAAGCGTGTGAGAGCATCGGTGCGGCCATGTGCAACCCTGTCTTGCAGGCGCATCTGCTGAATCAGGCGGGCACGCAGTTGAATGTTGTTATCGGTCTTTGTGTGGGACACGACAGCCTGTTCTACAAATATTCCGATGCCTACGTGACGACACTGGTGACGAAGGATCGTGTGACCGGCCATAATCCTGCCGCTGTGCTCTACACGTCGAATTCCTATTATCGGAACAAGCTGAAGAAGGATATTAATAAAGAATAACACGGAAAAACTATGATAAAAGCTTTGTTTTTTGACATTGACGGCACGCTCGTCAGTTTCAACACTCACGAGATACCCGTTTCAACGGTCAAGGCGCTTGAGGCTGCAAAGGCTGCCGGAGTGAAGATTTTCATTTCCACGGGGCGGCCGGTGGCGTTAATCAACAATTTGGGGGCTATTGCCCATTTGATTGACGGCTATCTCACTTCGAACGGGGCTTTCTGCTATATCGGTGATACGGTGGTCTACGACCGTCTGATCAGCGAGCACGACGTGCGTGCACTGGCTGAAGCGTCCGATGCCCACAATTGGATGTATATCGTGGTGGGTTCGCGCGACTTGCTGGTGCGGAATCCCGATATGGAGATTGTCGACACGTTTAAGAAAATGCTGAACGTAAGTGATTTGCCTGTCAATATTCCGATGGAAGAAATGCTCCGCCAGGGAGTGGTGCAGATGACGGTGTTTGTCACAGCCGCCGAAGAACAGCTGTTGATGGCGACGACCGAGAAATGCGTGTCGAGCCGCTGGCATCCGGCATTCACCGACATTACCGCTGAAGGTGCCGACAAGGGGCTGGCCGTGGAGGCGATGGCCCGCCATTTGGGAATTGACATCAGCGAAACGATGGCGTTCGGCGACGGCGGAAACGATGTGCCGATGTTGCGTCGGGCGGGAGTCGGTGTGGCCATGGGCAACGCGGCCGACGACGTGCAGCGGGAAGCCGACTACGTGACGACCACTGTCGACGACAACGGCATCAGCAACGCTCTCCGGAAATTTGGAGTAATTTAGTTGGTTTACGGTTTACAGTTTACGGTTTACGGTTTGCAGATTCATCATTGTATATCTCAAGAATCTGTTGGCCGTAAACCTTTTTTATTTTGTGGGTTTCAATATTTTTCTTATCTTGCATAACCTTAGAGGTGGTCGGTTGACCTGAATGAAATAGGTACTATGAAAAAAGATTTTCTGAAAAAACTGCTGATGCCTACTCCTTTCCTGATTATGTATTTTGTCGGGGGGCTTCTTTTTTTCTTGCTGGGTAACGGCTGGGCATATAATTACATTTGGGACGTTGTCGGAATTATTGTTGTGACGTTCGTACTGTTGTGTGAGCGGGGGTATCTTTTTGTTGCGGATGTGGACAAAAGGCGGTTGTGGAAAATTGAAACATTGACGGTGGTGGCATTGTCTGTTTTTTTGTTCACGGTCAGTCGGGTAGCCAAAAGGGCTTGGCAGGAAAAGTTCAAGGAGCTGGACATGGTCTCTGGCGGTTCTTATTACGGTACGGATATTGTCGGTGAAAAAATCGGAGTGATTGAATGCGGAAATGATTCCTTGTTCAGGTTGGTGGAGGAGTATTACTGGAGTAATAATAATGATGGTTTTTCCGCCTACATGGAAGTGATGGCGGAGGTATATGATGAGTGGTGGCTCTTTACTAATTTGGAGGAAGAGACGGAAGATGACAGACGCAAAGCCGATTACCGCTGGAAATACTGCGATGCCTACCGGCAGAAATTGCTGGCAGATTCCCTGGCGAACATACCGTTAAAACAAGAGGTGCCTTGTAAGGATTATTTGAGCAGTCGTGATTATGTGGAGCTTGTGGAAACGGGAGATACCGCTTTGTTTGCATTGAGATTCGACGGTCTTATGGCTCATCCGAAAAACCAGGTATATCGTTGGATAATGGCGAATGTTTACGGTCGGCCACAGGTGGTTGATCGTGCGTATGGCTATTATCTGCTGTCATACGGACATTACTATTCCACGAAACTGGAAGGTCTTGATTATATTGTAGGAAAACAAAATTAACAAATCATGGCAAGGAGAAAGACAATCATAGCCGCTTGTTTAGGAGTATTTACCGGGGCCATCGTCACGTTTGTTGCGATGAATGTAGTAATGGCCCATGTTGAATATGTTCAGGATAAAAAGAATGCATTGGAAGAGCCGATGGGGGGCGTTGGAATGACACCGCTGCAACGGATGAAATTGGCGGTGGTGGAGGGCGGTGATACGGCGGCATTCGACGAACTGGCCGGTATTTACAGCCGAGAGCGTGATTTCAACTTTTATCCTTATGCCCGATTGATGGCGGTGCGTTATGAATATGCTCCGGCCAACTATTGGGTGTACCGCACGTTGGTTGACTGTGATACGCTGGAGGCGGAACAGCGGGATGTGGCCGTTGGGTTTCTCTGCAAGGGGGCTGCCTTGGGCGACACTGCGGCGGTGGCGGAACTTGCACGGTTGGAAACAAATCGTCGGTAGCAGAACTTTATGTTTAATCATGGAAAATAGGAGAGAAGGATGATAGATAAAAAGACGGTGCTGGCATATCTCGCTGGTTATATCGGTGGCGTAATTCTGTTAATCGTGGTGGGGTGTATTTGGGCTTTTGTTCCTACGAAACACACTCCCAAACCGACGGGAAATGTGCTGTTGGAGCAGACTAAACTGGCGGTGGTGGAGGACGGTGATACGGCTGCGTTCAGCGAACTGGCCGGCATTTACAGCCGTGAGCGCAATTTCAATTTTTATCCCTATGCCCGGCTGATGGCTGAACGCTATGAGTATGTCCCGGCCAACTATTGGGTGTACCGTACGCTTGCCGACCGCGATACTTTGGATGCGGATTTGCAGGAACTGGCAGTTCGGTTTCTTCGTAAGGCTGCCTCATGGGGTGACACTGTGGCGGTGGCCGAACTTGCCCGGCTGGAGGCGAAACGCTGAATGGCGAATAAAAAAACAGAAAAATGCGCCGAAGTTGTTGCGTGATAATAAAATAAGTCGTAACTTTGCCGCCGACTATATAGCAATATAATGTCTAATTTATTAAATTAACTTTAGTATTAACAATTTATTTAAATGAGCGAATTAAAAAATTCACCAATCGCTGACTTCGACTGGGATGCATACGAGCATGGACAGGTAGCAGTTGGCAAGACTCGTGAAGAGTTGGAAAAGACTTACGATGAATCTTTGAACACTATCAAGGACAAAGATGTAATCGAAGGAACTGTAATCGCATTGAACAAGCGTGAAGCTGTTGTTAACATCGGTTACAAATCAGACGGTATCATTCCGATGAGTGAATTCCGTTACAATCCTGACTTGAAAGTAGGTGACAAGGTAGAAGTGTTCATCGAAAATCAGGAAGACAAAAAAGGTCAATTGCTTCTTTCTCACAAGAAGGCTCGCGCAACTCGCAGCTGGGACCGTGTTAACGAAGCTCTTGAAAATGACGAAGTTATTAAGGGTTACATCAAGTGCCGCACTAAGGGTGGTATGATTGTTGACGTATTCGGTATCGAAGCATTCTTGCCGGGTTCTCAAATCGATGTTAAGCCTATCCGTGACTACGATGTATTCGTTGGTAAGACAATGGAATTCAAAGTGGTTAAAATCAATCAGGAATACAAGAACGTTGTTGTTTCTCACAAGGCTCTTATCGAAGCTGAACTGGAACAGCAGAAGAAAGATATCATCGCTAAACTTGAAAAAGGTCAAGTTCTTGAAGGTACAGTTAAGAACATCACTTCTTACGGTGTGTTCATCGACCTCGGTGGTGTTGACGGTCTTATCCACATCACAGACTTGTCATGGGGCCGCGTAAACGATCCGAACGAAGTTGTATCTCTCGACCAGAAACTCAATGTCGTTATCCTTGACTTCGACGACGAAAAGAAGCGTATCGCTCTCGGCTTGAAGCAACTTCAACCTCATCCATGGGATGCTCTTGACCCGAACTTGAAGGTTGGCGACAAGGTTAAGGGTAAAGTTGTCGTTATGGCTGACTACGGTGCATTCGTTGAAATCGCTCCGGGCGTAGAAGGCTTGATCCACGTTTCTGAAATGTCTTGGTCACAGCACTTGCGTTCTGCTCAGGACTTCATGAAGGTGGGCGACGAAGTAGAGGCCGTTATCTTGACTCTCGACCGCAAGGAACGTAAGATGTCTTTGGGTATCAAGCAATTGAAACCGGATCCATGGGAAAATATCGAAGAAAAATATCCTGTTGGTTCTAAGCACACTGCAAAAGTTCGCAACTTCACTAACTTCGGTGTATTCGTTGAATTGGAAGAAGGCGTTGACGGCTTGATCCACATTTCTGACCTTTCTTGGACTAAGAAAATCAAACACCCGAGCGAATTCACTCAGATCGGTGCTGACATCGATGTTCAGGTATTGGAAATCGATAAGGACAACCGCCGCTTGAGCCTTGGCCACAAGCAGTTGGAAGAAAATCCTTGGGATGTATTCGAAACAATCTTCACTGTAGGTAGCATCCATGAAGGTACTATCGTTGAAATGGTTGAAAAGGGTGCTGTAATCGCATTGCCTTATGGTGTTGAAGGTTTCGCAACTCCGAAACACCTTGTTAAGGAAGACGGTACTCAGGCTCAGGTTGACGAAAAGCTCAACTTCAAGGTAATCGAATTCAACAAGGATTCTAAGCGTATCATCCTTTCTCACAGCCGCATCTTCGAAGATGAAGCTAAAGCTGAAAAGGCAGAAGCTAAGAAGGCTGCAAAGAAAGCCAACAAGAGCGAAGAAACTTTAGTTACTCCGACTATCGAAAAGACTACTCTGGGTGACATCTCTGAATTGGCTGCTTTGAAAGAAAAGTTGGCTAAGGAAGGTAAGTAATTCGAAGAAAATTTGAATTAACCTCAATATTGACGCAAGGGGCGTGCCGAAAGGTGCGCCCCTTGTTTGTTTTTTTAGGGTTTACAGTTTGCAGTTTTGTAGTTTACTGTTTACTGTTTACTGTTTACAGTTTACGGTTTACAGACGCTAACCTCTAACCCCTAAACCATAACCCTTCGATGGCGTTCATACTCCTCCGGGCTTCGCCCACCTCCTCTAAGAGGAGGACGCCTCGTGATAACGTCCTCAAAATTATGTCTTTTTGTTCTTCTGTCTGAAAATTCTTTATGGATTTACGGGTTTACGGTTTACAGTTTACAGTTTACGGTGAGCTTAATTTGTCATTAAGATTAATGGCCGATGTGGGGTAGTTGGGACGGATTTTCTTTTTTTTGTAGAGATTCGGCGAAAAAAATTGCCCGGCCGTTGATTTTGCAAGGGTCGGGCAATTTTGTTGGTTGACTGTCTCTGAATTATGGGGGAAATTGGCCGTTCCGGGGCGCTGTGAGCCGTTCGTGGGTCGGTGTCTAATCCTCCTCTGGGAAACGAGGAACAAGCCGCATAAGGCGTCGGATTTGCGCCTGGCGTTTCTTCATGTATCTTGACGGCCGCGCCGAGTTGAATTTCCGGGGATTCGGCAGTGTTGCGGCTATCAGGGCACATTCGTTGGCTGTCAGTTCGTCGGCATTTTTGTTGAAGTGTTCTTCGGCCACAGCTTGCACGCCGTAGATTCCGTCGCCCATCTCGATGGAATTGAGATATACCTCCATGATGCGTTCCTTGCTCCAGAATATTTCGATGAGGACCGTGAAATAGGCTTCCAGTCCTTTTCTCAGCCATGACGACGACGGCCAGAGAAATACGTTTTTGGCGGTTTGCTGCGATATGGTGCTCGCTCCGCGTTTCCGTTTTCCGGATTCACGTTCCTCGATTGCCTTTTGGATTTCCACGAAGTCGAAGCCGTGGTGCTGGGCAAAGCGGTTGTCCTCCGAAGCGATGACCGCCATCGGCATGTTGCGCGACATTTCGTCGAGCGACACCCAGTCGTGTTTCAGCTTCAGGCTTTCGCCGTTGACCAGCTGTTGCACGCAGCGGATTCCCATAAGCGGGGTGAAGAACACCGGTACAAAGCGGAAAAGAATGACAGACCCGATGGACAGGATGAAAAACCAGATGACGACAAGGCGGAGGATGCGGAACAGTTTTTTCTTGCGCATAGATATGATGTAATGATAGTGGAACGACCTTTTTGAAAAAAGACTGCATTCTGCGAATCCAGAATGCAGTCTTTATCCCTGTATTGTTTCAATGTAGGAATTTCTCTTACAAAGCTTTCACGATAGCTTCCGTATCGCGGGCAATCATATATTCTTCGTCGGTAGGGATGACTACGACGCGGACTTTCGAGTTCGGAGTGCTGATTTCGATTTCTTCGCCGCGTGTCTTGTTTTTCTCATCGTCGAATTCGATACCGAGGAAGGCGAGCTGCTTGCAGATGTGTTCGCGTGTGCTTGCCTGGTTTTCACCGACACCGCCTGTGAACACAATCACGTCGACACCGCCCAATGCTGCCGTGTAGGCACCGATGTATTTGATGATGCGGTATTCATACATCTTCAGAGCCAGAATGGCACGTTCGTTGCCTTCTTCCACTGCCTTTTCGATGTCGCGCATGTCGGAAGAAACGCCGCTCAGACCGGCCACGCCACTCTTCTTGTTGATAAGCGCCTGCATTCCCTCATGGTCGAGATGCTCTTTTTCCTGAATATAGAGAAGTGCTCCCGGGTCAACGTCACCGCAGCGGGTACCCATAATCAGGCCTTCGACCGGAGTCATACCCATGGAAGTGTCGATCGACTTGCCGTCCTTAATGGCTG
>URMA01000070.1 GCA_900548875.1 uncultured Porphyromonadaceae bacterium | reverse complement strand
TTCTGGATTGCCGCCGTTACGCTCATTGTCGTACTGAGCATTTCCATCTATACGGCCTTCCATCTTGCCGCCCGCCTTTTCGGAAAAGCGCAGCCCATGAACAGCCGCCAGAGCTGGACACTGGGCATTACGTGGACCATCATGCTCATTCTGTTCGCCATTTTTTCGATAATGACGTTCATCCAATTCAACCGCACCCGTGAGGAAAGCGTCCGTATCGTCAACACCCACAACGGATTCTATGTACCCCAATATGAATGGGAATACCTGAAAGCACAGAAATGGAACATCGTTGCCGGTGAAAACAATGAAGGAAATTTTGTGGGCTGGGGCGAATTCTACAACGGCGACCCCGGCATACGCTACCTGTATGCCCACAACAAGGAAAACGATGCGATGAAGTTTCAGGTGGAAAAAGCGTATGACCTCCAGCCCGGCACCTACACGCTGGAAGCTGCGGGCAGCAGCGACGGCAACGGCGCTTTCATCTACGTACAGACCACCGACAGCATCTACAAGATTGAAATCCCGGCCTGCGACAACAAAGGCGGCAACATCTGGCAGGAAGCCGTAGCGAAAAACGACACGACCGACACCGCCATCAACCAAATCATCAAGGCCAACAACGGGAAAGGCTACGGCTGGAACCGCGTGAAAATTGAGAACATCAAGACCGACGACGGAAAAATTCGCATAGGCGTATCGAATGTTTCCTCCTTCACCGGCGCTCCCTGGGAAGGCTATCAGCTGCGTGCCGCCGAGTTCAAGCTGTTCCCCCAAAAATGACCATACAAAAGCGGGCGACACTTTGCCGTATCGCCCGCTTTCTTCATTTCCTCACATCGTCCGGTTAGTCGTCAATGTCTACCAGATTATAGCTTGTGTCGAATTCAAATTCCATTCCGGTAGAGATTTTCACATCGTAGCCTTGCTTGTCGCGCTCTATCTTTACAATCGTTGCGCCCTGCTTCATGTAGTTTTTGGTCAGGAAGCTGTAGATAGGTTTCGGAACGATGGCAGTCGGAACATTCTTGCATTTCACTTCTTTCCACTCACCGTTGCTCTCAAACTCAACTTTTCCGCCATCCGTGAAAATCACGTCGTAAGTGCTGCTGAACAGGTCGCGGTCCTCTTTTGCCAAAGCCACTTCCGAAGTCTTGAAATACTGCTTCAGGAATGTCTGTGCCTTTGCCGGAAGTTTGCTGACTGCGATAGGACGGTCGTCATCGGCCTTTGCTACTCCAAATACTGCTACAAGCGCTACCAAAAGAACTGCTAATTTTTTCATATCTTTTCAATTTTATGGGTTATTACTCAATTTTTACATTGCAAAGTTGACACCTGATTCTGAAAAGATTCTGAAAACGGCGTTTTTTTGAAAAAAATTTTCCAATTTCGGCTAATCTGCATCTTTTTTGCTAATTTCGCAACCATGAAGACACTGATTTATGGAGTAATCTTCACCCTGTTAGCAATCATTGCCACATCCTTTTACGGATGCAGCAAAAGCGAAGACCTCCCGGAAAATCCGTTGGATGAATTTGAAAAGACATTCAACGACACCATATATAAAGACCCGGCTGCCGCTCTGCAATATGCCGACAGTATGCTCAATGCGAATGCCGACAGTATGACATACCATCTGATAATGTCCTACAAGCTGATTGCGCACATGATGCTTTCGCAAACCGACTCCATGAATACCTGCATCAATCATGTAAAAAGCTATTTTTCACAAAACAGCGATACCTCCGACACCTTCTACAAGAAAGCGTTCTACAATATCGCCAATGCAAACGGCATCTGGTATTCGTTTTCCAAGCAGGGTGACTCCGCCATCTATTATCTGAAAAAAGCCGTCGACTATTCCACCCCGACACAACTGCCGCAGTCCTATCTCAATCTGGCAGAAAACTACGTGCGGCAGGGCATGTATGTAGAAGGCGCGGAAAGCTACCGGAAAGCCCTGATGCTGAACGATTCCATCGGGAACATCATTCCGAAAGACTTCATCTACAACGGCCTCGCCATGACCTATATGCAGATTTCCGACTACAACCAGGCGGAAATCTATCTGAACAAGTCGATGGAATATTTCGACAGCATGCGCAACATCGACCGCTATGTGATTCTGAACGATTTCGGCAATCTTTATTACTATAAGGGGGAATATGAAAAATCACTGCCTTATTTCCTCAAAGCCTACAGCTACGCACAGAAAATGCCCAGCCGGAATATCGATACCTATGTGCCTCTGTTCAACCAGGCGGAAATCTATACGCTCATCCATCAGCCGCAGAAAGCGGCCGAATGTATTGACACGCTGAAAAAAGTGCTGGCAGGAGAAAACCTCGACGTATTCGACGCTCACCTGCGTACGCTGGAACTGGCACTCGCCATCGAACTGAACGACAATGCCAAAGCCACTGCCGTTGTCCGGAAAATGGAGAACGACCGGCTGCCTTTTGAGCTGCAACGTATCCGCAACCGCTACTTGCAGAACTATTATGCCAAAACCGGAAACTTCTCCGATGCCTACCGCCTGCAGTCGGAAAACCGACACATCGAAGATTCCCTGCGCAACGTACAGGTAAAGACACAGGTGGCCGACATCTACATGCGCTACCAGCAGGACACGACACTCATCGCCAAACAGCACTATATCTCCGAACAACAGAAAGAAATCAACCGCTCCAACACGCTGATTGTGCTCTGGACCATCATAGCGCTGGTGTGCGGCGGACTGGCCATAACGATCTACCTGCTGATGCGGCGACAACGCCAGCAAATGATAGAGCGGCACATCGAGAACATCGGCAAAATGCGTATGGAAAACATCCGCAACTGCCTGTCGCCTCATTTCACCTTTAACGTGCTGAACCACGTCATTTCGCAATACGACGAAAACGATCCCAACCGCATCCGCATGATGAACCTGGTGAAGATTCTGCGCCGCTGTGTCGAAGTTTCGTCGCAAATGACCGTCAGCCTGTCGGAAGAGATAGACTTCGTCAAGACCTACGTTTCACTGCAGTGCGCACAATGGAAAGACGATGAATTCACCTTCCGGTGCCATATCGACGACAGCATCGACAGCCATTCGGTTGTCATTCCTTCCATGTTTATCCAAATCCCGGTAGAAAACGCCATCAAGCACGGACTGAGGGGAATGGACGGACACAAAGAACTGAACATTTCCATACGCAAGGAAAGCAACGGCATTCATGTGGAAATCACCAACAACGGAATCGGCTACAAACCGAAAGTGATGACGTCCGACACGGGAAAGGGAATGCAGGTCATCTACCAGACCATCATGCTTCTCAACCGAAAGAATACGGAACATATCCGCTTCAATATTGGCCAGCTCAATCCCGACAAGACCGGACTGGAAGGCACTAAAGTGGAAATTTATTTCCCCTCCGACTTCGATTTTACAAGGTTTGGACGAAATAAAAAGTCATAATTTCGCCCAAATGAAGTAACATAGTTACGTTTTTCTACCGGATAGTTCAAGTTAAGTAATTAACTATTGCACCAAACGCTTCTGTTGACTAATTTTGCACAAATACAACCGAATACCAGCAGAAAAATGAGGGAATTTCAAAACTACAAGACATTAATCATCGATGATGATGAAACTGCCATCCTTCAACTTGAGAAAGCGTTACAAAAACATCCATTATTTACAGTTGCAGGGGTAGCTAAAAATGCAGAAAAGGGAGAACAGCTGTTGTTCGCACAAAGGCCTGACATTCTATTTCTTGACGTAGAACTGCCGGATGCCCAAGGTGTGGAATTTCTCAATTCCATCAAGGACTCCATCAATTGGTCGATGTATGTGGTGTTCTACTCCATGCACAGCAAATATATTCTCAGCGCATTCCGCGAATCGGCATTCGACTATCTGCTGAAGCCGTTTGAACAGGAAGAACTCGACGGTATTCTCGAACGGTTCCGAAAAACGGTCATCACCATCGAAACGCAGGCGATGCAGCGGAAGGCCGACGAAAACCCCTTGCGCAACCATTTCCTCATTGCTACGGTTACCGGCTACAAAATGGCACGGCTGGAAGAAATCGGCTATTTCGAACACCACAGCCTAAGAAAGCAATGGACCGCCATGCTTGTCGACCAGAACAACCTGAATCTGAAACGCGGCACAAAAGCTGAAACAATCCTCAGCTATTCACCCTCGTTCATACAGATCAGCCAGTCCATCATCATCAATGTCAACTATCTGGCAATGATTCAGGGCAAGGAATGCAAGCTCTATCCGCCGTTCGACAAGGTACAGGGCTTACAAATTTCCAGAAATTACCTCCGGAAACTACAGGAAATGCTGAATTTCATCTAAGCACACATATTATTTTTGTCATTTTAGTAGCATTTTTCAGCAGAATATTCATTCCATATAAAACATAGTAGCATACACCCGCTTTGCGCGTTTTGACAATCCGACAAAGATTCCTATTTTTGTCATGTCTGGCGTAGGGGTATATACCTTAGGTATAACAATTGCTGTTAACTGTATATTAGGGAGTATACAGCTAACAGCAATTTTTTATGTCCTTGTCCGAACGACTAATAGGAGAAGGAACTGCCGCCCAAAAATTCCCGCAACAGGCTTGTCGACGGTATTTGTTTGGAAGGTATCGCCTTGAAATAGTTGAGGAAACACAGCAGCCGGTGAGCTTCAGCATATTCCGGCACATTGTGGGGGACCTGCTTCAGAATAGGCTCGGCAAACTCTTTCATTACGCCCAACTCAAAGAGCAGCGAAGAATTGAACATGGCATCGGCATTCTCCTGGAACGGGAAAATCCACTTTTCCTCACCACGGCGCACGCTCGGCCAGCGGGTAATCGTGTCGAGAGCCGAAGCGCCACGATACTTATAGTCGCGGATGATGCGGCGCAGCAGACGGTTGTCGGTGGTCGGCACCCAATTATGGTCGTCAATCACCAACGTGGTCAGGGCCGACACGTAAACCTTGAACTTCTGGCTGTCGGGTATCTTCCGAGTCAGCTCCGGATTCAGTCCGTGAATGCCTTCCATCAGCAAGATTGTGTTGTCGGTGAGCTTCAGCGTATTGCCCTTGTAAACACGCCGACCAGAAGCAAAATCAAACGTCGGCATAGCCACCTCTTCCCCCGCAATCAGCGCATTCAGGTCCTTGTTAAACTGCTCGATGTCGAGAGCGTAGAGCGATTCATAGTCGTAGTCGCCGTTTTCGTCGCGCGGAGTAGCCTCACGGTTCAGGAAATAGTCGTCGAGCGAAATCATCTGCGGCTTGATAAGGTTGGCAAGCAGATGAATGGACAACCTCTTGGTCGTGGTAGTCTTTCCCGACGACGACGGTCCGGCAAGCAGCACCACCCGTGCACCGCCCTCACGGAAACGCGCGGTAATTTCATCGGCAATCTGTCCGATTTTCTTGTCGTGGAGAGTTTCCGCAACATTTATCAGCATATTCACGTCGCCCTTGTCCATCACCCGGTTCAGCATCGCCACATCGCCTACGCCGACAATCTGGTTGAACTTGATATAGTCGGTAAAGGCGTTATACATCTTTTCCTGCACGATGGCTTCCACCGGCTTCGACGGATCGCCCTTAAAATCGGGCGGAAGCAACAGCATGCCGTCCTTGTAGGGAATCAGGTTGAACACACTGACAAAGCCCGTCGAAGGCACCAAATCGCCGTAGTAGCTGTCCACTACATCCTCCAATCGATGGTAAACGGCATACAGCTCGTTGTTCGACTGCAGCAGGGCCACCTTATCGTCCATTCCTGCCTTTCGGAAAATATCAATCACATCCTTCGTGAGCTTCATATAGCGGCGGATAGGATAGTCGGCCGCCACAATTTCCTCCATACGGTGCTTCACCGCCTCCACGCTGAAATCCTTCCGTCCGTTTTCAATCACGCAGAAATAGCCTTTGGAAATGGAATGCTGAATGCGAAGTTTTGCACCAGGATACACGTCGTGGACAGCCTTCGTCAGCACCATACACAGGGAACGCACATACATGCGCTGTGCCGAAGGGTTCTTGACATCGACATATTCCACCATCTTGGGCATGAAAATAGGGTAGTCCAGCCCTTCTGTCTTGTTGTTCACATGGGCACAGATAGGCTTGATGCCTATCTTGTCGGACAAACGGCGAAAAATTTCCAGCAATGTTTCGCCCCCTTTTATATCGACATAGCTTTCTATGTTTTTACAGTATATCTGCAAAGTGTCAATCATAATACTGGTAAATTGTTTGTTGTAAAGTTATGGATTTCGGCAGGCAATCGCAAAGAGTTTTGTCTAAAAAAACAAAAAGAGGGAACCGGTCCGGACAGAAAAAAGGGGACGAGCAAATCTGCACGCCCCCAAAACAATTGACTTTTAATCAAATTCACATCGCCTTATTTTACGATAATCTTCAGCACGCCACGCTTGCCGTCGGCATCGGTTGCCACTGCGATATACAAACCGCTTTCAACCGAAACTTCCATATAGCTGCCGCTGACAGATGCCATTTTCGCACCTTGCAGGCTGTAGAGCTCAATTCTTTCAGCACCATCGGCCGTTAAGGCATTTCCGTCAAAACGGATGTTCAGACCTTCGGCAGCCACGGATTCAACGCCTGAATATCCGGAAACGGCACATGTAGCCTGCACACCGTCGGCCGAAGCAATGACTGAAGCAGAACCTTCCTTCAGACATGTTACTGTAACCACAGCCTTGTTTCCGTCGACTATCGGAGCGCTGACACTCAATATTTCAGGATCAGAAACGCTGAATTCTATAGCATCAGCATCTGTACCCCAAACGGTAGCCGTCAACTCGAAAGTCTGGCCTTCTTCCAAAGAAACGGACTGAACGTCCAAAGCGATTGCCTGAGCCTTTTCTTCGAAGTAGAGAATCGGCATGCCTTCGCCTTTCCACGGTGCAGTAACCTCTTCGCCATAGACAAATCCGACACCTTCGAAGAACGCCTTGTCCATATCAGCCAAATTCTTGTCAGCACCTTCTGTGGTGTTTCCGGCTGCTTCCACGCCATTCAAGGCAAGTGCAGCATTTGCATAATTGTTTACCAGACCTTTTTCAGCCACCGGTGTCTCGCCTTCGTACCATTCTTCATCAATCAGTGAACGTCCTACAATACGGTGAACCGTATTTTTAGCAACCTCAGCGTCACTCAAATTGATTTCCGACAAGGCAACCACAGTATTTGAAATGACAGGTTCTGCTGTATCATTTGTCAACTGCGACCAGTCAGAATCCAGTGAACCGGCTACACCACCGACACAGAATCCGTTCCAACTGCTCGGCTCGTTAGCCGTAACAGTTCCCTTTACATAGCTTGTTGTCACCAAGCCTCTCGTTGCATCACCAACGATACCGCCAATCGTATTCTTTCCAACAATGTCCACATCGGCATAGCTATTGCTGATTGTTGACTGACGGGCTGTTCCGACAATACCACCGACATTCGTTCCACCGACAACTGTTCCGTTAACACGGCTGGCAGTTACTTCCGCAGAAGTACGCATATCACCCACGATACCGCCCACATTTTTCGATGAAGGAGCATTGATTGACAGATTTGTCAACGAACTGGATGAAATTTTTGAATATAATGTCAACTGACCTGCAATACCACCAATTGCCGTATTTCCAGCACCTTCGCTATTGATGACAGCATCAAAAACATGAATATTGTCAATATTTACACCTTTCGCAGCACCACACAACACACCGGCAGCCATTGCGCCTTCCGATACATTTATCTCCGGTTTAATAAATGTGATATTCTTAATGTTCACCTTTCCTGAACCGGAATCATCAAACACATTGCCAAACAGACCAAGGTTATAGTCCGACGAATTGACCTTCATATTCTTCAAGCTATGGTTCTTTCCGTCAAGATTACCCATGAAGCCGTCAATCGGAGTCCAGGAAAAACCACTGTCCGACATGTCAATGTCATTTCCAAGAATATAGTTTGCATCCAAATCATATTTCACCTGCAGCAAATCGCCCACAGTAGAAATCACATAAGGAGAAGCGGCAGAACCGTCACCTCCACCATTGAACTTGGCAAGTGGCAGGGTATATAAATCAACATTGTATTCATCACCGTAATATTTGTAGTATCCCACCAACATTTTCGGTGTAATCTTTTCATCATAAATCACGCAGATGTTCAGGTCGCCCTTTTCTTCATCGCCACAATACTGATAAAGTGTTTCGCCTTTCTCATTGGCAATGAAAAGGTTGTCTTCAATTGTCGAAGTTTCCGGATTCTTTATCTTTGCGATATACACATATTCATGCTGGTCATCGGTGTTGAACAAATACGGATTCAGCACGGCACCGGTGATGTAAGGAGTAAAGTATTCACCTTCCTGACCCAAATTGAATTCTACAAAGTGGTCAAGCGAGCAGTCCTTGTTATACCAGCCAATCTTAGCGATGACATTGTTGTCAGCATCGGCAAATCCCTGACCGATACCGAAAGCATACTGATAGCTGTCACCCTTAGGATAGCGGTCTACATTTGTCGACAAGAGCACTCCGTCAAGAATACCCGGGAAAGTAGCGGCAACTTCACAGGAAGGAATGTCGACCATCTGAATCTGTTCGACACCGTTCACATCCTGCATCAAAGCCACTTGTTTCGATTCTCCTTCAATGTCGCTCATCATGTACCATTCCACAACATTGGAACCGATGTGAGCCACTTTTTGTGAATCCTGGTCGTAGACTTCAAAAGAATAGATGTAGGAGTCCGAGCTGATAACGTAATCCTCTTGCGAAACGACCACATTCAATTTTCCGTCATTGCTGTAATCTCCGGCCAAAAGGTCATTGTAGGAGAACAGACCAAACGAACGGAATCCGTAGAGAGCGCCGGCTGAAGCCTGTACCGGAACGGATATTGTCGACACCTTGTTGTAATTCTTGTCATAGATGTCGAGCAAATAATGGTTGTCGGCCGTTGCTACCGGGTCAGCATAGATGTCGTCGCTGGCTTCGAAATACGGCTTTTCGTAGTACGACAGCACATAATAGATATCATCTCCTACACGATAGGGATTCATGTATGCACCGTTGCTGTAGTTGACGAGGTCAAAATCCACCGTAAACGTATGTTCCACAACCGGAACGTCGGATTCCCAACCGCCGGGTTTCAATACCTCCAGTTGGATTTGACTCTTGCTGACACCGTCTACTTCCGTGGTCACTTCTTTTTCCAGAAGCACACGCTGGTAAGTGTCCCAACCTTGCGAAGCGTCGAAAAACAAAGCGTTGTTGGCTGCATACTTGCATACCAGTTCCCCCTTATTGTTGTAGGCACGGATTTCACCTGTTGAATTGTAATTTTCGTCCACGATATGGAGGTACACCATCACTTCCCAAGTTGAAGCATCATTGTCGAAGAACTTTTCCGTAATGGTTCCGAACGGCTTAATGCTGTAGACGTACGTGTTTTCATCAACGTCAACCTTCAGCGTGCACTGTTCCACATTGTTCTGGTCATAAATGACAATTTCGGAACTTGCATAGCTGTATTTGCTCTCCGCGCTGTTGGTAAACGATTGGGAGAACAGCCACGAGGAACCGTCGACACCTGTCAGGAATCCCCATGTTGAAGTCTTTAGCTGAAAGTCGGCCGTTGACGTATTGAGCATAGCCGGCGACTGAAGCGCTTTCTTGTTAAACACATCCTTACTGCCGATTTGCTGCGATGCAGAAAAAGCCAATGGCTGTTTTTTGAACTTTTCAATACTAACCAAGCCCGGTCCTGCATAGGCGACACAACCAAGGCTTGCCATCATGGTACAAACGAGTAATTTTTTTAGTCTCATAATTAATCACATTATATTAGTTTATATTGAATATCCTCAAATGTGCAGGCTGTAATCAGAAAGCCGACAATACAAACTTCCCGCTTTCATTCTTCAACCAATTGTCTTGCAAAAGTAACAATCTTTTATAAAAAAACAATAAGTTTCATTACTTTTTTATCAAAAATAATCAATTTTACTTACGATTATTCAAATCAAGCAATATTCATGCAAACAAAAGGCCTAAAAATTCACCCTATACAAAACTCCGCCAATGATCTTGCCACTCAAAAACAGACAACAACAAAAGCCAACAGAAAATTAAGCTTTATTTACCCATATATTTCTTTTTTTACCTACCAATCCTTATCTTTGTAACAAAATCGTAACAATCAATAGGACTGGCAAGCTGGGGAAGCTTCCAACCTAAGAAACAATAAGTCACATGCAATATTCTTTTTTCGATTTTCTCACGCTCATCGGAGCGGTTGGACTATTCCTCTACGGAATGAAAATTATGAGTGAAGGGCTCCAAAAGGTAGCCGGCGACCGCATGCGCAACATTTTGTCGGCAATGACCAAAAACCGTTTTGCCGGACTCTTCACAGGTATCTTTATCACAGCGTTGATACAGTCTTCTTCAGCATCCACGGTCATGGTGGTGAGCTTTGTCAATGCCGGACTCATGTCGCTCTCCGACTCCATGGCTGTCATCATGGGAGCGAACGTCGGAACAACCGTCACATCATGGATTATTACGGTATTCGGTTTCAAGGTAAATGTTGAGGCCTTTGTCCTTCCTCTGATTGGCTTGTCCATTCCCTTCATGTTCTCAAAGAAGAGCCACTACAAGTCGATGGGTGAATTCCTTATGGGTTTTGCCTTCCTGTTCATGGGACTGGAATTCATCAACGCCAATGTTCCCGACTTGAAATCCAACCCGGAAGTGTTCAGCTTCCTTCAGGGATATTCCAACCTCGGATTCGGTTCCGTGCTGATTTTCCTGTTCACCGGACTTATCCTTACCATGATCATCCAATCGTCGTCGGCAGCCTTCGCCATCATTCTTATCATGTGCAGCAAAGGCTGGATTTCGTTCGACCTTGCCTGCGCCATGGTGCTGGGCAGCAATATCGGAACGACCATCACTCCGATTATCGCCTCGCTCGGAGCTAATTCCGCAGCCAAGAAAGCCGCCCTCGGCCACCTGATGTTCAACTGCTTCGGAACCGTCTGGGCTCTTATCCTCTTCTATCCTTTTGTAGAACTCAACACATGGATTACCAACTCCATCGGCTCGCATGACCCCCATGCGCTTATCCGCTACCTCAACGAACTGGAAACGACAAATCCGGGAGCCTATGCTCTTGCCATCAACGGAAAAGGCGATCCGGCAATCCTTGCAAAAATCTCCAGTCTGCAATTCTCCGTTTCCTTCGGCCTTTCCATTTTCCACACAGCCTTCAACCTGGTGAACGTGGCCATCATGATATGGTTTACAAAATACTTTGTAAAAATCACCAACTTCCTTATCAAACCGAAACACAAGGAAGACGACGACTTCCAGCTCAAATACATTACCAGCCGCATGCTTAGCGCTTCGGAACTCAACATCACACAGGCACAGCGCGAAATCATCGTCTACGCCGAGCGTATCGACCGCATGTTCGGAATGGTGAAAACCCTTGCCCATACGGACCCAGACTCCGAAGATTTCAATAAAATATACTCCCGCATCGGCAAATACGAAGAAATTGCCGACCGCATGGAAATTGAAATTGCCAACTACCTGAACCGCGTAGTGGACGGTCGACTCAGCTACGAAGGAAAACTCCGCATCTCGGCCATGCTCAACATTGTCAGCGAAATCGAAAGTACGGCCGACAGCTGCTACAACCTGTCACGCACAATGGTACGCCAGCATGAAGCGAACATCAAGTTCCACGAAATGGTGAACAAGAACATTGACACGATGTTCAAATATGTCAGCGAAGCCTTTGAAAACATGCTTCTGATTCTCCGCGACATCGAAACCGTCAACGAAAAAGACCTTATGCGCTCCTACAACAAGGAACGGGAAATCAACAACTACCGCAACTCGCTCAGGGCCGAAAATGTTGAAAACATCAACCAGAAGCTCTATCCTTACGAAGAAGGCATCTACTATATGGACATCATCGGCGAAAGCGAAAAGCTGGGTGACTATATCATCAATGTCATCGACGGCGTGAAAGCCCAGTTTGAGAACAAAGAAAAATAGCTATATTTCAAGCTGTTTGATGAACCTTTCTTTTTCAGAGTTTGTTGAATAGAAAACCTAAATTAGCTCAATCTATGAAAGAACTGAAAGGAACAAAAACAGAAGCCAACCTTATGGCTGCCTACGCTGGTGAATCGCAAGCAACCAACAAGTACACCTACTATGCTTCAAAAGCAAAGAAGGACGGATATGTGCAGATTGCCAGAATTTTTGAAGAAACGGCCGGAAACGAACGCGAACACGCAAAAATCTGGTTCAAGTTGCTCCACAACGGTGCAGTGCCCGACACAATGACAAATCTGGCCGACGCTGCCGCCGGTGAAAACTACGAATGGACGGACATGTATGCCACCTTCGCAAAGGAAGCACGTGAAGAAGGTTTCGACCATATCGCCGAACTTTTTGAAGGCGTTGCCGCCATCGAAAAGGAACACGAAGAACGCTATCGCAAACTGCTGAAGAACATCAACGACAAGGTGGTATTCTCGCGCGACGGCGACTGCATCTGGCACTGCCTCAACTGCGGCCACATCCACATCGGAAAAGAAGCGCCGCAAGTATGTCCGGTTTGTGCACATCCGCAGGCTTACTTCCAGCTCCAGGCAAAGAACTATTAATCCAACTTTATCGACAAAAGGGACCACGACGATGGTCCCTTTTCTTTTTCTGCCTCCTCTTAACAGGTTAGGGGTTAGAGGTTAGGGGTTAGGGACTTTGCGTAAACCGTAAACCACAAACTGTAAACCACAAACTCTGTAAACCGTAAACTGTAAACCGTAAACCATAAAAAAACCAAGAGAAGCCATGTCGCCCTATTGGGACATAGCCTCTCTTTCTAATTATGACTAAATTATCAGACTTTACTTCTTGCCGAGGCGGCTTTCCACCTCTTCCTTGCTGATTTGCTTCGTGCAGAAGAACCAGTCGTAGCAGTGGAGTCCGCTTTCTACGCCTTCCATTCTGTCCTTTGCCACACCACAGGAACCTGCCGGCGGAACAATCACTTCGTCGCCCGGACGCCAGTCGGCCGGAAGCGCTACGCCAAAGTTGTCGTTAGTCTGCAAGCCAACAAGCACACGCTTGATTTCGTCGAAGTTGCGGCCCAGTGAAAGCGGGTAGTACATGATGGTGCGAATCTTGTCCTGCGGGTCAATGAAGAACACGGCACGAACGGCTGACGTGTTGCTTTCGCCCGGCTGAATCATACCGTAGAGGTTGGCAACTTCCATCGTGATGTCGACCACGAGCGGGAACTTGATCTCTACATTTTTCCAGCCTTTCCAGTCAATCTTTTCCTTGATGGTGCGGAGCCATGCAATGTGGCTGTGAAGACCGTCGACCGACAGACCTACGAGCTGGCAGTTCAACGCTTCAAACTCTTCCGCCATTTTTCCGAACGTCATGAACTCGGACGTACAGACAGGCGTAAAATCGGCCGGATGGCTGAAAAGGATTTTCCACTTACCCTTGTAGTCAGACGGGAAATTGATGGTTCCCTGCGTCGTTACAGCTTGAAACTCCGGTGCTGCATCACCGATACGCGGCATTGAATAAACTTTTGTAGCTTCCATAATTTTATCGTTTTTATTTTGTTATTATTTTTGTTTCTGACGCAAATATAGAGGGCGTTTTTATATTAATCAAACAGATATTTTCTATATTTGTATCGATAAAATCAATAATATTATGAAAATCTCCGTTCTCATCGACAATTCAGCCAGTCCTGAGCGTCCCGAGCTGAAAGCCGAACACGGGCTTTCTTTTTTCATCGAACAGGGAGACACGCGAATTTTATGCGACATGGGAGTCAGTTCCGCCTTTTTCGAGAATGCAAAGGAAATGGGCATTGATCTGCTGTCGGCCGCTTGGGCATTCGTGTCGCACGGACACCGCGACCACAGCGGCGGACTGGAAACGTATCTCAGAAAGGGAAGGGGTGAGGTATGGCTGTCGCGCCACGTGTTCGGACACCGGTTCTACTCGCTGCGCCACGCCGAAAAAAGAGACATCAGCACGGCCCCACAACTTGAAAAGGAATTCGACAACCGCTTCCGTTATCTCGACGGCAGCCAATACATCAGCAAAGACATTGCCGCCGTTCTGACCGAAGCCCACCCGTATGCACAGCCCTACGGAAACCGGTTTCTGACAGCGACGGAAAACGGCAGAGAAACAGCCGACGGTTTCAACCACGAATATGCGCTTTGTTTCCTGCTCGACAACGGACTGGCCATTGTTTCCTCCTGCTCCCATCACGGGGCAATGAACATCATCGAAGCCTGCCGCCGCTTCACGGGAATCGGAAAAGTGAAAGCCTTTGTCGGCGGACTGCATTTCGTAGACAGCGATGAAACAGAAAGGGAAGTACGGCAATTTCTCACAGACAAGCAACAGGTGGCTCCCGAAACCGTATTCTACACCGGCCACTGCACAAGCGACAAGGCAAAACGCCTCCTCACACAATGCCCGGAAATCCGTTTTTTCCATACCGGCACCATTATTAACCTGTAAACCGAACGAACAATGACACTGCAACAACTGGAATATATCGTGGCTGTCGACAAGTACCGCCATTTCGTACGCGCGGCAGAAGCCTGCGGAGTGACACAAAGCACATTGAGTTCAATGATTCAGAAACTGGAAACGGAACTCGACACTCAGATTTTTGACCGCAACAGCCATCCTGTCCGCCCCACGGCACAGGGTGAAAACATCATCCGTCAGGCGCAGGTAGTGCTTTTCAATGCGGCACAAATGAAGGAAATGGTGCTGACCGAGCGCCAGCAGGAAGCAGGCGAACTCCGACTTGGTGTAATTCCTACCATCGCCCCCTATATCATTCCCAAACTCATCAAGCATATCCATAGCCGGCACAAGCAGATACAACTGCGCCTGCTGGAAGCCCGCACTTCCGTACTGGTTGAAAAGCTCGAACGTGCGGAAATCGACGTAGCCTTGCTTTCCACACCGCTCAACAATCCGAATTTGCTTGAAATTCCGCTCTATTATGAAAAGTTCAAGGCCTACATTTCCCCGGACGAACCCTTGTTTGCCCAACAGGAAATCGACGGAACGGAAATGCCGGGCGACCGTCTGTGGATTCTTGCCGAAGGCCACTGCCTGCGCAACCAGGTGCTCAATTTCTGCCATCGGAAATCGCGCTATTCCAGCATCTACGAAGCCGGCAGCATCGACACGCTGGTCAAGATTGTTGACGAAAACGGAGGATACACCATCATTCCCGAACTCCACACCTCGCTGCTCTCTGATGAGCAAACGAAGCGTGTGCGCAACTTCCTCCAGCCGGAACCCGTACGCGAGGTGTCGCTCGTAGTCCGCAACGACTATATCCGCGAGCGCATGCTTAACCTGCTTGCCGACAGCATCCGTACCATCGTCCCCGACAGCCTTATAGACCCACGGCTCAAAAAGTTTGCCATCAAATTATAGCGATGCCGTTTCTTCGGCGTAAATCCGGTCGAACACTTTTCGCAAAGCCTCCTTGTCGGCAATGATTTTCCGCAGTTCGGCAAGACGGCTGGCATTTTCCGACTCCGGTATCCAAAGTTTCAGATATCCGCCTTCGGCATATTTTTCCTGCAAATGGCCGACAAAGCGGGCATATTGCTCGTCCCTGTCCTTTTCCGGATAATGCGACAGCCCGTATTGCACCGTTCGACGCAGGGTCACGTCGGTATCTATCAATCGGTCGGCTTCCGCCACAATTCTTCCGTAGATGCTTCGGGGTGCATGGCCGCAGGAAGCACGGTGGTCCTCAACCGCCTCTACCATCACCGCCAACTGCTCT
>URMA01000069.1 GCA_900548875.1 uncultured Porphyromonadaceae bacterium | reverse complement strand
CTCCCAGTCCTCCGTCATGGCGGCTATGGTGGCCTGGTTGTTCCTCAGTTCTCCGGTCTTGCCCTCCAGTTTCAGTTCGGATTCGCGCCTGCCCTTGCTGAAGGACTTGCGTTCACCCTCCAGCGAGGCAATCTTCTTTTCCAGCTTCGCCTTGTCCAGCAGGTCGGTGTTCATCGTTCTAAAATTTTTTTGGTTTCAAATTTAGTTCGTGAAGAATCCTTCGTCGTTACGCAAATCATTGAGGAATACTGCAATTCTCGTTCATGCCGCATTTTCTTGCGTGAGTTGTTAGTAACTCACTGGAAGTTAGTGTTTTCTATATTCTTCCAACCTCGTCATAACCTGTTTTGGGCATGGTCACGAATTGGTAACGCTGCGATGTCCTAACTTGGCTTTTTCATTGCTTTTTCTGTCTTTCATTTTTTCAAGCCATCTTCCTAAAACGCCTATCTGCCAATAACTTTGCTACATTTTTCTGTTTATCACTTTTTATTCGTACTTTTGTGAAATGAAGTTGCGGTATGGAACAGTTTTCGTATAAAAAAATATGGTTGATAGCCTATCCGATATTGATTAGTCTGGTGATGGAACAGCTCATTGGTTTGACTGACACGGCTTTTATGGGACGTGTGGGCGAAATCGAGCTGGGCGCTTCGGCCATTGCCGGCGTGTACTTTCTGGTGATATTCATGGCGGGGCTCGGTTTCAGTATCGGTGCGCAGATTCTGATGGCGCGGCGAAACGGAGAGGGCAACTACGCCCAGATTGGCGGCGTGTTCTATCAGGGACTGTTTTTCCTGTTGGGACTGGCAACGCTGTTTTTCACCCTGTCGCAACTTTTTTCCGATGAAATTCTGTCGTGGATGATTGCTTCCGACAAGGTGCGCGACAAGGCGGTCGACTATATCGACTGGCGTGTCTACGGCTTTTTCTTCTCGTTTGCCTGCGCCATGTTCCGTGCCTTCTATGTCGGTACGACTCAGACAAAAACGCTGACACTCAATTCTATAGTGATGGTCCTTTCGAATGTGGTGTTCAACTATATTCTCGTGTTCGGCAAACTGGGCTTTCCTGCCTATGGAATTGCCGGAGCGGCGATGGGTTCGTCGCTGGCCGAACTGGTTTCACTGGTGTTCTTCATTGTCTATACGCGCAGCCGCATCGATTACCGCAAGTATGGACTGAACATTGTGCCGCGCGTCAATTTCCAGGAACTGAAGAAAATCCTGAATGTGGCGCTGTGGATTATGGTGCAGAATTTCATTTCGCTTTCCACCTGGTTCATCTTCTTCGTGTATATTGAACATCTCGGCGAGCGAGCCCTTGCCATTACCAATGTAATACGCAGTCTGTCGGGATTCCTGTTCATGATTGTCGTGGCGTTTGCCTCCACTTGCAGTTCGCTGGTGAGCAACATCATCGGAGCCGGAAAAAAAGAGCTTGTCGGTGAAGTCATAAAGCGTCACGTCAAGCTCTCCTTTGCCATTATTGTTCCGTTGATTGCCGTTTTCTCCTTGTTTCCCCAGCTGTTCATTGCCATCTATACCGATATTCCCGAACTGATTGAAGCGGCAGTGCCGTCGTTGTGGGTGATGTGTTCGTCGTATACGGTCATCATTCCTGCCAATGTCTATTTCAACAGCGTTTCCGGGTCGGGCAACACGAAAACGGCATTCGGCCTCGAACTGATAGCACTGGCGGTATATATGGTGTATATCACCGTCACCATTCTCTTCCTTCGCATAGATGTGGCCTGGGCATGGACTTCGGAATGGGTCTATGGGGCGGCCATGTTCGTGCTCTGCTATCGCTACATGAAGAGCGGCAAGTGGCAGAACCGTGTAATTTAACCCCAAACGGTTATTCGACCGCCAAATAAAGTTCAATTGTTGGTAGTCTGTTTCGTTGGCTCTTTAGTCGTCTTCCGGACTGCTGTCAGCATCTTGCTTCCTGCCTTTTCTCGATGTAGCCCGCTACATCTTCGACAAAGGCAGAAATCAATCTATCTGACAGTAGTCCGAAATCCACCATAAAGTCGGATGACCGATTGGGGTTTAACAATTCTGAATTTCAGCAATCAGCTTTTCTACGGCATGGTCGGTGGTGGCCCAGCTGGTGCAGATGCGGACAAGTGTCAGTCCGCTGCCTACTTCGGCATTCGATACCGAGAAAACAAAGTGTTCCGACAGACGGTGGAGCATTTCGTTGGGCATCAGTGCAAACTGCTGGTTGGTGGTTGAGTCATTAAGCATTTTTACGCCTTTTTCCTCCAATGCTTTCCGTATGCGCATGGCCTGTTCGTTGGCATGGCGGGCGATTTTCGTATAGAGCCCGTTTTCAAGCAGTGTAGCGAACTGCACTCCCAACAGGCGGCCTTTGGCAAGCAGTCCGGATGTCTGCTTAATCATGTAGCGGAAACAGTTGTCGATTTCGCTGTCGGTGATGACGATGGCTTCACCGAAGAGTGCGCCGACTTTCGTTCCGCCGATATAGAACACGTCGCTCAGACGGGCAATGTCGGGCAGCGTCACGTCGTTGCCGTCGGCTGTCAATCCGTAGCCCATCCGTGCGCCGTCGACAAACAGCGGCAGGTCATATTCACGGCAGGCCTCGCTCAGTTCTTCCAGTTCCTCTTTCGTATAGAGCGTTCCCACTTCCGTCGGAAAAGAAATGTAGACCATACCCGGCTGTACGCAGTGTTCCTGGTCGGGATCGGAAGCGTGTGCCCGGCAAAGGTCGCGCACCTGTTCTCCGGTGATTTTCCCGTCGGTGCTTGGCAGTGTCAGCACTTTGTGTCCGGTGGCTTCAATCGCTCCCGTTTCGTGTACGGCAATATGTCCGCTGTCGGCGGCAATCACGCCCTGATAGGGGCGGAGCGTAGCGGCGATGACTGTTTTGTTGGCTTGTGTCCCTCCGACAAGGAAATGCACTCCGGCGGCAGGGGCGTTGCAAAGTTTTCGGATAAGTTCGGCAGCGTGTTCGCAGTGAGGGTCGTTGCCGTAGCCGGCTGTCTGTTCCATATTCGTTTCGCAGAGCCGCTGCATGACGGCAGGATGGGCTCCTTCGGTATAGTCACATTCAAAGTGTATCATAATAGCTTTTTTCTTTGTAGAATAATGCAAATTTAGTGTGAGCGGGAAAGATGGTCAAGGACAGTTTGATTTTTTTGATTTTTTTATACTTGAAGCGTTGTGCTTTGGGGGGTAATCTATTACTTTTGGCGGAAAAATACAAACCTCGATGAATGCAATAGCCAAAATTGTGCTGTGCTCCTGTCTGTTGGGCGCATCACAGTATATTGTCGCACAAAATAATTACTTTGTAAAAGGTGTGCTTGTGGATTCAGTGCTGCACGAAACGGAACCGTATGCCACTGTACGCATATTTCCCGCCACCGACAGCGTAAAGCCTCTTAAAGTGGGCGTGACCGACAATAACGGAAAATTTAAGGAAGCCCTTCCGAAGCCGGGCGAATACCGGCTGACCATCAGTTCGCTGGGAAAGCAGACGGTTGACCGCCGCTTTTCCGTTTCAACAGCCATGCCGACGGTTGATCTCGACACGCTCTACACGACAGAGTCGTCGGTTGTGCTGAAAGGGGTGGATGTTGTTGCGCTGAAACCGCTGGTAGAGGCGGAAATCGATAAAATCAGCTATAGCGTGAAGGACGACCCCGACGCGCAGACCAACTCGGCATTGGAAATGCTCCGGAAAGTGCCGATGGTGACGGTCGACGGCGAGGACAATATTCAGCTGAACGGTTCAAGCAGCTTTAAGGTGTATGTCAACGGCAAGCCGAACACGCTGATGAGCAACAATCCGAAGGAAGTGCTCCGCAGTCTGCCGGCAAGTTCCATAAAGTCGATAGAAGTCATTACCGACCCCGGTGCGAAATACGATGCCGAGGGTGTGGGCGGTATCCTGAACATTATTACGACCGACATGAAAATGCAGGGCTACAATGTTTCGTTGGGTACGGGTGTGACCAACAGGGATGTGAATGCCTACGGCTACGGGACGGTGCAGTACGGAAAATTCATGATGTCCGTCAACTATTCCTTCAATCACCAGATGTCTACGCCATCCTCTACAACAGGCGTGCGCGAGAACTTTACGAGCGACGATTCCCGCTACCTTTCTACGTTGGGTACTAACGACACTAAGGGCAATTTCCAGTTTGCCAACATTCAGGGAAGCTACGAAATGGATACGTTGAACCTGCTGACATTCTCGTTGAATCTGTTCGACGGAAAATTTGATACCGACGGTTCGACGCTGACGAAAATGGAGGATGTGCAATATAATCCCGTCTACAGCTACAACATGCTGACCAACAGTAGTATGAATTTCGGAAATATCGGAGTGGATGTCGACTATCAGCATTCCTTCAAGCGTAAGGGAGAATATCTGACAGTTTCCTATAAGTTCAACAATTCGCCGAACAACAATTCCACGTTGAGCGACTATTCCGATATGACGGATGTGCCGTTTACGCTGACCGACCAGTATTTCGACAAACGGGCGCACACGGCGGAACATACCGGCCAGGTGGACTATGTGAACCCTATCACCGACATGCACTATGTGGATGCCGGCTTGAAATACATTTTCCGTCAGAATGCCAGCGATTCGAAGTATTACGACATTTTGGCCGACGGGTCGAGAACGGAAAATCAGTCCCTGTCGTCCGACTACGACCAGCGTCAGAGCATTGCCGCCGTTTATGCCGACTATCAGTTGAAATGGAAAAAACTGGGCTTCAAGGCCGGAGTCCGCTACGAACATACGTTTACCGATGTGACTTACGCGCTGACTCCCGAGCGGAATTTCGATGCCGGTTTCGACGATGTGGTGCCGTCGGCCAACCTTGCCTATATGATTACTCCGGCTTCCAACTTGAAGCTGAACTACAATATGCGTATCAACCGTCCGGGTATCTGGTATTTGAACCCGTTCCGCGACACGAGCAACCCGAATGTGGTCAGCTACGGTAATCCGGATTTGGATTCCGAAAAGTCGCACAATCTCAGTCTGACCTATGGCAGTTTCTCCGCAAAATTCAATGTCAACGCCACTTTGAGCTATATGTTTGTCAACAATGGTATTGAAAGCTATTCGTTTATGAATGGCGACGTGATGGAGTCGACCTTCCGCAATGTGGGCAAGACGAAAAAGGCACGGCTTTCGCTGTGGGCCAACTGGAATCCGAGTGTGAAAACCCGTCTGTCGGTCAATGCTTCCTCTTCGTATGCCGATTTTCGCAGTGTGGAACTGAATGCTGAAAACAGCGGTTTTGATGCCAATTGCTTTGTCAATTTCCAACAGACACTGCCTTGGGACTTGAATTTGAGTCTGTATGGGGGCTGCGGCAGTCCACGCGTAATGTTGCAGGGAAAATCCGGCAGCTACTATTTCTACGGAGCAAGCCTGTCGAAAGGTTTCTTGAAAGAAAAGCGGCTGAACGTGTCGCTTTATGCTTCCAATATCTTCAGTGACCCGATGAGCTATAAGAACGAAACGATTACGGATACGTTCCGCAACATTTCCACGACCGAATATACTACGATGCGCTACGGCATAAGCATCAGCTGGCGTTTCGGTGATTTGAAAGCACAAGTGAAGCAAACGGCCCGCAGCATTACCAACGATGATGTGAAAGCCGGCGGCGACCAACAGCAAGGCGGCGCTCCCCAGGGAGGAAAATAGTTTGACATACCAAGAGGGTGTACATGATTTACATGCACTTCGAAAGTTTTTTGTCAAACATTCGGGGTTCATGTAAATTGTGATATCACCTCATTTTAAATCTTAGCTATAAGTGGGCATTAATTTATAGAAAAATATGATTCTTATAGAACTTTATGGTTATAGGATGACTGAAAAAGGTGAAGTGCAATTTTTATGATATTGCTTTGTTTATCAGTGCTATTATAGCAATTCTTTTTTCAATTAATAACTTACCATCTTGTTTTATATTAGGCTCATATGAGCAGCAATAATTAGGTGCATTACGGGAAGGACGTAATTGAAGGTGTGCTTCATACATGTCCTCTAATTCATCTTTTTGATTTTCATTGATGTTTTTAGAAGATAAGAAATGAAGCCCTATAGGAATACATAAATCACCCATTGTTAGACCATTTCTTATTTCTGATTTCACAAACGTTTTCAGTTGGTAATTCGTCAAAACATTCCATCGGTGTTTGGCGTCTTTAGTCAGGGATCCTCTCCATTTGCTATGCTTTACTTCAATAAGAAAAGTGCAGCGCTTGTAATAACACCAATAGTCAATACGTCCAGAGCTATTGATTGCGTTACCTCTGATATGGCGTGTTACCTGTTGTTCTGCCATCACATAACCATTACAAATTTTCCAAAGTGCAGGCATAAGGCATGTGTCAAGTTGTCTTTCTGAATATTCGTATGGGGAGTCTATCGCACCAGGATTATTGATGTATTTATGGCAAAGGGTACAAAATTCTTTGAATAAAGCATTTATGAATTGTGCTGCAATTTGTTCGTTATTATTTTGAAATGAGTCTTTACGAGGAAATACAAACCTTCCAATTGATGATACTCTTGATAATAATTTCATTGATAGAATTTATTTTATTGGTTCAAAATTGAATGTTGTTTTAAATGATTTGTTAACAATATGTTATAAAGGGTCAAAATGCGATTTATTCAGATAATTCACCTCTGTGATATTTTTCAACAAGGAAGTTGTAAAGGCAGGCGTGAACATTTCCCAGAAAATTACTAACAGCCATTAATGTGTTAAAAAGTTTCATGGAATCCATCATTACTTTGCTCTCAATAATCTCTTCCTGTCGTGATTTATATAATTTCTCAGTGTCAAGATGGATTTCATTGTTGCGTTCGTCTTTCCACCAGGAAGAGGTTTGGGATTGTTTTCTGAGAATATCTGTTAATTCCTGATATTGTCGGTTGATTTCTTTTGGGAAGTTCTTCATTATGGGCATGAGTCTGTTCCATTCCGAATCCTTATGGGATTTATCTTTAAAACCATAGAGTTTTTTGAAGCCCTCATTAAGGATTACAAATAATTTTCCGCGCATATATTTTCGATCATAGTCGCGATCTGCAAGTATGAAGTATTTTCCTGCTACCATACTGTCAATCATTGTAATAAGTACAAATAAGTCGACAGATATAACTGTACGGTATATTTTATAGTATTCATTCTGTTGTTCTTTCGTTTCTTCAAGAATTCCTGTCATTAACGAAAGTCCCTCGGAGTGTTGCGCAATGGTGTTATTTATGACAGAAATAAATTCTTTACGTTCTGATTCCGAAAGTGTTTTTCCATTGTATTGTACTTCATTAAACAATTGAGCATACTTGTACTCTTTGATTGGTGCGTATTGTATATTTGCAAATTCTTCGTTCATAATGATATGAATTTAATGAAAGCAGTTATGGACATTTTGATACTATCTCTTTTATCCGATTTATTCCGGCGGTTTCGTCGTGCAGAATTGTAGCCGTGTAAGAACTTTTGCAGCCTGCTGACAATTGGTCAACAGGCTGCAAATGAATAAAATACGTTTTGTCCTCATATATGGGGATTAGAAATTGAATTTTTCCAATTTCATTTTTGCCAATTTCTCGATTTTTCCTACGTGAAGAATGAAATGGCGTGATTTGGAATGTGCGGCAAGCACTTCTTCGTCTTTCCAAGTTTCGCAGATCATCATAACGTCAGGGCGGGTTGCACTTTCAAAAATGTCGTAAGCCACACAACCTTCTTCCTTCAACGATGCTTCAATCAATGCTTTAGCTTCTTCCAACACTGCGGCACGGTTGGCCTCTTCTACTTGAATAAATGCGTTTAAGCGTATCATAATTTTGGTTTTTATATGGCCGGAAATCCCGGCGGTTGTTATTTGTTTTGTAATTGTAACGCCTGTGACGGCGTTATGGTTTTACAGATGGCAAATGTAGTGCATTTTTTGTAACGGTGAACCGGTTCGGTGAAAAAAACTCCGCCGTCGGAATGCTTTCCGGCCGGCGGAGTTCGGAGTAAACAAGGATTTATTTGCAGTTTATTTTGCCCAAAACAGTTTTGTGTAGTAGGTGTCCTCGTTCTGGACATCCTTATAATAGGGATTATAGTTCATTTCCGTTGTAGGATATTTCCAGCGGTTGGGCACATTGGGGATGGTGCCTGCCACTTCCGGGAACACAAGTCCTGAAGGATAGCCTGTGCGACGGAGGTCGGCCCATGCCTCACGGCTGGCGAGAAGGGCAAAGTTCAGCCACTTCTGCGTGATGACGGCATCGAGCTTGTTGACATACTTTTCACTTGACCAGCGACTTTCGGCAAAGGCGGTGACGGCTTCGGCCGTAGGTGCGTCATACTGACGGGAATTCTCGCCGGTGCTGATGGAGTCGTAGTAGTAGAACAGGTTGATGGACTGGCTGACGGCCGTTACGAATTCTTCCTTGGCTCTGGCTTCATCCTTGGCAACGCCGTAGCCCATCAGATAGGCTTCCGCTTTCAGGAAATGGATTTCGGGCGACGACATGATCAGCATGTCGAACTTGTCGTTTTCCCAGAAGAATCCCTTCTGTGTGATTTGCGAGAATCCGGTGTTGCCGAATTTGTCGGTAGCCTGTGAGTTGTAGTATTCCGTCGTTTCGTCGGCTACGGTCAGGTCGGTGCCCAAATAGCGTTTCTCGTCGGTTTTGCCGGTGTTTTTGTTGGTTATGCTCACCGGGTTGTAGTAGAGCAGGATACGCGGGTCATCGGTTCCTTCGACATACGTACCCGTATTTGGGTTGGCGGTATTGTTCATGTCGTAGTTGCCGTTGCTCAGCATGCGGTCGATGACGGCACCCGATGCCTGACGGTTGGTCACCCAGTCGCCCAGTCCCTGGCCGGCTGTGAAATTCAGCTGTCCCGATTTTTGGTTGACGATGAAAATATTGTTCGCCTGTTCTTCGATAAGCGGATATTTGTCGGGGTTTTTGAGAATGTCTTTTACATGCTCGCGGCCCAGTTCGGCCAGTTCGCCCTGAGTCGACACTCTGACGGCCAGACGCAGGCGCAGGCTGTTGGCATAGCGTTCCCACTTGTCGAGGTCGCCGTTATTGATGAAGTCCTGCGTAGTGAAATCGCGCGGCATGGCCACTTCGCGGAATCGAGGGGCTGTCGTTTTCAGGTCTTCGAGAATAGTGCGGTAGATGTCCTCTGCCTTGTCGTAGGGGGCGTACGATTGCTGCACGTCGTTGGTAATCGGGAGTGTGCATGCTTTGCTGAAAGGCATATCGCCGAAAATGTCGACGGTGGCGGAGAAATAGTCGTAAATCTGTACCTTAGCTGCGAGCATGAACGCTTCGTTCTGTTCCTTCTGGCCTTCGCTTTCCGCATTGTAGAGGTTTTCCATCAGGCGGTACTGTGTCAGGGCAGAATAGAGGTTGTCCCATTGGCTGTCGATATAGGGAATGTAGCCGGGCGTGTACATGTCGCTCGAATAGGTAAACCCGAAAGTCTGGGCGTATTTGCCCACAAACTGCGAGTCGAAACCGAAGTAGCGGTTGTAGGTGTGCGTGTCGTAGTCCTTTGCTTTTTGGAACACGCCGACCATGAGGTTACTGATAGTGACTGACGTCACTTTCGACGGGTCTTCGTATTTGCTGTCGAAATCGGCATCCGTACAGCTTGCCAGCGAAAGAAGAATGCCTAAGGATATGATGGATAGTTTGCGTTTCATATTTTCTAAAAATGATAAGAGGTTAGAAACTTGCACGGATAGCCACGCCGAAGGAGCGGGTGGCGGCTGTGGAGTTGCCGACGATTGCCTGACTTGACCATGACGTGCCGACCGACGATTCAGCATCGTAGTTCTTCAATGCCTTGTAGAAATAGAAGAGGTTGCGTCCGAACACCGAGAAGGTGAGGTTTGACATTCCCAGTTTCTCGACGGCCTTCGACGGCAGACGGTAGCTGAGGTTTAGTTCGCGGAGCTTCACGTAGGTGTTGTCGAACACGGAGTTGGCATACGTCAGCTGCTCGGAACTTGTTCCCCAGTTGTAGGTCATGTTGTAGTAGTAGGCGGCCGGGATGATGCGGTCGTTGGGCTTGCCGGTCGAGGCAACGATGCCCGGCAGGATGATACCGTCGTGGTAGATGTGTTCGCCGTTCGGTCCGGCTGTTGTCGACGGGTCGACCTGCACCGGAACACCGGCACTGTTGTTGTCGCCCGGATAGTAGTAGGAAAGGCCGCCTGATGCCGTGTCGCGGTATTTCAATGACTCCGGCGTGAGGCCTTGAGCCGTGGCATACTGGTTCATTTCGTTGATAACGTCGCCGCCGATTCGGAAGTCAATGCTGAAGTCGAGCGTGAAATTCTTGTAGGAGAACGAGTTGAAGAGTCCGCCCACTCCGTCGGGGTTGATGTTGCCCACTTTCTGCAAATCCGATTCGTTGAGATAAAGACCGTTGTCGGAAACAAGACATTCGCCGTTTTCGTTGCGTTGCGGCACTTGCGTGTAGATATCGCCCATCGGTTGTCCGGCCACTGCCTGAATCTTGGCACCGCTGCCGCCGATGTTGGCTATTTCCAGATAGGGAACGCCGTCGGCAAGTTTCAGCACCTTGTTGCGGTAGACGCCGTAATTGGCTGTGATGTCCCAGCGGAAGTCGCGCGTAAGTATCGGAGTGGCGCTCACCGAAATATCCCAGCCGTGATTGGCGACCTCGCCCACATTCATCAGCACATATTTCGCGCCGGAACTTGACGGTTGCGGAGTGGAAAGAATCTGGTCCTTGACAATGTTGTTGTAGTAGGCTATGTCGAAGCCCAGACGGTTATTGAGAAAGCGGCTTTCCAAACCAATTTCGTATTCATATTTCTTTTCCGGCCGGATATTGGCATTGCCAAGTGAGGTAGGAACGGTGTTCCAGGTAAAGCCGTTGTCCGAGCCTTGTTCATAGACGATGTTGGCTGCATAGGTTTCCGGCGCGTTGCCCACAACGCCGTACGAGAGTCGGAGTTTTCCGAGATTCCACCAGTATGGCATTTTGAAAGCATCCGTAAACATGAAGCTCATGTTGGCGGAAGGATAGAAGAAACTTTGTGATTTCAGTGTCGACGAGCGTTCCTGACGGCCGGTCAGTTCAAGGAACAGATAGTTGTCCCAACCCATCGAAACGGTTCCCATATATCCCGTTTTCAGCAGTTCCATACGCTGCTGGCTGGCGTTTGCCTGATAGCGGCTGGCGTTGAGGTCAAACCAGTTTTCCGTAGCCAGACCGCCGTTGGTCGACACGCTAAGGTTGTGCATGTTTTCGTAGCGTCCGGTCCAGCCCAACGTAGCGTTGAGGTCGAAGCGGTTGAAGGTATGGAAGAAATTGAGCATCACGTCGCCGTAGACAATGTCGTAGCGGCGATTGATAGCCTGATAGCTGCCGCTCGGGTCATAGAGCGCGTTCGGGCGCTCCGTGTTCTTTTCCAATGTCTGTTTGGCATCGGTGATGTCGGTGGCTACCTGTGCGCGCAGGTTCAGCCACGGAGTGATTTGGAGAGTAGGGCGGACCATACCGATCAGGCGGTTTTCCGTTTCCTTGCTGTTCTGCTGGTACATGTTCCAGAACATATCCCTCACACCGGTCAGATAGCTTGGGTCGTAGGCCCATGCTTCGTCGGGAGTGAGCGTGGCGTCGCCGCCTACGAACGTGTTTTTGTAGCCGAGACTTGTCACGTAGGTGCGTTTCAGATAAGGAATGTCGAGGAACGTCGAGAACGCGTTGCTGAAGCTGCCGTAAAGTCCGAGCGAGGTTTGCGGACGGTTCTTGATGTCCTGTATGATATAGTTGAACGAATATTCAACTGTCAGCGGTTTTCCGATGCGGTAGGAACCGGTGAGCTTGAAGTTATGCTTTTTAAAGGAACCCGTAAGGGCGTTCGGCACTTCGTCGGTAAACGTGTAGGAGAAACGGTTGCTGGAGTTGTCCGAACCTTTTGAAATGGCGAGCGTGTAGTTCTGTGTCCAGCCTGTGCGGAACAGTTCGTCCCACGGATTGTCGGTCTGCGGGAGGTAGGGGCGAACGGTGCCGTCCCAGTAGAGCACGTCGCTGCCGTCGTAGCGCGGACCGAACGACAGTGTGGTGCTGCGCACGCTCTTGTATTCCTTTCCGTTGTAGGTGCGCAGGTAGAATCCGCCGGTCTGCTTTTCGTAGTCGCTGTAGTTGATGTTGTAGGTACCCGGACCGTATACGTTCTGCACTTTCGGCAGATAGGCCGTCAGGTTGGCGGCTACTTGGGCGGTAAAGTCGACGGTCACTTTGTCGGTTTTGGCACGTTTGCTGGTGATGACTACTGCACCGTTGGCAGCTTCCGAACCGTAGAGCGCCGTGGCAGAAGCACCTTTCAAAATCGTGATGCTTTCAATATCTTCCGGATTGATGTCGACCAGACCGTTCGAGCGGATACGTCCGTCGTTTCCGTACTCTGCGAAGTCGGTGCTTTTGCCCGTGCCGCCGTTACGGATGGGCACACCGTCCATGATGATGATAGGCTGGTTGTTGCCGGTGATGGAAGTCAGTCCGCGGATGTTGATGGACACCGCACCTGCCGAACCTCCCTGCGTCTGGTTGATTCTAACGCCCGGTGCTTTGCCGTACATGGCCGAAGCAAAGTTCGTTGCCCCTGACTGAGTCAGGTCCTCGGCACTTAGTGTGCTCACGGCGTATCCCAGCTTCTTAGTGTCTTTTTTGATGCCCATCGCGGTAACAACTACCTCGTTTAGCGTCTGGACATCTTCTGTCAGCGTAATCTTCATCGGACCGGTTTTCTTTCTTTTACTTAAATCGAGTTCCCGTGTCTCATAACCGACGTACGAAACGGTGAGAACATTATCCTTAGAAGCATTGATAGTGAAATTTCCGTCTGCATCTGTAATGACGCCACTACTCGAACCGTTGACAATGACACTTGCGCCTATCAGAGGCTCTCCCTTTGAGTCGAGCACGCGTCCCGTCAGTATATTGTTTTCTTGAGCAAAGATTGTAGAAGTTGGAAAGATAGCCAATAATAATCCAACGATAAGTGAATAATGTACGTTAACTCTCATGTGCAAGTAGTTTTTTAAACATACACTATCACGCAAACGGCGTTCCAAATTTTTTTAATTTTATACAATTATATGATTAATAGGCGATTATGTGTATTTCATGGGTGGGTTTCTTTGCTCGAATGTGTGGATTGGTGTGGAATTCGATGTGGAAATTTTCCGCAACCGTAAGGTTTGTAGAAATAAAAAAGGAGCACCGAAGCGCTCCTTTGTGTTGTCTTACCTGGATTCGAACCAAGACAGGCAGAACCAAAAACTGCAGTGCTACCATTACACCATAAGACAATCCTAACTTTAAAGACTTTGTTATCGTCCCAAAAGCGATGCAAAGATAGCGTGAGTTTTTGAATTGTGCAAGCGTTTTTGTGAGTTTTTTGGACTGAAAAATAAAAATGGCGGTATATGCGCTTGCTGAACAGACGATTAAGTGACGAACATAGCAGAAGTACTATGACAAAAAAAGCTGCATCGACTTGTGCCGATACAGCTTTTGGGGGGTGTTATCGTCAATGGGTTATCAATAGAATTTCGACATTGGATAAATTCCGACGGGATAGTTTGTCTTGTTGGCGATGTTGTTGACAAGTTTTGGCGTTTCTCCGCTGCAATCGTAAATCAGAAGATTGTTGTTGGCCTTAACGGATTCGCCGTAGTCGTCGGATGCCGCCACGTAGAGGTATTGGGTGGTAGGATCGGCTACAACATTGCACGTCAGATATTTGGCATTGGGTACGTCGTTCGTGACATCAATGTAGTTTTTCTCCACTTGGCCTGTCTTGATGGACGCACGGCTGATTTTGGTTGTTCCGGCAGCAAAGTACACATAGTCGCCGGCGAGTGTGATGCCGGAATTGTTGCAGTAGTCTGCATTGATGTCGGCTGCAACCGGCATTTCTTTCACGATGTTCCAAGTGTCAATGTTGACGAAGTAGAAGTAGCTCTTGTTGCTGCCTTCCCGTCCGCAGGTAGCGAGAAGGATTTCGCGTTCGCCCGTACGGCATATTCCGCTGATGAAATCTCCGTTGAGGTCTTCGATGACGCGTGTGGATTCGTTCGTGTCTTTTTTGAATTCCAGCAGGCGTGTTGTTGCCCAAAAGCCTCCGCCTCCGGTGTAAACGCAGTCGCCGATTACGGTCATGCCTCTTGTCGATGCAACGGATTCGATGGTGTTGCCCTGGTTGCCGAAATGATAGCCGCCTTCAAGAATGGTGAGCGTTCCGTCCAAACTGTTGAAGCGGAACAGCGCCTTCTGGTCGGAGAAGAAAATGTTCTGTTCGTCTACGACTACAATATTGCTTGTAGGCAGAATGAGAGGCAGATATTCGTTTTCGTCTAAAGAGCCTTCCGGACGTTTGTAGACAAGGTCTTTGAGCTTGAATACCTTCTCGCGTTTCAGTGTAACGGCATCGGCGATGACCAGTGTTCCGTCGCCGGCGTGAGCGTTGTTTTCCTCGTTGTTGTCGCTGAGGATATAGAGTTTTCCGTTATACATGTAGAGGTCCTGTGCATTGTGTCCGAAGGCTGTGCCGTTGACTTTCTGATACACTTTTTCTTCCACTTCACCATTCGGTGCGATGTAAGTGAGTGAACTGCTCTCTATGGAAGCTCCCTGGTTAAGAATCATTACCCCTTTCGGGTCGGCATATCCGCCCAGAGGAGTTGTCGGTGGATTGTCTTTGGGTTCTTCGTTGTTGCAGCCGGTGAGCACTGTGCAGGCAATGGCTGCAGCCGAAAGAAATCGGAAGGATTGTTTTATTGTCATGTTATGTTGTCTTTAGTGTTAGTTTTGCGGGAAATAGAAACCTGCCGGGAAGTTGGTGTAGTTCTCATATTTGGCTTCCGGCGCGTCTTTGCTGGCGTTGAAGTCGAATACCCAGATGGCATTCTCGTTGTAAAGAGCCGTTGACTTCAGTGTGTTGACATACACTTTTCCAGTCTGCGGATGAACGCCGAGGCCGTTGTAGAGCAATTTTGCGTTTTTGTCGAGCGTTGAGAGGTCAACCAGCCATTCTTCAGCATTCTCTTCTTCCGCAGTGAAGTTGTAGCGGTAGAGGGCTGTGCCGTCGGCATAGTAGAGGGTATTGCCGTTGGCAACAAATGACACGCCTGAACTTCCGACAGCCGGTTTTACGCTGATGACGCGCTGTTCCATTTCCCGGTTGGACAGATTGAATTTGCTGATGGATGTTTTGCCAAAACCGAATCCAAGAACCCAGATTTTTCCGTCTTCAGCCGCACGGATGCCGAGCGTTTCGTTGATGTCGTACTTGATGCTGAACGGGAATGATGTTTTGGTTGCTTTGTCGCTTTCTGTGGAAAGGGCAAGGATACCGCCAAGCATGCCGGTTTTGTAGGTATAGGCATTGCCGTTCATTACAATGAACTGGCTTTTCGGTGCACCCTCAGTGCCTTCGACGAAAGTCAGCTCTTTAGTCTCTGCGTTGAAGCGGTAGATACCTTCGTTGTCGCGGATAAAAATGTGCTGGTTGTCGAGTGCGGCGATGTGTGTCGGCCAGTCGAGCACTGCCAGTTCCTCTTTTGAGAACGCCTGTACTTTTTTCAGCGTCTTGGCATCCATGACAACGAGTATGCCGTCGTTTTCAAATTTTGTTCCGTTCGGATTTTCGTTGCCGTTCTGCGCAATGACATAGATTTTTCCGTTGCAGACAGACATGTCCTGTGCCACGTTTCCGAGTTCTGTTCCGTTGACAGTCTTATAGGCGTCGTCAACGACATATCCTTCCGGAGTGATGTAGGTGAGCGAGCCGTTTTCGGTGGTCATGTTTCCTTCGTTGAGCACAAACACTCCGTTGGGGTCATCGAAGGCATTGAGGCAATAGAGCGAAACTTCGCTTGTGTAGGTTTTTGAGTCGAGGCCCGTGGCGGTGATGCTGATGGTTGCGTTCTGTTCGGCATCGGCGG
>URMA01000068.1 GCA_900548875.1 uncultured Porphyromonadaceae bacterium | reverse complement strand
TTGCCATACTAAACTTGATTTCTGCTGCAAAGCAAGGAAATGTTTATGCCAAAAATAAGCACAATCCTCCAAAAGATCAAAAGATAATCTCTTTTTAACCACTTCATTGCAGGATACAACAGTTCTTAATAATCCGAAAACGATCTTCGTTTGTTATTTATAAAAGAGACTGAAAATTATGAAGAAGAAGTTTACTATATTTGTCGTGCTATTGGCCGGTATCATTTACACTGGCCATGCACAAGGCGTACAATGGATTTATCAACAAAAACAGGAGAAAAAAAACATGAAGAATCTGAGTGAAATATATTTTGCAGGCGGTTGTTTCTGGGGAACAGACCATTTCCTGAAACAGATCAGAGGAGTAAAATCGACTCAGGTCGGATATGCCAACGGAAACATTGCTAATCCGACTTACCAACAGGTGTGTACAGGAAAAACCAATTTTGCAGAAACCGTTAAGGTGGAGTATAATCCACAAGAAGTTCCCCTAAAACTATTGATCGACCTTTTTTTTAAGACAATAGATCCTACAAGTCTGAATCGACAAGGCAATGACAAGGGTTCGCAATATCGCACCGGTATTTATTATACTGATGAAGTTGACTTGCCGACTATCCGGACAGCCATCGACGAATTGGCTAAAGAGTATTCCAAACCTATAGTCATAGAAGTGAAACCCTTATCCAATTTTTACAAAGCCGAGGAATATCATCAGGATTATCTGGATAAGAATCCCGGAGGATACTGCCATATTAACCCTGCACTATTCGAGTTGGCAAAAAAAGCAAATGCACAGGCTGAGCAGCCCCAGACAAATTACAAAAAACCGGATGACGCCACACTTCGTAGTAAATTGACGCCCGAGCAATATGCGGTCACACAAAAGAACGCAACCGAACCAGCTTTTCATAACGAATACTGGGATGAAAAACGAGATGGCATCTACGTAGATATCACTACCGGTGAGCCTCTTTTTATATCAACAGATAAGTTTGATTCCGGCTGTGGCTGGCCCAGTTTCTCAAAACCGATTGACCGTAAACTTATTCATGAGAAGATGGACACTTCTCATGGTATGGTACGCACAGAGGTTCGAAGTGCTACGGGTGATGCCCATTTAGGACATGTCTTCACTGATGGTCCGGCAGATAAAGGTGGTTTGCGTTATTGCATCAACAGTGCTTCGTTGAGATTCATTCCTAAAGAAAAGATGCAGGCTGAAGGATATGGGGAATACATCAGTTTAGTAAAGTAATTTTTCGTATCCGGAAAACTTTCGTATCTTTAGCAAAAACGGAATTATGATTGAATTTAGAGCTGTACCATTGGCATCACTTCTGAATCTGAGAAATCAATATCTGGATTCTTTGCGTTACCCCCAGGAGTTACACTGCGAGTGGCTTGTTGCAAAAGGCACTTGTTTCTGTATCGAACAGGATGAAGAAAGAGTGGGGTATTTCATTCAGTCGGAAGAAGGAGAGCTGATTGAATTCTATCTGTCTGATGAACTGCTTTCACGAAAAGAAGAAATATTCGGAAGAGTATTGAAAGAATTTCAGATTAAGAGTGCTTTCTGCAAGTCGTTTGATGATTTGTTTATGGCTTGCTGCCATGCATATTGTCAATCCAGTGAAGTAGGTGGTTATCTGTTCCGTTTCTTCACTGATGAGATAGTGATGCCTTTGCAGGACGGGATAACCGTTCGTAAGGCGAAAGAGATTGATATTCCGTTATTGCTTACTCACGACAGTGATTTATATGAATCTCCCGAAGAGTTAAATTATACCGTTTCGCACCGGATGATACTAATGTATGAAAAGGATGGAGCACTTTTGGGATGCGGCTATTTTATTCGGGTACTTCCGGGAAAAGATATCTTTGATGTAGGAATGTGGGTAAATCCGGCATTCCGCAGGCAGGGGTATGCAACAATGATTATTTCACATCTTAAAGAATCATGCTTAAAAGCGGGATATACTCCTATTGCAGGGTGTGCGGCTGATAATGTTGCTTCACGCAGGACGCTGGAGCGGTGTGGCTTTATGACAAAACATTGTGCCATTGCATTTGATTTCTATCGGAAGTAACATTAAACGGGTCGGGAACTTAAAGTCAAAAAACAGTAAATCATCGAATAGGAGGAAGCGGTGTTTCCTCCTATTCGATGATTTACTGTTTTTTTATTTTAGTCATCAATGTCAATTACTCTCATCTTAGAGTCGAACTTGATTTCCCAACGATTAGACAGCTTTACTTCATATTCTTTTTTATCCCGTTCAATCTGTAAGATTTTAACGTCCGGATAGTTTGTCTTTACATAAGTACGGATTGCTTCCGGGATGATCTGTGCAGGGACTTCACTTTGCTGGCATTTAACTTCTGTCCATTCTCCCGCCTTATCGAATTCTACTTTTTCTCCATTAGTGAAGACCACATCGTAGCTTTTATAGAATAATTCTGTTTCCTGTTTTGCTAATGCCACTTTATGATCTTTAAAGTAGGTATTGAGGAAAGTTTGAGCCTTTGCAGGGAGTTGATTTACTTGGATCGGTTTGTCATTATCTGCCATTACCATTGTGTGCATTGTGAACATACATACTAATAATAAAACTAACTTTTTCATTTCGTTTAAATTTTAATAATAAAACAATTTTTATGCTTCAAAAACGATACAAAGTTATAACAAAAAAAAATATCACAAGCATTTTTCTCAAAAAAATTACGCTAACATGCATTTTTTTCTTTTCCAACACCGTCCATACGCAGGTGCGTTTAACTGCAAATAGTATTTAGCATACTGTATTTCAATAAGTTACAAATGATTTTAAATTTTATGCTGTAAAACATATTTTTCTCGATTTTTCTTCAAAAAAAATCGATTTTCTTGCCCAAAAACCGCTTTTTTTCTTCTTTTTTTCCGCTTCTGCACGTTAACAATGTAAAATTTAACACATATAATTTCCAATCGGCCCTAAATTGCCTCCAAACAGCACAAAAAACCACCTCAATCGCCCGCATACCTTCTCCCGTCTACACCTTAATTATTTATATATAACAGCCATGAAATATTATAATTTTTCAAAAAATTTCAAAACACAAAGGGCATAAACCGTTCTGTCAACAAACAAATGCGTACATTTGTTCCGTAATAGGTAATTAGGTTTGAGCATGACAACAAATAATCCACACATTCTGGGTGAAGCTCCCATCGGGAAACTCCTTCTGCAATATTCGTTGCCGGCCATCATCGGCATGACGCTGACGTCACTCTACAACATAATCGACAGTATTTTCATTGGCCATGGCGTAGGCCCGCTTGCCATTTCCGGACTTGCCATCACATTCCCGCTCATGAACCTGCTGGTTGCCTTCTGTACGCTTGTCGGTGTGGGCGGCGCCACGATTTCCTCCATCCGACTCGGACAAAAAGACCAGAAAGGAGCTGAAGAAATTTTGGGCAACGTCACGATTCTCAGCGTCATCAGCGCCATTTTCTACGGAGGGCTCACGCTCATGTTCCTCGACCCGATTCTGCGGTTCTTTGGAGCCAGCAACGACACCCTGCCCTATGCCCGCGACTTTATGCAGATCATTCTGCTCGGCAGTCCTATTTCGTATGTCATGATTGGACTTAACAACATCATGCGTGCTACGGGCTATCCGAAAAAAGCGATGATTTCGTCGATGTTCACCGTTGGCTGCAACGTCATTCTCGCCCCTATTTTCATTTTCGTTCTGAAATGGGGCATCCGGGGAGCGGCAACGGCCACGATAGCCTCCCAGTTTGTCGGAATGATTTGGGTGCTCTCCCATTTCTTCAACCAGAAAAGTTTTGTCCGCTTCAACAAACAACGGATGAAGCTGCGCAAACGCATTGTCAAAAATATTTTCAGCATCGGCATGTCGCCGTTCATCATGAACGTATGTGCCTGCTGCATTGTCATTTTCATCAACAACCGTCTGCTTACCTACGGCAACGACCTGTCGATCGGCGCGTTCGGTATTCTCAACCGTATACAGATGCTGTTCGTCATGATTGTCATGGGCATAGCACAAGGCATGCAACCGATAACCGGCTATAATTTCGGTGCCGAACATGTCGACCGTGTGAAACGTACACTGAAACTCGGCATCATAGCCGCCATGGCGGTCACCACGCTGGGATTCATCGTCGGCGAACTGTTCCCGAATATCTTCGTCGGAATGTTTACCGACAGTCAGGAACTCACGGCACAATCGGAAACGGCACTCCGCATCGGAATCCTCATGTTCCCGCTTGTAGGCGCACAAATCATCATCTGCCAGTTCTTCCAGTCCATCGGGAAAGCGGGCATTGCCATTTTCCTCTCCCTCTCCCGCCAACTGCTGTTTCTGTTGCCGGGACTGGCACTGCTTCCGCTCCATTGGGGCATCACCGGCGTATGGGCGAGCATGCCTACATCCGACTTCTTTGCTGCGGTAGCCGCCATCCTTATGCTGCTCTACCAAATCCGAAGATTCAAGACAACTCCACCTTTTGCTTCATAGCCTATGCGTAAACGTGTTTGCCCCCAATGCCAGATTGCAGCGTTTTATGTCAAAAACGCGAATGGCGACCGACGGCTTGTCTATGTACTTGCCGACGGCACAGTGACCCCCAAATATCCCGACGAATCCCTCGAAGGATTCTATCTGGACGAGGTTTTCTGTCTCGGCTGTTCCTGGCACGGCTCTCCCTCAAGACTCAGATAGATTTTCGGATAAAGTTGCACTACCCCGCATTTTGCATATTCGGGAAATAAACGTAACTTTGTTTCCAATATGTCTTTCATCAAGAAACTATTGCTCAACAACAGACGGCTGATTCGCTTTATCATTGTCGGATTCAGCAACTTCATCATTATCTCGCTGACCGTGTGGATTATGATGTCGCTCCTACGGCAAGGATTGTATGAGTCGAACGTGTGTGCCTACACGCTTGCCATCTGCAGCAGTTTCTATTGGAACAAGCGATGGGTTTTTCAATCAAAAGGAGGAAACGTGAAACGGGAAATCACCCTGTTTCTGACAGCTTTCGGCTGCGCATATCTGTTGCAGGTGCTGTTCGTTTTTATCATGTGCGAACTTCTCAACCTGAACGAGTATCTGGCACAGTTCCTCGGGCTGTTCGTATTCGGGGCTGTCAACTTTCTCATGAACAAATTTGTTACGTTTCAACCTCGGAAAGCGTAATTTCAGGGAATGCTGATTCAAAACTAACAATATGGAAACAATAAACAATGCATCTTATATCGTCGGAATGGGCGAGCTTCTGTGGGACATGCTGCCCGACGGCAAAAAAGTAGGAGGAGCTCCTGCCAACTTTGCAAACCACATTGCCAATTTCGGGCTGAACGGACTGATTGTCAGCGCCGTCGGCAACGATCCTCTGGGAGACGAAATTATCAATATACTGAAAGGCAGCAAAGCGAAACTCGCCGTTGCAAAAACGGCATACCCGACAGGAACCGTCAATGTCCACCTCGACGAAAACGGCATTCCAAGCTATGAGATTTGCGAAAACACGGCATGGGACAACATCCCGTTTACATCCGAACTCGAAGAAATAGCCCGCAATTCCTGCGCCGTTTGTTTCGGTTCGCTCGCACAACGCTCACCGGTCAGCCGAAACACGGTGGAACGTTTCCTTGACGCCATGCCCGCCGACTCACTGAAAATTTTCGACATCAACCTGCGGCAAAACTACTACAGCAAGGAAATCATAGCCAACTCCCTGAAACGCTGCGACATATTCAAAATCAACGATGAGGAACTGGAAATTGTTAAGAAGATGTTCGAAATCGACATAGAGGATGCGGAAGAATGTTGCCGCTACATGGTGGACCGCTTCTCACTCATCAACCTTGTACTCACATGCGGCACCCACGGCAGCTACGTGTTCTCGAAAGAAGAACAGAGCTTCTTCCCGACGCCTAAAGTTGAAGTTGTCGACACGGTGGGAGCCGGCGATTCGTTTACCGCCACATACGTAGCCTCCCGACTGAGAGGCCATGACCAGATAACGGCCCATGCAAGAGCCGTCGAAGTTTCAGCCTATGTCTGCACCCAGCATGGAGCGACACCGGAACTGCCCGACACACTCAAAAGATAAAGAAACCGGACAAGTATACACCTAACAATACCTTTACGATATGGAACTACTGTCAGCACTCGACATCACCCTGATATGCCTGGGCGCTCTCTGCCTGCTCGTCGGTCTGGCCGGATGTATCGCTCCGATGCTCCCGGGACCGCCGATCTCCTATGTCGGACTGTTGCTTCTCCACTTCACTGACCGCTATCAGTTTACCGTCACGCAGCTTGTCGTATGGGCCGTTCTTGTGCTAATCGTACTGCTGCTCGACTATTTCACACCGCTAATCGGTGCAAAAAAATTCGGCGGCAGCAAATACGGAAACTGGGGATGTGCCATCGGCACGATTGTCGGCATGTTCTTCATGCCGTTCGGCATCATTGTCGGTCCGTTTGTCGGAGCCGTTATCGGCGAACTTATTGCCAACCGACCTTTCAACGAAGCGCTTCGTGCAGGTTTGGGTTCATTTATCGGCTTTCTTGTCGGCACGCTTCTGAAATTCATCGTGTGCATCTATTTCATTTACGAATTCATCGCCGCATTCATTTAATCCCTATCGGCTATTCTTTAAGAGAAACGATACATATAAAACAGGCCGGACTTCCAACGCGGAGTCCGGCCTGTTTTTATATGTTGCCGCCCACTACATCGGACGGGGACGGTGTCCGGGAGGAGGTCCCATCGGGGGACGACGGCCGGGTCCATGACCTCCGTAATCAAAGTCCTTCTCCGACGAGCCTTTGGCAAACGACTGGAACTTGTAGGAGAACGACAGCATGAAATAGCGCGTGATGGTGTTAAACTCGCGGTCCTGTATGTAGTTGGCCGTGATGGAACGCGAAATGTTCTGCTTCTGCTGCAAAAGGTCATAAGCCTTCAGCATGATGGTAGCCTGACGGTTGCGCAGGAACTGATAGGAGATGCTGGCGTTCCACAGCCATTGCTCGTTGTCGAAGCCTTCGGAATATCCGCTGGTGTTGCCATAGGAAAAATCACTGTCGAGCACCAATCCGAACGGAGCATAATAGCTTGCATTGAAACGGGCTCCATAGGAATGCACGTTGCGGTCGGAATTCTGCTGGATGGAGTTGCGTGTCATTTGCAGATTGTAGTACGGACGCAGCTCAAAATCGACAAGATCCGTACGGTAGGCAAGGCTCGGCGTTTCGCTGATAGTAAACGAACTGCTTCGGTTCAGCAGTTCATTGTTGTAGCCCACCGTGCGCGAAAAACGCAGGAAAGCATGGTTGGAAAAATGCCAATTGCGGTTGCCGAACGGCGTTGTGAACATCACCATACCGTTGGCCGACCAGACACCGTCGACATTGGTATAGGTGGTTGTCTGTCCACCGGTCGACTGGTCGTAGGTGGTTTTCGAAATGATGCTGTTCATCGTTGTCGACGCACCGACAAAAGCCATAAGGCTGCGCTGCTTCTCCTGATTGAAATCGTTGTAACGGATATTGAAACGATGCTGGAATGCCGGCAGAAGCGAAGGATTACCGACAACTACCCGCAACGGGTCGGAAACATCAGCCACTGGCTGCAACTGCGACATGGTCGGCGACTGAGTGGAACCACGGTAGTCGACTGCCAAATTCTTGGTCTTCGAGAAGGAATAGCGGAAACGCATGAACGGTGCAAAGTTCCAAACCCATTGACGAGGTATGTTGCGGGCACTGTTGATCATGTCCTCACTCTGCATCATTGTCGGGTTAATGGATACGCCGCCGTTCAGACGGTAAGTCTTGCGGTTTTGCTGGTAGCCGATACGCACCTGTTGCGTAAACTGGTCATTGCGGAAACGGTTGCTCAATTCCTCATCGAGCACGCCCGTCGCATCTGCAATCTGATAGGCCACTACGGGGTTGGTCAATATCCCGTACTGGTTTTCCAACGCATCTACCGCCTCATTGGCGTCAAACTCACTGCCGCGGTCGTAGACAAGCTTGTCCGCATTGTTGAAATAGTAGTTCATGTTGTAGGCAAACGACAGAAAGCGCGCCTTCTTGATGTCGCCCAACGGCTCCATCCAAGTAACTCGCGCTCCAACACGGCTCGACCATTCACGGGAATCCGTAAACTGGTCGCGCTCTTCGTTGTCGTCGGGCACAAGGAAAAATTCATTGAGGGCATACGACGTTTCGTCCTCTTTCGTATTGCTGTATTTATACGTGACCTGCGTACTGAACGAACGTCCCGGATGATTCTTCATCTTGTGGTTGTACACAAGCCGTCCTTCCATATCATAGCTTGTTCCCTCGCTTTCCACCATGGTTTTCGCACGGTTGATGGGAGTAAGGTTGGCATCGCCGGCACGCAGATAGGAAGTATCGTTCTTTTCCGAATCGTTGAAACTTACCGTAAACCGCGGACGGAACTCCAACGTATTGAAAGAGTCGACTTCCCATTTCATACGGAAATTGCCGCGAACGCTATGATTGCGGTCGCGCGAATTGCTTTCCGAATTTTCATAGGAAGTGGAATCGACAAACAAATACTGCTTCGAAGCCTTCTGCAACGTAAGTTGGTCGGAATGTGAATACATCAGGTCGCCGCCTATACGGAAGGCTTCCCCCTTGCCGACATTGAAATTCACGCCGATGCTTTGCGACGTGTTCACTCCGTTCACGCCTCCAAAACGGCGGAAACGCCCCGACCCGGGATCGGAAAAGCCCAGTTCGTTGATATTGTTGGCATTGCCGAGAATACTTACCTGATTGTCATTAATGAAATGGTTGACCATGAAATTGCCACTGTAGCGGCCGTCCGTACCGTAACCGGCAGTCGCGTTGCCAAACCATCCGCGCTTCATGCCCTTTTTGATGGTCAGGTTGATGACGGTTTCGTCCTCGCCGTCGTCCACACCGGTCAGTCGCGCCAAGTCGCTCTTGCGGTCAATCACCTGCAACTTGTCGACAATGTCGGCGGGAATATTTTTCGAAGCCACCTGCGCATCGTCGGAGAAAAACTCCTTGCCATCAATAAGAATTTTAGATATTTCTTTTCCCTGGGCCGTGATCTTGCCTTCGCTGTCGACTTCCACACCGGGCAGACGCTTCAGCAAGTCCTCCACGACGGCACTCGGTTGTGTCTTGTAGGAACCGGCATTGTATTCCACCGTATCCTCCATTACCTTCACCTCCGTCTTCACACCCACTACTTCCGCTTCTTTCAGCATAATTCCGCTCGGCACCATCTGTAGGGAATCGACCGTCACCTTCGACGACGAATTGGCAAGCGTCACATTGCGCCGCGCATTCTGATAGCCCAAATAGGAAGCCTCGACAATATATTTGCCGCGTGGGAGTCCTTTCATCACAAAGCGTCCGTCAATGTCACTCATTCCGCCCGCAACATAACTGCTGTCGCGCTCCCGAAGAACTCTCACCGTGGCATTTATCATCGACGATTTGTCCGTACTATCTACGATTACACCGCTAATATCTCCTGCTGATACCGCTAAGTAGGAAAGACAGATTGTAGCCAATAATAGTTTCTTTTTCCAATCCTTCTTCTGTATCATCTGAATGTTAATTTGAATTCAAAAGTAATTAAATTAACTTGATTTTTTTACACAAAATAGACAAAACAGTTATTTGTGCGTATATTTGCAAAAGTTTTAAACAATATTAATAATGAACGATTTTCTCCAGGTACTGAAACGATTTGTCCCTCCCTACAAGAAATATCTGTTTCTCAACATTTTCTTCAACATTCTGGCAGCGTTTCTCACCCTCTTTTCTTTTGCTCTGATTATCCCTATCCTCGAAATGCTCTTCATGGGCGACAAAGGCATGGAATATCATTTCATGGAATGGGGTTCAGCGTCGCTTAAAGATGTAGCAATCAACAACTTCTATTACGCAGCATATTATTGCAAGACCCGATTCGGAGCTTCCTTGACACTGATGGGACTGTCGATCGTTCTTGTTTTCATGACCGGATTGAAAACCGGCGCCACCTATCTCAGCTCCCACTTTCTGATTCCCATACGTGCCGGCATCGTGCGCGATATCCGCAACTACGTATACGACAAAATCGTAGGGCTGCCTATCGGATTCTTCACCAGCGAACGGAAAGGCGACGTGATGGCTCGTATGTCGGGCGACGTAGCTGAAATCGAAAACTCGATTATGGCCTCTCTCGACATGATGTTCAAGAACCCGATTATGATACTCGTGTGTCTGATTATGATGATTACCATCAGCTGGGAACTGACACTCTTCGTGTTCATTCTGCTTCCGATTGCCGGTTTCATCATGGGACGGGTAGGAAAACGGCTGAAACGCACCTCGCTCGAAGCGCAGAACCAGTGGGGAGCATTGATGGCCACCATCGAGGAAACGCTTGGCGGACTGCGTATCATCAAGGCGTTCAATGCCGAAAACAAGATGCAGAAACGATTCCACTCGGAAAACTACCAGTTCTACAGAACATCTGTCCGCATTGCCCGCCGCCAGTCGCTCGCCCACCCGATGAGCGAATTTCTGGGCACACTGACCATCGCCATTGTTCTTTGGTTCGGAGGCACACTGATTCTTTCCGGCGACAACATCATCGACGCGCCGACATTCATCTACTATATGGTGATTTTCTACAGCATCATCAACCCGGCAAAGGACCTTTCGAAAGCCGCCTACTCCATCCAGAAAGGTCTGGCCTCAATGGAACGTGTCGACAAGATTCTCGGCTCCGAAAACCCCATCAAGGACCCGATTCACCCGAAAACGGTGTCTACACGCGAAGGCTGTATCCGCTACGATCATGTGCGGTTCAAATATAACACGGAATGGGTAATCAACGACGTTTCACTGGAAATTCCGTTCGGCAAGACGGTTGCGCTCGTAGGCCAGTCGGGTTCGGGAAAATCGACGCTTGCCGACCTGCTACCGCGCTTCTACGATGTGAACGAGGGCGAAATCAGCATTGACGGTGTCGACATCCGCAACATCCGGGTGAAGGACCTGCGCGCACTGATGGGCAACGTGAACCAGGAAGCCATCCTGTTTAACGACAGCTTCTACAACAACATCACTTTCGGCGTTGAAAATGCCACGATGGAACAGGTCATCGAAGCGGCAAAAATAGCGAACGCCCATGAGTTCATCATGGCAACGGAGGACGGCTACGATACCAATATCGGTGACCGCGGCTGCAAACTTTCGGGCGGACAACGACAGCGCATCAGCATTGCACGCGCCATTCTGAAAAACCCGCCGCTGCTGATTCTCGACGAAGCCACTTCGGCACTCGACACGGAAAGCGAACGCCTTGTTCAGGAAGCGCTCGACCGACTGATGAAAAACCGCACGACGCTTGTCATCGCCCACCGCCTGTCCACCATCAAGAATGCCGATCTTATCTGCGTAATGCACGAAGGGAAAATTGTGGAACGCGGCACACACGACGAACTGATCGCCCTCAACCGCTACTACAAGCGGCTGGTTGACATGCAGAAATTCTAACAATCAAAAACAAATGAAATTATAATATGAAACGCATTGCAATTTTAGCTTCAGGCACCGGCTCCAACGCCGAAAACATCGCACGCCAATTTCAAGGCGACAAGCATATTGCCGTCGATATATTGCTTTGCGACCGTGAAGAAGCGCCTGTTCTCGAAAAGATGAAACGCTTCGGCGTTCCCACACGGATTTTCCCACGCGCCGACTGGCGCAACAATCCGCAGCCCATACTGGAGCTGCTGCAAAACCGCGGCATCGACCTCATTGTGCTTGCGGGATTCACAAGCTTTGTTCCCGACTGCATCGTAAAGGCCTACGACCACCGCATCATTAATCTGCACCCGTCACTGCTTCCGAAATTCGGCGGCAAGGGCATGTGGGGCATGAACGTACACCGCGCTGTAATCGAAGCCGGCGAAAAGGAAAGCGGCATCACCATCCACTACGTTTCCGAGGAAGTGGATGGAGGGGAAATCATCGCACAGTTCCGCTGCGAAGTTACGCCCGACGACACGCCTGAAACGCTCGTGGCACGTATCCACGCACTCGAACACCGCCATCTGCCGGAAGTCATCCGCCAACTGCTCGCAGAATAACCCCAATCGGTCATTCATTCTACTTTATGGTGGATGTCACGCTGCTGTCAGGCAGACCATTTTTGGGTTAATCAACAGCCCGTACCGTCGATTCGGCAGAATACGCCCTCACCGGCAGGACGCGAACGCAATCCTGCATCTTCCGGCGTAAGAGTCACCGTACCGTCGTCCAGCACAAAGCAGGGAATGCCAGCCGCACCTGCCTTCTTCGCCTCGTCGAACACGGGCAGGCGGTCGCGCAACCGCAAAAATTCCTTCAAGTATTTCACATGACGGCCAATATCAATCACCTGATACTTATCGTTGCCCTTCACCTGTTCTTCCACATACGTGCAGTCCGGGCACGTTTCCATTCCATATATCTTTATCATAGCTACCTGTTTTTTTCTAAGAATAACCCTTTTAACGGAAAAGAAGTTCAAGGTCCATCGAGAGAAATTCTTCAAACGACAAACCGCCGGAACCGACAACCACCGACCTGAACGGATGATATTTTTCAGAAAAGACAGCCAATCCCCTGTTTGTAGTTCTTCTTCCACTTTTCACTTCAATCGCAATTTTTTTCTGCCGTTTCATCAGAACGAAATCCACTTCATCCATCTTATCTCTCCAATAATAAACATGGTAACCGCAAACAGATGCCTGACTGACCAAATAAGCCCCGACTGCCGACTCGACATAACGCCCCCAAACTTTAGCGTCTTCAATCACTTCCGAAAAATCTTCTTCCGCATAGACGTTTCGAAGCGCATTATTATAGACTTGAAATTTCGGAACCGAATTATATTTCCGTGCCGTATCTTCAGCATATTTCTGCAATCCGCACAACAGCCCACATTCATCCAACAAATGTAAATATCCGGCAAGAGTCGTCACATTACCGGCATCCTGCAACTGAGCGGCCACTTTTGTCAAAGACAAAAGTTCTCCACTATAACTGCTACCCAATTCAAACAGTTGACGAAGCAACTGAGGCTTCATGATTTTTGTTTCCAAAAGGACATCTTTTGAAATGGAAGGTTCTATCAATGAATCACGCACATAGTTTCTCCAACGCACTTCATTCCCTATATATTGGGCAGCACCGGGATACCCCCCAAAATACACATACTGCTGCAATGTCCAGCCAAAACATTCCCGCATTTCCGAATAGGTCCAATGAGTGAGCCTTATTAATTCAAATCGTCCGACAAGAGATTCCGTCAGCCCCTTTTCAATCAACATTCTGGAAGAGCCAAGCAATACAACCACAAGTTCTCGCTTTTCTCGCGTGTCCCTGTCCCATTCAGCCTTTACGGTCTCACTCCAATTATTGATTTTTTGTATTTCATCAATAACCAGCAATCTTTTTGTCTCGTTTCGTGCCGACATTTTCATGCGTTGCGTTTCCCAAACTTGAGCGAGCCAATCGGCTGATACGCCGGTAACATCGTCGGCCGAATAACTGTCATAGGGCAAAGTGCACTCTTCTAGCACTTGCCCGACCAATGTTGTTTTTCCAACTTGCCGTGGTCCGACTATAACTTGCATTTTACCTCGCGGCTCATTTATCCGATCCAGAATCTCCGTGTATTGAAATCTTTTAAACTCCATAGCAAAATGTTCAACGATTTGACACAAAATGTTCAATCCATCGAACAAAAATGTTCAATGGATTCCAAAGATATGATTTTCAAAAGAAAAAAACAAGTTTTTTAAGCAAAATATCACACCTGTCCGCACTAATAACACCATCATGTAATAACTTTATTACTAATAACATTATTACATTTCTTTCCCGTTATCACACAAACAATTAAGGCTGCAATCCATGGGTGGAAAGCAGCCTGAAACGTATATTTTGAATCGAACTTTATCAATCCCGCATCAGCAGGGAACTGTCGCCGTAGCTAAGGAAGCGGAAGTCGTGGGCGAGAGCATAGTCGTAGATACTTCTCCAGTCGCCATCCACGAATGCCGACACGAGCAGCAGGAGTGTCGACTGCGGCTGGTGGAAGTTGGTCACAATGCCGTCGACCACGTGGAACGTATAGCCCGGCGCAATGATTACCTGCGTACTGCCCACTAGGTGTTCCATTCCGTTGCGGTCCATATAGTCAGCTATTGCCTGAAGCGATTCGCGTGTCGACAGGCTGTTGTCATATTCATAAGGAATCCACTGGCGCACATGCAGTGCCGACTGCGGATCTTCGGGGTGACGATGCAGTTCAACGCCGATATAGTAAAGACTTTCAAGCGTACGCACGGAAGTCGTGCCGACGGCGATAATTTTGCCGGGAGCATTTATCAGGCTGTCAATCAGGTTACGGGTGACGGAAATAAATTCCGTGTGCATTTCGTGTCCGCCGATAACGTCGGATTTTACCGGCTGGAATGTACCGGCACCCACGTGCAATGTCAGTTCTTTTCGAATAATGCCGCGGCGGCTGATGGCATCGAGCACTTCCTGCGTGAAATGCAATCCGGCAGTCGGTGCAGCCACCGAGCCTTCAATATGCGAGTACACGGTCTGATAGTCCTGCGAATCGCTGGGTTCCGTACTGCGGTTCAAATATGGAGGAATAGGAATTTCGCCGACAGCGTCGAGAATTGATGCAAACGTCACCTGCGGATTATCCCAGGAGAAACGGATTTTGAAGGCATTGCCGCTCTGTCCGTCACGCTCGGCACTGAGTGTCACCACCTCGCCGTCGACAGTCAACGGCAGGGTAAGCGCTCCCGTTTTCCAGCGTTTGGAATTGCCGACAAAACACAGCCACGTACATTCAGAAGTGGTGGCAAAAACCTGTGCATAGTCGCGCGGCACCAGCGGTTCCAGACAGAAAATTTCAATCAGCGCACCACCGCCCGGCTTGCGGAAACGCAGGCGTGCATTGATTACGCGCGTATTGTTGTAGACCAGCGTAGAATTTTCCGGCAACAAATCCGTGATTTCAAAAAACACATGCTCTTCAATCTTGCCGCCCTTATAGTAAAGCAGTTTGCATTTGTCGCGTTCTTCCATCGGATGCTTCGCAATACGTTCATCCGGCAACGGATAGTTGTAATCTTCGATTCTAATGTCCTGTACGTTTGCCATCGTTCAAATAAATTAGTCCGCAAAGTTACAACTTTTCTGCCAAAAATCACTCCCCGGCTGTTTTGGCTTTGTTTATTTTACAGAATTCCAGCGGCGACATTCCCGACCGGCGTTTGAAAAATTTGCTGAATGCCGCCTGGTCGGAAAAATTGAGTTCCTCGGCAATCTGCTGGACTGAAGCATCGCTCACGTTCAACAAGTTGCGCGCCTCGCAATAAAGCATTTCAAAAATAAAGTCATTGACCGTGCGGCCCGTCTGGCGCTTGACAATTTCGGTGAGATACTGCGGCGTGAAGTGCATCCGCTCGGCATAGAAGCCCACCGTATGCTTTTCACGGTAGTTTTCCATCAGCAGGGAAATGAACCGCTGCAACACGGCAGCATAGTGCTGCCGAACGCCTCCGGCAGTCGATTCGTCGGTTACATAACGGTCGAGCACATTGTCAACTTCAAGATAAAACCCCGTCAGCGCATTCTGCAATATTTCCAGATAATAGCGGTGGGAAGTGCGCCCCAACTGCCGGCGCAGGTTTTCCATACACTGCCTGACCACCTCCGCATCCGACGCCTCCAAACCGACCACCGGACTGAGGTGCAGGTTCATGCCCCTGACAATGCGGTGCTGTATGTCCATCGTATTCATCCTGTCGACAAACCGCTTTTCCACGCATAGAATCAGGCAACGGAAGGAGTCGGACATCTGCGAGAAAAACGTAAGATGCAACGGTGTCAGCACGCAAAGGTCACAGGCTTTGACGGCATAGCCCACCTCGTCGACGCTCAAACGCGCCGTACCGGAAAGCACCAGCACATAAGAAAAGGCTTTGACATAAATCGGCTTT
>URMA01000067.1 GCA_900548875.1 uncultured Porphyromonadaceae bacterium | reverse complement strand
TGTAGCCGTATCCGGCCGACTGTTTGCACCCGTTGAGCAACAGCATCATGTTTGGGAACTGTCGTGTATTGCAAAGTTCTTCGATATCCGGGAGCATGCGGCGGTCAAGCAGTCCTACACGGATGGCGAAAACCGTACGGTCGGCAACACGGGCAATAATTGACGTGTCAGCGATAATACCTGCAGGAGGACAGTCGAGCAACACATAGTCGTAGCGTTTTTTGAGTTCCGCCGTCAGCTCTTCCAGCTTTTTGTCCAGTAGCAGTTCCGAAGGATTCGGAGGAAGCGATCCGGTCGGGATGATGTCAAGGTTTTCGATGCCACCTGCATTTTTGATGATAATGCTATCTATTAACGCTTGATGGTTGAGAAAAGTTGCGACACCTTTGCTCGGCGAGTTGACAAATTTGCTGAGCGTGCCTTTTCGTATGTCGAGGTCAACGACTACAACTTTCTTCCCTTTCAGAGCCTGGCTGGCTGCTATGTTGATGGTGTTGAACGTTTTGCCGCTTCCGGCGTTGAACGATGTCATCAGCAGTACTTGTGTTTCCGAAGCCGTGTTGAGAATGAAGTCCAGATTGGTGCGAATCACGCGGAAAGCCTCGTTGGCAATGTCGCGTCCATGGTCCACGACGAGAACTTTCGGCTTGTCGTCGGTCTGTTTCTTTGACAGCCATTTGGCGAAGAATCCGTTGCTTGACTTTCCGATTTGTGGCACTTCGCCGATGATAGGAGCCGGCAGGTGTTCAATGTCCTTGCGCCCTCTGACTGTTGTGTCCATCATATTCATCAGGAACATGTATCCATAAGGAATTGCCAGACCGAGCAACAGTGCGACGGCAAGAATAATCGGTTTTTTCGGGGATATCGGGGCCGAATCGCCGCTTGCCGGTTTGAGCAGACGCGTATTGTTGACCACGATGTTGGACGACAACTCGTTTTCTTCCCGCTTTTGAAGCAGGTACAGATAGAGTTCTTCCTTAATTTTCTGCTGGCGTTCAATTGATAATAGTTCCCTTACTTTGCCGGGGTTTTCCGTTATGCGGTTAGAAATCTTGTTTTCCTGTGCAGCAAGGTGGTCGACTTGAATTTGCAATGTGTTGATCAGATTGTCGACCGATTGGAGGATGGTTGACCGCATCAGAGTCAGTTGCTTGTTCAGATCGTTGACAAGCGGATTGTTGTCGCTGCTACTGTCGACAAATCGTTGGCGTTCAAGCAGCAGCTTGTTGTATTCGGCAATTAGACTTTCAACATTGTCGTTCTCAATGCCTGAGTTGGAGGGGAGCAGTTCGAACGCTTTTGTCTGGTCGACAAGATATTCGCGGATGAATTTGGCTATTGAAAGTTGATTATTCATGTTGAATGCTTCTGAAGAATAGCGGCTTGATTCTTCCGTCACTTGTGCTGTTTCGGCCGAAATGTCGAGCAGTTTGTTCTGACTCTTGAATTTCTCAATGTCGGTATCGACGAGTCCCAATTCCTTTTCAATGACAATCAACCGTTCGTTAATGAATTTCGATGTGTTGAGCGACGATTGGCTCATATAGGCAATCCAGTCCTCATTATATACATCCAACAGCGTGTTCAGCACATCCTCGGCACGTTTTTCCGAAGTGTCGGTTATGGAGAAATTGATTACGGTCCCTTTTTTGTCAGCGAGTTCAGCTGTCAGACTGTTAAGATATTTTTTTGCGGTGAGTGCCGTCAGCGTGTGTCCTACGTAGATGGGGCTTTCAAAGTTTTCGTTGTAGAGGAGCGTCGGATTGACGGTGACGTCGCCAATCGGAGTCTTTTGCGTGACACCGGGTTTTGCCGTTATGCTCTCACTTTCAATGTCTTTCCCGTTGGCTTTAAAATCGCTTAGGATTAGCTGTTGATTGTCTTTACTTACTTTGAACGAAAATGAAGATAGCTTTTCCCCGTCTATTTTTTCCGGAGAATTGGCGAACGTGACGGTGATGGGTGATTGCCCGTACCAGTCGGTCAGTCGTCCTATCCAATTCTTGCTGGTATAGGTAGTGTTAAGCCCGAGCCGTTCCACCACTTCTTCCATCAGAATAGGGGAGCGGAATGCTTCAATTTCGTTATATACATCGATGCCGGTGTTGAACATGCCCAAGTCTTCAAATGCTGCCAATTCTCCAATTTGTGACTGCCCCTGGGCATTGGAGCGAATCATTACGCTGGATTCCCGTTTGTAAACCGATTGGCTTCGGTAGATGTAGACTGTTGCCAACAGCAGGCAAACGATAACTGACAATGCGATGAAAAGCTTGTGGCTGAAAGTCCAGGAAATGATGTCGCTGATTTGGATGTCGCTACTGCTTTCTGTTGTTGGTTGATAACTGGTTTTGTTGTTCTCTTCCATTTGTTGAAAATACTTTTGTTAGTTAAGAAGATTTACAATAAGGACACCTACCGACGACAGTAATGACGCAATAGAAATCCAAAGACTTACAGATTTTATGTTGTTCTCGTTGATGGTTGATTGTCCGGCTTTTACCTTGTTCGGCTGTACATAAACGATGTCATTTTGTTTCAAGTAGTAAACGGGCGAATTGAACAAGTCGGTAGAGCGCAAATCGACATGATAGGTGGTCCGGGTGTTGTTCTCTTCACGAATGACATATACTTGGTCGCGGCGTCCGAAGATTGTCAGGTCTTTTGCCATGCTGAGCGCTTCCAGAATCGTGACCTTGTCGCCTTCGATTTTGTAAGAACCGGGGTTTGTCACTTCCCCGAGGATAGATATTTTAAAGTTCATGAATTCCACGGTGACAACCAGATCTTTCAGCAAATCGCGGCGGATGATTTCTTTCTTGATTTTTTCCTGTAGCTGCCATCTCGTACATCCGGCCGCTTCTATTTTCCCCAATATGGGAAAGTTGATAAATCCTTGCTCGTCGACCACATATCCTAACAGCCTTTGCTGCTGCCCGCCCGACACAATTTCGGAACCTGCCTGATAACTGACAACAGGAAGGTTGAACATGGATGCCAGTTGGGGATCTTTGCTGGAAACGATAATCGACAGCATGTCTTTAGGCTGCACGACAATGCCGTGACTGGAGTCGACCTTTTCTTTCTCTCCGGTTTGGATGTCCTGAAGATAGACGATTTCTTTTGAAGTGTTGCACGATGTCGCAATTAGCAGACAAAGGCAGCTGATGATGCTGATTTTTAAGCGGTTTATCATTATGGGGATATTTGTCGTTTGAATATAGGTTTAAGTATGTTGCAGATTGAAGCAATATCTGGGGTCGCCAGATTTTCTTACAATATGGCTAAAATATACTTTATTTGTTTGATATACAAGTGATAGCATGAAAAAGTACACTCTATCCCAGAATGTATTTGTTCCAATTACAAAGTTAGTAAAAAAAACACAAATAAAAGCGGTTCTGTTCATTTGTGTAGTCGGATTGTTTATAAAAGTTGTTAAAATGGCATTTTCACAGAATAGTTGCGCTTTGAGTTCATTTGGGAATGTTTTTTACCTGAAATACATAGGTGCTGTCCTTTCCTGCTTTTTCTTTTGCCTGTATGATGTAGAGGCAGTTTTCGTAAGCTTCGTTGACGAGGGTGGTGACACCGAGAGTTTCCAGATAGTTTTTGGTTAGTTGGCTGTCGAGGCGATTTGCCTGTTCGTACAGATCCTTTATGCGCAGGGCATAGTTATAAGTCTGTTCAAAGTCCAGCAAAGGTTCGGACGTCAGCGAGATATAGGCTATGGCAAGCTTTGCCGATTCTATGGCCCCCATTTGTCGCTTTTGGCTTGCATACAGATTTTCGGCCTTTATTCGGGCTTTTTCCCATTCTTCTCTTTTGATGGCCTGCTCAATTTCCGACAGGCTGGCTTCCGTTGTCGTTTCCTGTCGGACACCCGTATCCTGTTCGGTCTTTGCCGGTGTGCAAGAAATGGTGGCCAGAATCGAGAGAATGAAAATGTATTGTAACGCTTTCATGTAGGTTGTTTTCTGCAAAATTAAGGAAAATGAGGAACATCTAAGTTCTGATTTGATTCAAAAGAATACGATTTTAAATCTTCTTGCCGTTTCTGGGCGACAACGGATAATCTCGTTTCTGTGAGTTGCATAAGTGAATGACCTTATGTGTAACATATTGTGTTATAGTGATATAGTAAGACGTGTTGTGTTTTTGTTGTAGGGGCATGTGAGTTTCTGTGAATCATTTTTGGCGCCTTTTGGAAGAGAACGTGTATAAATTTGTCTCAATAAACTATTAAAATTTAAAACTATGAAGAAGAAACTATTACTAATGTTTGTTTTTGTTTGCGCCTCCTTCCTTTATGGAGTCGTTAATGCGCAGACGTATGAAGGTTTTATCGGCGCTGACGACTGGCAAACAGTTGGAACGCCTCAAGGCGCTACCGAGGGCTATGCTCCCGATTTCAGCTATCAGATTTCAGCTGCCGAAGATGGAAAGTTGCAGGTGACGGTTGATCTGTCTGCAACATGTGTCGGACTTGTGCCGCAGTTGTTTGTCAATGGTGGTCGTTTGATGGATTTGAACCCTGTTGCCGGCAGTGCTTCGCAGTTTTCCAACACAACACCAGATGCATACGAAATTGGAGAAACATTGAGCATCAGTTTTTATTTTGCCTATGCTGGTGGTGCTTCCGGCACTAATCCGTTTGACTATGTAGTTGGCAGTGTAAATGAAACATTGGACGATAGCGAAGCTCCTGTGGTTTCAATGCTTGAGTTGGAAGGCGTGTCGTCGACGAAAGCTGATGTGCGTTTGCTTGTCAATGATAATGTGGCATCGTCTGTAAAGGTGGAGTTTTCTGTTGACGGTTTTTCTTCTGTGCTGCAAAGCCAAAAGGTGGCTGTAGGAACGGTAACAGTCTGCACCTTGTCAGGTTTGACACCGGCCACTGCGTATGATTTGGCTGTGCGTGCTACCGATGATGCCGACAATGTCAGCGAAGTAAAAACTTTGCCGTTCTCTACGCTTGATGCTGATGCTGAAAGCTATTATTATGGTGTCGTGGCTTCTGCCGATGAGTGGAATGAAAAAGGTGGAGATTACACACCGGTTATCAATTACGTGGTAAAAACAACTGCCGACAATAAATTGGAGTTTACATTGACTCTGGATTCCGGCATGACGGGACTTGTTAATCCTGAAATTTGGGTTAACGGTGTGAACACGGCAACAGCGCCTACAGGTGAAGAGTTGACTTATACCGGTATCACTGAGGCTGCTTTTGAACGTGGAACGACCGTGAATTTCTATTTCCGTCTGGTTCATAGCGGCGGTGTTTCTTCTACACAATCTATTCTGTTTGAAGTAGGAAGTGCCAACGAAAAGCCGGCCGAAGATGTTGAAGCTCCTGTCTTGAATTCCGTAACTGCGGGCAATGTTACTGGCTATTCGGCTGATATTACAGTCAATGCAACCGACAACCAGTCTGCATCGTTGACGGTTGAAGTTGCTTCCGATGAAGCGTTTGAATCGGTTTTGGCTACTTCTCGTGTTGCTTCCGGTGAAGACGGTGTCTGCACGTTGGACAACTTGTCGCCGCTGACCGAATATACATTGTATGTTCGTGTTTCTGACCTTGCCGGAAATGTGAGTGATGTGAAGACTGTTACATTCACCACATTGGAACCTGCCGATGCCGTTACTTTTGTAGGCAGTATCGCTGTCGACGGATGGGCAGTGACCGGAACTCCGAAAGGCGAAGAGGAAGTGTTTGCTCCTTCTGTAAGCTATGAAATTGTAACAACTCGTGAAAACCGTTTGCAGTTCCGTCTGTCGCTTGACCGTGTTTGTGTCGGTATGGGTGTGGAAGTGTGGATCGGTGGCGAACAATTCTTCGGTTTGCAGCAGCCGGCAGCTGAAAATGCGGTAAATATATTTGAAGGTGAAAACAGCCGGAGCTATCCACGCGGTACGAAGCTGAATATCCGTTTCCGCTTCCCGTTCACCGGCGGAGTTTCCGAAACCAAGCCGTTTGAGTTCGAGGTTGGTTCGAAGTCTGGTGGTTCTTCGGTTGAAAATTTTGCTGCTGATGCCGTTCGCGTTTCAGGTTCAAACGGTGAATTGCGCATCTGCGGCGCTTCAGGCAGCCAATGTGTAGTATATGATTTGTCTGGCCGTGTCGTGATGAATTGCCTTGTCGATGGTGAGGATGCAGTCTATTCTTTAAATAAAGGTTTGTATGTCGTAGTGGTTGGTAGCAGTGTGAGCAAAGTTGTTTTATAAGCTTGCCTGTTTTGAAAAGAAGCCGGGTGCAGGGTATCCTGTGCCCGGTTTTTGTATTTTTTAAGTTTCCAAAACGTCTTGGATGTAAAAATATGACATATATCATTTTTATATATGATTCTTAGCTGTTACTTTGTAAATTAATGTCGGGAATCCGGATGCAATAATAGCAACTACGAGAAAAAGCGATTTTTTTTGAAAAAAGTGGAGAAAAAATTTGCGGAATCAAAAATTCGTTGTACCTTTGCATCGCTTTCGGGAACGAAACGGGCGTTTAGCTCAGCTGGTTCAGAGCATCTGCCTTACAAGCAGAGGGTCGGCGGTTCGAATCCGTCAACGCCCACACTAAGGAGAACGACATTGCCGTTCTCCTTTTTTTGTTTTTCATTGTCGTGTTTGGATTGCGGGATATGCGCAGTATAACTGTATGCTGTGTGGGCTATGAAAGCGTAGGCTTTATATGTGTTAAAAAATCATGACAGAAAATTGATAGTCGACGTTTGTTTGTAACATGTCTATTCTGCTTGTCGTTATTCATGATAATGTCTAATATTGTAAAATTGGAAACCTGTAATATATATTTTTGTAAATGAATAAGATGTTTTTGCGGAAGATGGCTGTGTCATTGCTGGCGGTCCTGTTGCCGGCAGTCGCTTTCGGGCAGGCAAACAGCGATTCTACAGTGTATTTGAATCTGGACAAGGCTCTTGAGATTGCTCTTGCTTCCAGCCCTGTGGTAAAAGTTGCCGATAAGGAGATTACCAAGCAGGAGTATTCGAAAAAAGGAGTGTTGGCGAATTTGTTTCCTACCGTAGATTTTAGTGCCAACTATAACCGTACGATCAAAAAGCAGGTGATGTATATGGATGCAGGTATGTCAGGAGGTATGGGCGGCAATACGGAAGCTGGTTTTGAAGTAGGTCGAAGCAATACGTGGTCGGCCGGATTTTCGGCATCTATGCCTATCGTTTCGGCTACGTTGTGGCAGCAGTTGAGTGTTTCTGCCGATGCGGTCGAACTGGCAGTAGAACAGTCGCGCTCTTCAAAACTTTCCATGGTCAGCCAAGTGAAACAGGCTTACTATGGAGTGCTGCTTGCCAATGATTCCTATAAAGTGTTCAAGGAAACTTACGACAACGCCATGGAAAACTACATTGACGTTAAGCAAAAATATGACCAGGGACTTGTGTCGGAGTATGATTTGATTCGTGCTAATGTGAGTGTGAAAAATGCTGAGCCGAACATGTACGACGCTGAGAATTCCATCGTGCTTGCAAAATGGCGTCTGAAAGCCCTGATGGGTGTGGATTTGGACATGCAGATTGAATGTGAGGGAAATCTGATGGATTATGTCGATCGTCTGTATGCCGACTATATGTCGGTGGATACGACCATGATTGCCGGCAACAGTTCTTTGCGCCAGTTGGATATTCAGCACAGTCAGTTGGTGAAGTCGAAAAAAATAGCGCAGGCTGCCTACTATCCTTCTTTGAACTTGTCGTTTTCCCATCAGTGGATGGCCATGTCCGACAATTTTAAATTCGGTGACTATCGCTGGAACCCGTATACCACATTGGGCGTCAGCCTCAATATTCCTATCTTCTCGGGAGGCAGCCGTTATAGCAATGTGAAGCAGTCGAAGATACAGCTTGAACAGTTGGAACTCAACCGCATAGATACGGAACGTAACCTTATGGTGGCTGTCCGTCAGTATGTCGACCAGATGAAAACGTCCATCAAGCAGTATCAGGCATCGTCGGAAGGTGTGAGCGAGGCCCAAAAGGGTTATGATATTGCCTTAAAGCGTTACGATACGGGTGCCGGAACATTGTTGGAAATCAATGATTCCCAGCTGGCATTGACCGTTTCGCAAAACAACCGCAATCAAGCCATTTATTCGTTCCTGGTGGCAAAGGCGTCGCTCGACGAAACGTTGGGCACAGACTATGTCGCAGAATAATTTATTCCCCAATCCAAGAAAAATAATAAAACAAACGATATGAAATTTTTTCAAACAATCAGCAGTAAAGGTCTGTTGTCGGCAGTTTTGTGCATGTCGGCGGCGTTGACAGCTTGCTCCGGCGGCGATAAGGCAGCCACGGAGGGGCAGGCGGAAGAAGCGGTGAAGGTTCAGGTAGCCAAAAGTGATTTCCGCCCGGTGGAACAGTTGAACGTCTTTAGTGGTACGGTAGAGGCCGAAGTGGTCAACAACATTGCCCCACAGTCGCCCGTGCGTATCAAGAAAATTTATGTGGAAGTGGGCGACCATGTGCGTGCCGGTCAGAAGTTGGCCGATATGGACCCGGCCAATCTTGACCAGGTGAAGCTGCAGATGGAAAACAACGAAGTGGAATTCAAGCGTGTCGACGAATTGTATAAAATCGGCGGAACTTCCAAATCCGAATGGGATTTGAAGAAGATGAACTACGATGTGGCCAAACGCAATTATGAAAATCTTTTGGAAAATACGGCGTTGGTCAGTCCGATAAGCGGTGTCGTTGTTGAGCGTAACTATGACTCTGGCGATATGTATTCAGGCGGAAACCCGCTTTACCGCGTAGAAAAAATCCGTCCGGTGAAACTGAAAATCAACGTATCCGAGGTGCTGTTTACCAAAATCCACAAGGGGATGGAGGTGGATGTGCAGTTTGATGTCTACGGTGACGAGAAATTCAAGGCCACTGTCAACATCATATATCCAACAATCGATCCGACAACACGCACATTCCCCGTGGAACTCAAGATTGCCAATGCTGACGAACGTGTGCGTCCGGGTATGTTTGCCCGCGTGACGCTCTGCTACGATGTGGTTGACCGTGTCGTTGTGCCCGACCGTGCCGTTCAGAAACTGACCGGCTCAGGCGACCGTTATGTCTATGTCGTAGAAGGTGGTAAGGCTGTTTACCGTAAAGTGGAACTTGGACAGCGTATAGGGACCGAATATGAAATCCTTAGCGGTGTCAACAAGGGCGAAACCGTGGTTATTACCGGTCAGACTCGACTTAAGGACGGTTCGCCGATTGAAGTTACTACAGTTCAGGACAAAACAGACAATAAATAGCTATGAGTGTATATCAGGCGGCCGTAAAAAGGCCGATTACCACAATATTGATTTTCATGGGAATTGCCATTATGGGGCTTTTCTCGCTGAGCAGGTTGTCCATCGACTTGTTCCCGGAAATCGAGACCAACTCCATCATGGTGATGACCACCTATTCGGGTGCGAGTGCGGAGGATATCGAAACGAACGTGACCCGTCCGTTGGAGAATGTCCTGAACGGTGTGAGCGACTTGAAGCACATTACTTCCAAATCGCGTGAAAACATTTCGCTCATCACTTTGGAATTCGAGTATGGTATTGACATTGATGTTGCCACCAACGACGTGCGCGACAAGCTTGACCAGGTGACTACCCTGCCCGACGGGGCAACGACTCCGATTTTGTTCAAGTTCGGAACGGAGGATATTCCTATCCTTATCCTGTCGGTGACAGCCGACGAAAGTATGTCGGGATTGTATAAAATCCTTGACGACAACGTCGCCACTCCGCTGGCACGTGTTTCCGGCGTGGGTACGGTTTCTATTTCCGGTTTGCCGGAACGTGAGATTCAGATTCTGTGTGACCCGTACAAACTGGAAGCCTATGGCATTTCAATTGAAACGCTTGGCCAGGTGATTGCCAACGAAAACCGCAATGTGCCGGCCGGTTCCATTGATATCGGTTCGAATGTTTATTCCATGCGTGTGCAGAAGGAATTTACCGATGTCAACGAAATGTTGAATCTTGTAGTGGGTTATTCCAACGGCGCGTCGGTTTATCTCCGTGATGTGGCCCGAATTATCGATGCTCCCGAAGAACGTGCGGAAGAATCCTATACAAACGGCTCGAAGGGCGGTATGATTGTCATTCAGAAGCAGGCCGGTGCCAACTCGGTGGATATTGCCAACGAAGTGAAGCGCCGTTTGCCGCAGATTCAGAAGACATTGCCTTCCGATGTGGAAATCGGCGTGATTGTCGATACCTCCGACAATATTATTCTTACGATTGAGTCCTTGAAGGAAACCATCATTACCACCATGTTGATTGTGAGCCTTGTGGTGCTGTTGTTCCTCGGACGATGGCGTGCTACGTTTGTGATTGTGCTCACTATCCCGATTTCTTTGCTGGCGGCATTGATTTATTTGTTGGCATCGGGCAACACGCTGAATATCGTGTCCATGAGTGCCTTGTCAATCGCTATCGGTATGGTGGTCGACAACGCGATTGTGGTGTTGGAGAACATTACCACCCATATAGAGCGGGGTAGCCGGCCGCGGCAGGCTGCCATGTTTGCAACCAATGAGGTGGCTATTTCCGTTATGGCGTCTACGCTGACCACGATTGCCGTGTTCCTGCCGTTGACCATGATTGAAGGTATGGCCGGTGTGATGTTCGGCCAGTTGGGTTGGATGGTAACGATTATCCTTACTGTCTCCACAATCGGTGCCATTACGCTTACTCCGACACTCTGCTCGTTGATGCTGCGTTTGTCCGACAAGCGGAACCTTTTCCAAAAAATGGTTTCCGACCCGTTCGACAGAGGCTTGAAGAAGGTGACCAATGCATATGGCCGTTTGCTTCGCTGGTGTGTAGGCCACCGTACGCTGACTATTGGATTCATGCTGACGCTGTTCGTGGTGTCGACATTCATTCTTTTCCCGTTGATTAAGACGGAATATTTCCCGACACAGGATAATGCTCGTATCAGTATGACCGTGAAACTCCCGACCGGAACGCGTCAGGAAATCACACGTGACCTGGCGATGCGCATTACCGAACAGTTCCGTAAAAAATACCCGGAAATCGAGAACATCAACTTCTCGGAAGGTCAGGCCGGTGAGGACAACGTGTTCGGTAACCTTTCCGACAATGGTAACAATATCATCAAATACAATATCCGTACCTGTACGTCAACCCAGCGCGACCGTTCGCTGACGGAAATCTGCGACGAAATGCGTAAGGATTTGGCCGAATATCCTGAAATCCGCACATTCCAGGTGCAGGAAGGCGGTGGTCAGGGCGGTGCCGGCGGTCAGACCGCGGTCGACATCGAAGTCTATGGCTACGACTTTGCCAAGGGCGATGCGCTGGTTGCCGACATTGCACAGCGTATGCGTAAAGTGGCAGGCTGTTCGGAAGTGAACATCAGCCGTGACGAATATACGCCGGAATACCGTGTGGATTTCGACCGTGAAAAGCTGGCGCTCCACGGACTGAACATGTCGACGGCCGCCACTTATCTGCGAAACCGTATTAACGGTAATGTGTCGTCCTACTATCGTGAGGACGGTGACGAATACGATATCCGTATCCGTTACGACCGTAAGTTCCGCGAGTCTATTGAAGATATTGAAAACATCACCATCTACACTCCGTCGGGACAGGGCGTGAAGATTCGCGACCTCGGACAGGTGGTTGAGGCACAGTCGCCTCCTACAATTGAACGTAAGGACCGTCAGCGTGTCATCACCGTTTCCTGTGTTGTCGGACACGGATATGCGATGAGTGATATTGTCACGGCAGCGCGCAAGGTGATGGACGAAGTGGAAATGCCTACAGGCTTCAACTGGCAGTTTGGCGGTACGTTCGAGGACCAGCAGGATACATTCTCCGACCTCTTTATGCTGATGGCGTTGATTATCGTTTTGGTATTCATTATCATGGCGTCGCAGTTTGAGTCGTTGACCTATCCGTTTGTCATCATGTTCTCTATCCCGTTTGCCTTGACGGGTGTGTTCATCGGTTTCTTTGTGACCGGAACACCTATGGGCGTTATGGCATTGTTGGGCGTATTGATGCTGGTGGGTATCGTGGTGAACAACGGTATTGTGCTCATCGACTACATCATGCTTTGCCGTGAGCGCGGACTGGGCATTGTGCACGCTGTTGTCACTTCCGGCAAATCGCGTCTCCGTCCTATCCTGATGACTACGCTTACCACTGTCTTCGGTATGATTCCTATGGCAATGGGTACGGGCGAAGGTTCGGAAATGTGGCGCTCGTTAGGTTTGTCAGTGGCTTGGGGTCTTTCGTTCTCCACATTGATTACCTTGATTATCATTCCTACGATGTACAGTTCGTTTGCCGCCCGTGGCGTGAAACGCAAACGTAAAAAGGAATTGAAAAAGATTTCAGCAAACAAATAAAAGTGAAGAAACAATGAAAGCAGTTTTTGTATCTTTCAATCAGGCGCATCTTGAAGATGTCAATTTGGTAATGCTGCGATTGGGCTTGAAGGGCTTTACCGGATGGGAAACCCTTATCGGTGCCGGCTCGAACAGCGGAGAACCGCATTTGGGTTCGCACGCCTGGCCGACGCTCAACAGTGCCTATATGTTGATGGTGCCCGACGAGCTGGTCGACAGTTTATTTGCTGAACTGAAGAAGGTGGATGACGACAGTCCTCAATTGGGATTGCGCGCTTTCTGCTGGACGGTGGAGCGCTCCCTGTAGTGCGAAATGTTGGATTGCCACTGAATGGCTGTTGCCGGTGGCATCTTTAAATAATTTGAGCGGAATATGTGGGAATTTTTCTGCATATTCCGCTTTTTTATGGCAATTCGACAAATTTTTCTTTGAAAATAGTTGGTTATTAATAGGAATGTTGTATATTTGTGTAGTGTATACAATAAAACTGTATAATTATGAAAGACGAATCAAAGAAATTCTTGTTGATGGAGAAGGAAATACCGGAAGCATGGTATAACATTATGGTCGATATGCCTGTAAAACCGCGTCCGATGTTGAATCCTGCCACAAAAGAGCCGTTGAAGGCTGAAGACTTGTATCCTTTGTTTACAGAGGCTGTTGCAAACCAGGAAATGAACACAACCGACCGTTGGATTGAGATCCCGGAGGAAGTGCGCGACATGTACAAGATTTGGCGTCCGACACCTTTGGTTCGTGCACGCGGACTGGAAAAAGCTTTGGACACTCCGGCTCACATCTATTTCAAGAACGAGAGTGTCAGCCCGGTCGGCTCCCATAAGTTGAATTCCGCTATCGCCCAGGCCTATTATGCCAAGAAGCAGGGCGTGACGAACATTACAACGGAAACGGGTGCCGGACAGTGGGGTGCGGCATTGTCGTTGGCAGCCAAGCACTTCGGACTGGCGCTTGCCGTATATATGGTAAAGGTGTCCTACAATCAGAAGCCTTACCGCCGTTCTATCATGCAGACTTATGGTGCCGAGGTCATTGCCTCGCCGAGTATGTCGACTAAGGCCGGGCGGAAGATAATTACCGATAATCCGAATTATCAGGGCTCTTTGGGAACGGCCATTTCGGAAGCGGTAGAGTTGGCTATGTCTACTCCCAACTGCAAGTATACGCTGGGGTCGGTGATGAATCACGTAGCGCTCCATCAGACGGTTATTGGTCTTGAGGCCGAAAAACAGATGGCAATGACCGGAGAATATCCCGATGTGGTTATCGGCTGTTTTGGCGGCGGAAGTAATTTCTCGGGTATCTCGTTCCCGTTCCTGCGCCATAACTTTACCGGTGAACACAACACACGTTTCATTGCCGCAGAACCGTCGTCCTGTCCGAAACTGACACGCGGTGTGTTCCAGTATGATTACGGCGATGAAGCCGGCTACACGCCGCTGATTCCGATGTGTACGTTGGGGCATAATTTTGCACCTGCCAATATTCATGCCGGTGGTCTGCGTTATCACGGAGCAGGGGCTATTGTCAGCCAGTTGAAAGAAAACGGCTTGATTGACGCCGTCGATATTCCTCAGTTGGAAACATTTGCCGCAGGTACGCTTTTTGCACAGACGGAAGGCATCATTCCGGCTCCGGAATCGTCGCATGCCATTGCCGCCGCTATCCGCGAAGCCAAGAAGGCAAAGGAAGCAGGCGAGAGTAAGGTGATACTGTTCAACCTGTCGGGGCATGGGCTCATTGACATGGCGTCCTACGATATGTACTTGTCCGGCGATCTTGCCAACTATGAGGTGACCGATGAAATGGTGCGTGAAAATACGAAGGATTTGGAAAAGTTGATATAGAAACGGCAGTCTTGCTGTTAAACCCAAAGCGGTCATTAGACCGCCAAACAAGGTTGGGCTGTTGACGGTATGCTTTTGTTGGTTCTTTAATAGTCTTCCGCACTGCAGTCGGCATCTTGTTTCCTGCTTTTTCTCGATGTAGCCCGCTACATCTTCGACAAAGACAGAAATCAATCTACCTGACAGCAGCACGAAATCCACCATAAAGTCTAATGACCGATTTGGGTTAAAATGAAAGGCATTCTTCTCCGACTCGCTCGGGAAAGAATGCCTTTTTGCGTGTGGCAGAATTGCCTTTGTGTGCACGCAATACTGCTACGGCGTCAATATCTCATGTTTCCGCAGTCGCGCGGAACTTGTTTTAGAAAGGAACAGGCATCACTGCCTGATTTTTTACACTTCTTCATTGCGGTTGTCGTAAAAATCCCATACGTCTACGCCGTTGTCAGTCCATTAGTTGTCCGACGGGCTTCAGCCCGAAATCTACATATAGTCTAAAATATCCCAGAACGTCGTTGGCAACAGTACGTTCGTAACATCGTAAGCCGCTTTGAAAAGCGGAGCAATTTCTGTATCTTTAAATCCTGCTATGCCGCAGCCGATGCGGGTGACAAGGAATTTCAGTTCCGGATGGTTCCGTGCATAGTCAAAAAAATCATTCACATAGGGGACGATTGTTTCCACGCCTCCCTGCATTGTCGGGATGGCATAGCACCGTCCTGTCATTCCCACTCCCGTGCCCGGTTCCGCCCCGAAGCGGTCCATCGCGTAGCGTGCCGCGCCGCCGTTGTGCATTCCCCGCAGATTGCTGCCGAACACGAACACTTCGTCGGGTTCGAGCGTGATGATTTTCGCCCTTGAAACGCGCGGACGGCCTTTGACTTCGTCGGAAAAGCGGTCGAACCTCCGGCAGGCGGCCGTCATTTCGGCAGGAAGGCGATTGGATGCCAGTGCCATCAGATAGTCGGGGATGTGGCGGTAGAAGGCATAGGCCATCGGTGCCGCTATGGCTCCCATCGTGTCGGCATCGCCACCCATCGAATAGCACAGTTTCAGGCAGTCCTCAAAACTGTTTGACTCCAGAAAGCAGAGAATCGACTGCGGTACCGTTTCCTGGCAGGTCTCGTTAAACCGGTAGGACGGACGCAGGCTGTCGAGTTTTGCGTCTGCATAGTGCGGGTAGTAGGTGCGCAGCACATTTTCACGGACAAATTCCTTGTCTTTTCCTTCCATCAGGTGGTAGATGCAGAGGGCTGTCGCTACAGCTCCCTTGATGCCTTCCGGGTGATTGTGGGTGAAATGGGCGGATGCCGTGGCCAGATGAATGCATTCGTCGGCCGAACGGGCACTGAATCCCACCGCCGAACAGCGCATGGCGGAACCGTTGCCGAAGCTGTTGTAGGGCGCTCCGCCGCCGTTTCGCAGCCATTGGAGGAACATTCCTCCGTAGCCTCTTCCCGGATAGCGCCGGCACCATTCCAGTGTGGCGTCGGCCATGGTCTTTCCTGACATCAGCGCGTCGGCCACGGCCAGCGTACACACCGTATCGTCGGTGAAGTCCGAACGGCTGTCGGTCAGGTTGATTTTGCTATAGTTGCGTTCCGGACTAAATTCATAGACAGAGCCGCATATATCACCTATTATGGTAGAATAGAGCAGATTTTTCATTGAGTTCTATCATTAAAATAAGTTAAAATTCCAAACGCATCCCTTTTTCTTTCAGTTCCACGGCTGCCTTCTCAATACCACGGTTTACTTCCTGCATAAAAGAAGATCTGGCAAGCTGTGTTACCACTCCGATCTTCAGTCTTTCGTCTTTAGCTGTTCTGGAACGTTTCCGCTCTTTCTGTACGTATCCCATCTCGTC
>URMA01000066.1 GCA_900548875.1 uncultured Porphyromonadaceae bacterium | reverse complement strand
TACGGGTGCAAGCCGAAAGACGGCAGCACACTCGACACCAATGCCACGCAACCCGTACCGACGGGAAAGATGACCTACCGCACGTCGAACAAAAAGAACGACCGCGTTTCGCTGCTGGGCTACGGCTGCATGCGCTGGCCGACAGTTCCCGCCCCCGACGGCAAGGGCGACATGATTGACCAGGATGCCGTCAACGAACTGGTGGACTATGCCATCAAGCACGGCGTAAACTACTTCGACACGTCGCCTGCCTACGTGCAGGGCTGGTCGGAAAAGAGCACGGGCATCGCGCTGAAACGCTATCCGCGCAATTCCTACTATATTGCCACCAAACTGTCGAACTTCAAGGTGTGGACACGCGAGGCATCCATCAAAATGTACAAGCAGTCGTTCATCGACCTGCAAACGGACTATATCGACTACTATCTGCTCCACTCCATCGGCAACGGCGGCATGGAGACATTCAATGCCCGCTACATCGACAACGGCATGCTCGACTATCTCGTCAAGGAACGTGAGGCGGGCCGCATCCGCAATCTCGGCTTTTCGTTCCACGGCACACAGGACATTTTTGACCATGTGCTGGCTATGGACGACAAGGTACATTGGGATTTCGTGCAGATTCAACTGAATTACGTGGACTGGCTCCACGCTTCAGGAGCGAACGTCAATGCGGAATATCTGCTGGGCGAGCTGAAGAAACGCAACATCCAGGCCATCATCATGGAACCGCTGCTGGGCGGCCGCCTTTCCAACCTGCCGCAGCACATCGTGGCACGCCTGAAACAACGCCGTCCGGAGGACAGCGTCGCTTCGTGGGCATTCCGTTTTGCCGGTTCTCCAAAAGAGGTGCTCACCGTGTTGAGTGGCATGACCTACATGGAACACCTGCAGGACAATATCCGCACCTATTCTCCGCTTGTGCCGCTGACCGAAGACGACTACGTATTTCTGGAAGAAACGGCTCAGCTTATCAAGAAATACCCCACAGTGCCGTGCAACGACTGCAAATACTGCATGCCCTGCCCTTACGGTATTGACATTCCTGCCGTTCTGCTCCACTACAACAAATGTGTCAACGAAGGCAACGTGCCGCGGAGCAGCAAAGACGAGAACTACGAACAGGCGCGCCGTGCCTATCTGATAAGCTACGACCGTGCCGTGCCGAAAATCCGTCAGGCAGACCACTGCATCGGATGCGGACAATGTATTTCCCACTGCCCGCAGAGCATCGAGATTCCTCACGAACTGCACCGCATCAATGCGTTCATTGAACAACTGAAACAGGACACTCTCTGATGGAAGAACTGATACGGATACTGACGGAAGGCAACTATTCGCTGGTGCTGGAAAAAGACGGTCAGCGGCACACGTTCACACAACGGGGCGTGGCCGACCTTCACGCACTCTACCATGCGCCCGAACACCTGCTCGACAGTGCCATGCTCGCCGACAAAGTGGTGGGCAAAGGGGCGGCGGCGCTGATGGTTGCCGGCGGTGTTCGTCGGGTACACGCACTGACCATTAGCGAACCGGCTCTGGAACTGCTGCGCGACAATGCGGTGGAAGTGACCTACGGCCTTCTGGTGCCGCACATCATCAACCGCAAGGGCGACGGCATCTGCCCGGTGGAAAAGCTCTGCTCCGCCTGCCGGACAGCGGAAGAATGCCTGCCGCTCATCGATAAATTTGTAGAATCACTTAAAAACAAATAATCTCATGCAAACTGCAAGCGTAAAACTCTATACGTTCAGCTATCGCGAACTGCGCACCTATGCCGCAGTCGCCCTGTTCGTGGCAGGCAACATCGTCCTGCCGCAACTCTGCCACCTCATTCCACAGGGAGGACTCATCTGGCTGCCCATCTATTTCTTCACGCTGATTGCCGCCTACAAATACGGCTGGCAGGCAGGCGTACTGACAGCCGTGCTGTCGCCGACAGTCAACTCCCTGCTCTTCGGAATGCCGGCGGCTGAAATGCTTCCGATTATTCTGACTAAATCCCTGCTGCTTGCCGCAGCCGCTTCGCTGACGGCACACTACACCCGCCGCGTGAGCCTTCTGCTGTTGGCAGCCGTAGTCGTAGCCTATCAGGCAGTAGGCGGTCTTGCCGAATGGGCTATGACCGGAAGCCTTCAGGCCGCTCTTCAGGATTTCCGTCTGGGACTGCCCGGCATCCTGTTCCAAATCGTTGGCGGATGGCTGTTCCTGAAATATCTGTTGAAGAAATAGGCAGACATAAATGTCACAAAGCAGTCTGCTTTCCGGAAACATAGCCAAAGGAATGCTGAGCTTTGCCTTTCCGCTGATGCTCGGCAACCTGTTGCAACAATGCTACAACTTGGCGGACACGTTTATCGTAGGCCGCTTCATCGGTGCCGGTGCGCTGGCTGCCGTTGGAGCGGCCTATGCGTTGATGGTGTTTCTCAATTCCATCCAGTTCGGGCTGTGTCTGGGAAGCAGTGCGCTGTTTTCCATCCATTTCGGTAGCGGCAACACGAAAAAGCTCCGCCGCAACATCTTCGTGGCATTTATGCTCATCGCCGGAGTTACCGCCGTACTGAATGTGGCCGTTTTCCTTTTCATCGACCCGCTGATGCGGCTGCTTCAAGTGCCGGAGGAAGTCTATGCCCCGATGCGCGAATATCTGTGGATTGTGTTCTTCGGACTGGGATTCACGTTCCTCTACAACTTTGCGGCATCGCTGCTGCGTGCCGTGGGCGATTCGGTCACCCCGCTTTGGGCATTGGCGGTGTCCGTTGTCCTCAACATTGCGCTCGACATACTTTTCATCTGCCACTTCGATTACGGCATCGCCGGAGCGGCCTGGGCAACGGTTATCGCACAGGCGGTTTCAGCCGTCAGCATCACCGTCTATGCCCTACACTCACGCCGGCACCTGCTTCCCCGCCGTAGCGACTGCCGTTTCGACCGTGCCACCGTGCGCGAAATCACCGCCTTCTCCTCGCTCACCTGCCTGCAACAGTCGGTGATGAATTTCGGCATACTGATGGTGCAAGGACTGGTCAACAGTTTCGGGACTGCCGTCATGGCGGCCTTTGCGGCGGCCGTGAAAATCGACACCCTCGCCTATATGCCCGCACAGGATTTCGGCAACGCCTTTTCCACGTTCATCGCCCAGAATTTCGGGGCCTCCAACACTGACCGCATACGCCGGGGCATACGTACCGCCCTGCGCATCACCGTGCTGTTCTGCCTCACCGTGTCGGCAGTCATCTTCGTTTTTGCCGAACCGCTGATGCGCGTATTTGTCGATGCCCGGGAAACGGAAATCATAGCCATCGGAGCCGACTATCTGCGCATCGAGGGCTCGTTCTATTTCGGTATCGGCATTCTGTTTCTGCTCTACGGCTATTTCCGTGCCGTGAAAATGCCCGGTATCTCCGTGGTGCTTACCGTCGTTTCGCTCGGCTCGCGTGTAGCCCTCGCCTACGCCCTCTCCGCCCTCCCCGCCTTTGGCGTAACAGGCATCTGGTGGTCCGTACCCATCGGCTGGATACTTGCCGACCTCACCGGCTACTACTTTTACCGGAAAAATAGATTAGGGGTTATGGGTTAGAGGTTAGAGAGTTTACAGTTTACGGTTTACAGTTTACGGCATGGCTCTAATTCCTAACCCATAACCCATAACCCCTAACCCAGTAAACTGTAAACCGTAAACTGTAAACTGTAAACTCCCCAATCTTCACAAAAATTTAGTACTTTTGCCGGAGTTTTATAAAAGTTCCAACTATGACTACTAAAAAAGCGGCGTTAGTCGACAAAAAATATCTGATGACGTTTATTCTGATTACGTCATTGTGTTTTATGTGGGGATTTGCCCATGCAATCCTCGATGTGCTCAACAAGCATTTCCAGGATGCACTGGTCATGACAAAAACCCATTCCGCCCTCGTTCAGGTAATGCTCTACACAGGCTATTTCACGATGGCTATCCCGGCAGGACTCTACATCAACCGTTGGGGATACCGTAGCGGCGTGATTTTCGGACTAATTCTCTACGGCATCGGTTCGCTGCTGTTCATTCCCGGCGAATGGATCATGTCGTTCGAATTCTTCCTGTTCTCCCTGTTTGTCATCGGCTGCGGCCTCACTTTCCTGGAAATCCCTACCTGACGGAACTGGGCGACAAGTCGACGGCGGCGAGCCGTCTGAACCTGGCGCAGTCGTTCAACGGACTGGGCTGCATCTGTGCGCCGATCGTTGGCGGACTGTTCCTCTTCCGCGAAAATGCGAGCGTGGCAGCTCCCTATATGTATACAGGTATTGTGGTGCTTGCCGTTGCGTTCATCTTCACCCGTGTCAAACTGCCCGAAATGAGCTACGACACCACTGACAGCGAAGGCAACGTACACACCCGTCAGGTGACCAATCTCGCCAAATATTTACCTTTTACGTTCGGCGTTTTTGCCCTGTTCTGCTATGAAATATCGGAAATATCCATCAACAGCTTTTTCATCAACTATGTAGTGGACGACGGATGGATGGACGTACATACCGCCACCACGCTGCTGTCGTTCGGCGGACTGGGACTGTTCATGTGCGGCCGACTGATAGGCAGTTGGGTGATGAGCCGCGTGCGTGCGGAAAAAGTGCTGTTCGTTTGTGCCACGATGACCGTCATCACCACTTTCCTTGTAGTGATGAATCTCGGTCACGCTTCCGTAGCCGCACTGATTGCCGGCTATCTGTTTGAAGCCATCATGTTCCCGACCATTTTTGCCATCGCGCTGCGCGGCCTCGGAGCAAAGACCAAACGCGCTTCGTCGTTCCTGATGATGTCGCCTATCGGCGGCGCTGTCGGCCCGCTGATGATGGGCTATGTTGCCGACGCTTCCACCATGTCACTTTCATTTGTCGTGCCGTTGTTCGGATTCGTTGTCGTATGGCTCTATGCCACCTACGTTGTCCGTCTCTACCGTCAATAAGCCTATTTCCCCACGGCGTTCACCCCGTTGCCGTCGTAGCTGTTGTTCAGCCGCTTTTTCTGTTCCTTTGCCTGTCGTCCCCACGGCAAGGTGTAGGCTATTTGCACAACGGCCAGACTTTCCGTCATGTCGACATGCATTTTCCGCGAATATCCGGCATAGCGGTTCAAGTCTTCCGACGGCACATTGTAGTTTTTCATAAACGGATTGAACATGCCGATTCCAAACTGCCAGTCCTTGTATCGGTAGTTCAACAGCACAACCTGATAGTTTTCCCGTCCCGTAACCGTTTCGCCCCACAGTGACTTCCGGTTGATTTCACCTTCGTACGACAGCACGAAATTCCAATGTGTCAGCATGGCCGACCAACTGGCAATCGGGCTGTTGAAACGGTGCAGATAGCGATGTCCCTCCGAACGCTGAAAGTTCCAGCCGAACGTGCCCGATACGGAAAACCACGTAGGGACGACATCGAGTTTCACGGTAACAGCAGTGTTGGCCGTCTGCATGCTCACCTGATTGTTGACCGTATTCAGCAGCAGGCGTTCGCCACTTTCCTCCACCCAGTACTTGTCGGACATAATCGGATTACGGTCATAGTCGTAGCTCGCCCACAGCTTTCCATAGAAGATGCCCCGACGCAGTTCGTAGGACAAAAGCCCTTTAAAATTCCGACAGGGTTTCAGTTGCGGATTTCCGCGATAAACCTGAAACTCGTCGACGCGCTGCGCCACACTGCTGAGATCGGTGGCTGAGGGAGTGTTTGTAGAAGTCGACAAGTTCAGCCGCAGGGTGTTGCCCGCATTTATCTTCCACCGCATTTTCAACGAGGCTATCAGGTCGAACGTATGCGTGTCGTCCGCACCTTCCAGACGGTAAATCCGCTGTTTTCCCGACACACCCAGCGTATAGTCGAAGCGGTCATCGAGCGGCTGCCACCACTCGGCATAATAAAGGCTTTTCATTTCACGGCTGCGTTCCAACACCGAACTTTCCAGATACTTGTTCTCACCCCACGCCTGCTGATAGCGCACACCGGCAGTCAACCTGCCCGCGGTCCAGCGTTTTTCGTAGTTGCCGTTCACAATCAGGGAATAGTTACGGCTGTCAATGGTCGTCAGATAGTCCGCAAAGTCGGCACGGGTCTGGACTTCTCCCGTGCGATAGATGCGCTCGGAATGCTGATACGCCCCGGTGGCGACAACATCCAGCATCACCGACTGGCTCGAATCCAAATCATATTCGCCGTAGAAGTTGAACGACGGTTGCAACTGTTTCTTTTTTGTCTGGTCAATCACCGAAAGCTCTTCGCCGGTTTCCGAATCCGTCAATATGCCCTGATAGTTCTTATCCGTTGCAGGTGTTCCCCATAGCGACAGCCCGGCATACAGCATCAACCGGTCAGGCTCCGAATAACTGTAGTTGAGCTTGGCAGATCCGTTTGACATGGCACCCACCACCGGCATACCCTTTTCCGTGCGGCCGATACGCGTACCGTCGTCCATAACGAAATACTCTTCATTGTCGCGCCACATATTGAACCCGGAACGAAGGCTGTACCGGCCGGTAACGGCAAACTGATGCCGCCCCTTGTTGAACTTCGCCGTTGCGAAATAATTTCCAAAGCCGCATAATCCCTGCATGACATCCGCTCCGAAATAACCGCCCCGCTGAGGATTGTCGACAATAAAGTCGACAACGGCATCCACCTCGCCATAGCGCATGGAGGGCGTCTCATGATATTCCACGCGTTTCACCGTTGCCGGATCGAGTGCCTTCACATCGTCGACAGTCGCCTCCCGCCCGTTGATTCTCACACTCAGCGTTCCGCTGTCAACGGTCTTGATTTCGCCGTTTGTCAAATTGACTGAAATCTGCGGAATCTGCATGTTGCGGAGCAAATCCACACCATTGGCCGACAGCGCAACCTGTTCCTGCGTAGGAACAAGCAGTTTGCGGTCGCTTTTTTCAATCATCGTCGACCCTTTTATTTCCACTTCTTCCAACATAACGCCCTGCGAAAGCGTATCAGCATTCACGATATTTTCCGAAGTCTGTGCAACAGCACACAAACACATTGGAAGGACAGCCAAGCCCATTAGTATCTGTTTCATCACATTCTTATAGTTAGGCGGAAAGTGCGCACTTACCGATGTTCCTCTATTAGACGTAACGAACAACTTCAAAAGTTGCAACACACATCAGCATATTTTTTTCACAATAAACAATCAACCGAAACCGTAAACCGTAAACTGTAAACCGTAAACTCTCAAACATTTTTGTCAACCCGGCGGATTTTTGTATCTTCGCAGTGAACAACTATAAGAACGAACTATCATGTCATTATTCAGAGTTATATTGTCCATCATCTTCCCGCCGTTGGCCGTATTCGACCGCGGTTGCGGATCTATCCTCATCGTTTTGATTCTGACCTGCTTCGGCTGGATTCCCGGAGTCATAGCCGCTTTGATTATTCTGAACAAGAACTGACAACGCAATTTTTTGCACAGCATAAAAAATCCCAAACTTCTGCAAGCAGTTGCTTCTGAGTTTGGGATTTCTTGATTACAGGACTTTTCTTCTTTGTTTTTGCTTGGCTTTTCGCTTTTTCCACCACAGGTAATAACCGCTCCACGGCAATACGGCCCCAATCAGCGCGGCAAGGAAATAGAGGGCTTTTGTCCACAATCCGCCCCAGTTCCCAGTGTGCAGGGAATAGAATGTTCCTTTCAGCGTTTTTGAAGCAGGAATGTCGGCATAGCGCTGCACATCCAGCACGGCACCGGTATTCTTGTCGAATGTCAGCACATCCGCCCGGCGTGTCGCCGACAGGCTGCGGGTACTGACAGATGCCTGTTTCGGCTCCAACGATATCCAGGTGTACTGCGGATAACGGCGGGAAATTTCCTCATACACGCGGTCCCACGCCTGAAAATAGTCGGCCGACGGCTTGCGCTTGCCCTGCTCCGCCGCTGCCGGAGCTGCCGCCGTCTGTTCTTTCTTGACCTCACCGACAAACAAACGGGTAGCCAACGAACGATACCAGCCAAACGACCAGTAAAGTCCGGTGAGCGACATGAGCAGCAGAAACAGTGCGGCATAGAATCCCCACGCAACGTGGCTGTCGTACCAGAAACGCCGCCAACCTTTTGTAAAACTCACCGTCAGACGCTGTTTCAAATTTTTCATTTTCCGCGGCATCCAAATCACAAGTCCGCTCACCAGTATCACAACAAACAGCAGTGTAGACACGCCTACCGTCAGCCGGCCGAGGGTCTTGTCGGACTTCGATTCCGGCTGATGAAGGAACCAACGGTGAAGGCCCTTAACCGTTTGGAAGAATCGGCTGGTTCCTACCCAGCCGTTCACCTCTCCCGTATAGGGATTGACACTCAGCTGCCGCCTTTCACCGTTCCGAAACGATACCATACAGGCACGTTCGGCATCGGCATAATACTGGATTCCGGACACGACCAGCGTATCGGGCATTTGCCGCATTACAGCCGCCGAGAGCTGCGAGGGGACAAGTTTCTCTTCGCCCTCCTTCACCTCCACGCGATACAGTTCGGGCGTCATCCATTCCTTGATTTCCGTTTCGAAAACCAGAATGGCCCCTGTCAGGCAAATCAGCGACAGAAACACGCCCAACGGAATGGACAGCCACAAATGAAGTTTATGAAACACCTTTCTCATCTGACATTGAATTGCAAACGGATTTAATTCTCAGCCTTATACGCCAGTTTTCCAACTGCCACCACCGACTCGGCATCCACCACAAGTCCCTTGGTAGCTACGGCTGTTTTCGGATCAATCTGATAGATAGCCGGCTTTCCATCGGTAGTCGTTACGCAAACGTGCGCAATGCCCGCCTCATCGATATACGGAGTATTGCCGAATCCGGAAATGACATCCGACGAAGGAAGTCCCTGAACATAGGTCAGCTTCTTGTCTTCCGCCTTGAACACGGCCATTTCGGTTGCTACGTAGCCGCTTTCCGTCAGCGGACGGTCGTACATGAGCAGCAGGAAATAGTCGTCGGCAATCGGCCAGCAGGCAAGAAACGACCTTCCGCCGGTCTGTTCTTCCAAGTTGCAGTAATAACTGTCGTCGAACTGCATTTCGCCGGCCTTGATGCGCACCACTCCGGCAGGAAGCGTAGTTTGCTGACGCTTGTCGGTCATCACTTTCGCGTACGACGGTGAGAACACATAGACATCACCGTTGCCCGCCGCCCAGATTGTCTGGTAATAGCGTGACTTATAGCGTCCGCAGGCATAGCTGATTTTGTCGGTTTTCAGCAACGTGGGATTCTGGAAAGTCTCGTCGTTGTAAATGGCCACCCAACACTCATCGGGATATTGTGTCCACTGCAATTCGCCTTTTTCATATGAACTGCTGCCATGTCCGCCGGATTCCTGCTTCACAAGGTCGGGATATTTCACATATTTGCCACCTTCGGCCTTTACGCCATATTTGCTCAATCCCATAGGTACAGCCGCACTGTAAATTCGGCTGTTAGCTTCCAGAATACCCGAAAGCGTCACATACTCGCCATTTCCAAGATAGTTTTCAGCGGTAATGTCATGGGCATTGGTTGCAAATGTTTCGTTTTTCACATCCAGATAGGAAAACAGGAAACCCTGTGGCAGATAGCCGTTTTCATCGGCATACGAAGCGTTCATGTCGCCGGTCGAAGAGGTAATGATATAGTCCTTATACGTGCCGTACGACGTATAGCGCTTGATTTCGTAAGTATAATCGCGCTGTTGCAGTTTGCCCTGCGCATTCATGATGTAGGATGACGACACGCTGGAGTTTCCCTGATTGTAGACAAGACGGTAAAGGTAGTCTTTGCCGTGGAACACCCATGTTGTGCCGGCTTCCGTTGTCTGTCCATTGTTTTTCGTAGTGATTTCTCCCATGCTGAGCGTATCGGCCGTCAACAGATAGTTGGCATCATCGTAGGAAGCCACTACCACATATTTCGAAAGGCTTCCGCCTTCCGTCGGTTGTTTCTCACCTCCCGGCTCTTCCGAGCAGGATGTAAAGGCAGGCACAGCAAACACTGCCATTACCACGGCTGCATAAAATGTATTCAATTTCATAGCTGATATTTTTTATGATTAATTTCCTAAACTGATTCTCACTTTTCCATAGAAGGCACGCCCGGCTTTCTGCAAACTGAAATTGTCGTACAACTTCTCGTTCGTCAAATTGCGGCACTCCACCGAGAAATTATATCGGCCGCCGGCTACGCTGTAGGACACCGACAGATTGTGGGAAAATTGCGTCGGCACCACGTAATCCGACTCGCTGCCCAATGCTTCCGAATAGAGCGGGAAGCTGTGCATATAGAGATTGTCGTAGGTCACCGTCAGCTTGTTGCCTTTTCGGAACAGGTCATTCCAATAAAAGGTCACGTCGGAATTGGCAAAGCTGTAAGGCACGTTGGGCATACGCTCGCCGTAAGTGAGGCTTTCCTGCGACGAACCGGCACTGACGGTCCGCACATGGTCGCGGATATCCATCTGCGTGAAGTTTCCGCCCACACTCAGCCATTTGCTGAACCCGTAGCGTGCCGAAAGCGTAAATCCCTTCGTCAGCACCCGGCCGTGGTTCACATAAGCCGCTCCATATTTTCCACCGCTGAGGCTGGTGATTTTCCGCTGGATATAGTCCTTCGTGTCGCGGTAAATCAATCCGCCGTCAATGTACAGCGAATGAACGTGGAACTTCTCGCTGAAGCTGATGTTCAGGTTCACATTGTCGCTGTTTTCGGGACGCAATGTCAGGTCGCCCGTTTCCAGGTCCTCATCGCCGAACATTTCTTCGTTTGTCGGCAGGCGGTAGGCCTTCTCATACGACAGTTTTGCCTGAAGGGAAGGCAGCACAAAATAGGTACCGGCCACACCATAACCCCAAGCTCCGATGTCGCGTGTGGTGCGCACAAACTCGTCCTGCGCCATAGATGTTGCCATGGGTCCGGCCATAAACTGCCGGTAGTATTTACCGAATGCCGATGCGTTCCACTTGTCATTCGGCATGAAGCGGTACGAAAGGCCGCCAATATTCTTCACCGTTTCCTTGGGAATGGCATCTTCCTCGCGGTCAACATCAAGCAGCGACATGTTGCTGCGACGGAAAGAGTTGAACACATGGTTGAATGTAAACAGATGCTCGCGGCCGATGCGATAGTTGACGGTAGCAGTAGCGTTCCAGTTGCGATTGATTGAACGGAGGAACTGATAGGACTGCTCGCCCGGCGTGCGCAGAGGGCGAATCTCGCCGCGCCAGTTGTATTCATAGTTCGAAGTGTCGACGTTGTGGGTAATGTCGTGGTTATAGTTCCCCGTCAGCATCACCTCCAGTCCTTTCGTAAGGAAATTGCGCTTGCGGTATTCCACCGAAGGCATCAGCGAATAACCCTCACGGTATTTCGCTCCGAACACTACCTCCTGGCGCACGCCCGTCTGTATGTCCTTGTGCATGTTGGAAGCCGTAAAACCGAACACCAGCCGGTCAGCCCAGTTTTTTCCTACGACTCCGACTTTTGCAACAACGGCTTCGTTGTGATACATGTCATGAAAACGCTCCACCGTCTCCTTTTTCCGCATGTTGATGGCCCCCGTCGCAAAGTCCTTCACCGGAGTTTCAATCTTGTAGTTGTTGTCTGAATAATTCTGGAAAAGATTCACCTCATACATCAGTCCATTTTTCAAGGTATGCCCGAAATTAATAAACGACTTGTGGGTATTAAACAAACCATAAGAATAGGAGGCATCCAAAAACCAGCGGTTTTTCTTTTTCTTCGTAATGATATTGATGACACCGCCAATGGCATCCGTACCGAACCCGACGGGAACCACTCCCCGATAGACCTCGATGCGCTCGGCAAAATTCACCGGAATATTATTAAGGCTGAACGAGCTGCCGACTCCTTCCTGCGGCACGCCGTCGATAAACACTTTGATATGCTTGCCGCTGAAACCGTCCATCATCAGCTGCATGTCGGAACCGACACCGCCCGACTCGCGCAACTTCATGCCCGGAGCCTGCGATAGGAGATCGCTCAAATTCTGTGAGGTGTTTTCCATCACTTTCGTATCGAGTGCCACGGCGTTGAAAGCCGAACGCTGCACGCGGCTGACAACGTTGGAGACCACTTCCACCTCATCGAGCACCTGCGTTTCAGATGCCAACACCACTTCTACGGCAAGCGGATTGTTGTCGGACAGACTGACTTTCGACTCATTTTTCCGAAAACCCAATGACGACACATGCAATTGATAATTTCCTGCAGGTGCCTCCATGCTGAACCGCCCCTCGGCGTCCGTGAAGCATCCCATACTCGTCCCGGCAAAAACAACGGAAGCATAATCCACCGGCTGACCGTTGTCGGCCACCACCGTTCCGGAAATAACCGCAGCATGCGACATCATCTGACTGCAACACACTGACAGTAAAACAACCAATAATCTACGCACTTTTTTCAACACAATCTTTTTTTATTTTCCGTTGCAAAGTTCCCCCGATTCCGAAAATGAATCAATCGCATATTATTGGTATTTTTCCGGCTTACGTTGCCAACGAATCGCCACAAATAGTGATTACACCCCTTCCCTACCCACGAAAACAGCCGGAAAACGCGCTGTTTCCCGGCTGTCGGACATTGTTATCAATAATTAATCTCGTATGGCTAAAGTCTGATATGCGTGCCTGCCGTGCGGTCGGCAATCTGGTCGGCACGGGTAATCACCACGCTCGACACCCCTTTTTCCACGCAGGCAAAAGCATTGTCGAGTTTCGGAATCATACCGCCCGAAACGATGCCGTCAGCCTTCAGCCGGGCATACACCTCCGGCGTGATTTCGGCGATTACGCTGTTGTCGTCGTTCTCGTCGCGCAACACACCCGCCTTTTCGAAGCAGAACATCAGTGTTGTGTCGTAGCGGTCGGCCATCGCTTTAGCCATCTCGCCCGCCATCGTGTCGGCATTAGTGTTCAGCATATTGCCTTTTCCGTCGTGGGTAAGCGGGGCAATCACAGGGCAATAGCCGCCGTCGATAAGCGTAGCGATGGCATCGGCATCAACACGTTCCACGTCACCGACCCAACCGTAGTCAACGGTCTTCACCGGGCGTTTATGACTCAACACCACATTCATGTCGGCACCCGTCAGCCCTACGGCATTTACGCCCGCAGCCTGAAGTCCTGCCACAATGCGCTTGTTCACCAGTCCGCCATAGACCATCGTCACCACTTCGAGCATTGCCTCGTCGGTGATACGGCGACCGTCCACCATCTTTGTTTCAATGCCGAGCTGTGCCGCCATTTTCGTTGCCGAGCGGCCGCCGCCATGCACCAGCAGCTTACGGCCCTCTACCTTTGCAAAATCGGCAAGCAACCGAGCCAGCGTTTCCGGCTCCTCCACTATCTTGCCGCCCACTTTTATTATCGTCAGTTTCTCTTTCATCGCAGTTTTATTTATTGCTTATTTACAATCGATTTAATAAAATTATATGTGTTACTACTTGAGAACAATCCATTTACCTGTCGTACCACCTTTTCTCACAAGCCGACCTTCCGCTCGTAATCGATCTATTATCTTTCTAACTTGACGCTCACTCAAGCCAAGTTGTTTCGACAATTTTGCCCTTGAAATAGAAGCATCGCACTTTATCAATCTTATAAGTTCTTTCATTTCCTTTGGATCGTCTTGGATCGAATTTGGATCGCTCTGGATCGAATTTGGATCATTTTTGGACTCAACAACTCTCCAAATGACAACTCTAAAATCCTCTTCCTGGTAAAATTCCGGTGTTTTCAATCCATAATCACGACATTTATTGATAATGTCTTCAGTTCCAGTTCCCACCTTTTCTATATATCCATTCCAATACATCGGATCGGCAAGCAAAGGATTTGCAGGCAACGATTTATGCGGACCATGTAGTTTCTGAACAGTCAATCCATAAGGCAATACTCCCGGATTCCATATTTCCAAACGATTGCGAAACAACATAACCTGTACACTAGCATTGCTTGTGTAATCCCTATGACACACAGCATTGACGATAGCCTCCTTAACAGCATCCAGTGGCAATTCGGGACGAGTCGGAACATCGGCATTATTTCCTTCCTCACGAGTTCCTGTCCAATTATCTATACGACTCATCACAAAACTGGTTGCTTGATCCACCAGTTCGAAAACATCGCCCCTGTATATTTGGTATGCCGGCATCGGTTTTTCTACCACATTTCCGTAAAACTGAACACACTTTACCTCCGAAGTAATGAAATATTTTTGAGGTTTCTTTCCAAATAACAATAATGCAGCATTGGCTATTCTGCCACTATCGTCAATCAAATCCAAATGTGACAGCAAGGCAACCGGAGATGTTTCCACCGGTAGAGGAAAGTTCCTTTTTATGCGAGCCATATGAATAAAATTCCTCATTTTATCCTCATCTAACTCATCCAAGGTTGCGCCATTGTCACAAGCCGCATCAAAAGGTTTCCAACGGATATATTCTTTTTCTTCAAGATAGCGAACAAGAGAGGCATATACGGAAGTACGCAGTCCGTCAACATCCACAAAAGTCTTACGAACAATATCGCGCTCCACTTTTCTTATTAAAGCGGACTCTTTAGGATGCCGTTTTTCTTCGTTTAGGCTTTTTATGAAAATCAACCGGCTTTTATGAAGTTTTGCAGCCAAATCATATTCGCGTTCAGTTGGTGATATGCCTTCCTCGTCCTCATATCCGTACAAATTACCATAAAGTCCAAGATATATATCACACATTTCAACTTCTTTCAAATACACTTGACATGTCGGGTATTCATTCGCCGGAACTTCCTCAAAAATAAACGGCTCAAAGAACTTACCTAACAAAGCATCCGTCCGAATATAATGACAAAGCATGGCCCGTTCTTCAGCAAATTCACGCTGAACACTGCTAATGAATATTCTTATACGCTTCATAAAATTGAACTGTCAAGATTTTATAAAATAGATAAAAGTGAATGGAGAATAAAATATCAAAACTTATTTCTGATATTTTTTATCCCGAACCGTATCCTATCTTCTTCAAAGATACGGAAAATTTCAATCATATTTGATAGAAAAGCAGCCTAATTTTTAGAATGGCAGGGGCATCCTTGAAATACGGACGCCCCTAATATTCAATTATTTAAATTCTACTGTCATTTCACAATCTTTGCCGTAACGTGCTTGCCGTTGGATTCGACGGCTACGATATAGATGCCGCGGGGAAGGCTGTCGAGCGAGATTTCCGCTTCGCCAGTGGCTGTCAGCAGGGCCGTTCCGCCAAGGCTGTAGACAGTGGCTTTCTGATAGCCTTCCGAGGCTTCGATTCGCAGCATACCGCCGGCAACGAACACACGTACATCCGCCGACACGACATCGGTCACCGTGGCATCGTCACCATAGTCCAATAACGGACAGAGAGCAAAGGATATTGCTTCGTCACCCTTGAACCATTCCACTTTGCCCGTCGGCTGGTCGTTGTCGTCCCATTCCTGCAACAGATGATAGGTCGTGCACTTTCCGCCTGCTTCCCGCTTCGGAGAGCAGAACATGGCCACGTTGTCGACCGCCACCCCATTGTCTTTGTTCGGGAAACCGCTTACCGTAATGAAAAACTCATCGGTAACCTGCACAGGTGCGGCAAACTTAAACACGGTTTCCTTAAACGTATCGTCGGAATACTGCAACTCCGTGACCGGAAGCGATGCGCTTGCCAATACGTTGCCCGGCATGCCTTTATCGTCGACATCCGTCAGCGCAACGGTTATCACGGCATCCGTTGTCACCGCATCAATTGAAGCGAAATAAATGGCCACCTCACTCACCGTTGCCGGAGCGAGCGGTGCGGCAAAATGCTCGGCAAAGGCTTCCATGCCCAACCAGTTCGTGCCTCCGTAGTAACCGAAGAACGACAAATCGATAGGCGCCAATGAGGAATTTTCCTCCGGCGCAATGTTCCAGATATATTGTGCTCCGCCTGCCTGCACGGCATATTGCAGAATATCGGTGCTCACACCGGCACTGTTGCTCACTCGCAACGACAAGCTGTAGGCACCTTTTTTCAGATAGGCTGCCACGGGGTTCTGCTCCGTCGTGTTTTCATTGTCTGTACCTTGAAGCTGCCATTCCCAGGCTGTAGGAGAACCCGTAGACAAATCGCGGAACTGCAACGGCACTCCCACCGGCACGAAACATCCCGTCCACGGCGACAGATAGCCTTCTTCGGGCAAACCGATAATGGCTTTCGGCGCCACTTCCGACACCTCGACAAACGCATCGCGGACAATTTCAGCCGTTTCCGTCCCGTTTCCAACCACCAGTTTCACGGCATATTTTCCGGGCGCATCGTAGCGCACCACCGGATTTTCGTCGGTCGACGAAGCCGGATTGCCGCCTTCAAAGGTCCAGTTCCATGAATCAACGCCATCGGCAAGCGAACGGAAATGCACCTCGTCGCCCACATTGATTCTCACCGATGCCACCTCGCCGGAATCACG
>URMA01000065.1 GCA_900548875.1 uncultured Porphyromonadaceae bacterium | reverse complement strand
GTATATTTACAGCATATTTAATTAAAAAGAAGCATAAAACCAGCATATCAAGCATCGCCTTCCGCGACAGCGTGAACCTACCGATGTATATGGGCGAAATGGGCCACAACACGATGGAATGGCAGTCGACCTTTGCGCAGGTGATGAAGGACAACAATATCGGCTATACGTTCTGGCCGTACAAGAAAATCAACGAATCGTGTTTCAACGCCATCATTCCGCCGAAGGACTGGCAGGTGATAGTGGACTTTGCCGAGGCCGACCGTTCTTCGTACGAGGCAATCCGCAAGTGCCGTCCCGACCAGCAGAAGGCACGGCGCATTCTGGAGGAATATCTGGAGGCATGCCGTTACCAAAACTGTGTCAAGCAGCAGGAATATATTCGCTCATTGCTCCTTGAAGGCCACGATTAACTTACGTTTTTTGTGCAAAATCTTGCTGATTCGTAGTTTTCGGCATTTCTCCTGACTTTTAATTGAAGCACTTCCGTTATATTTGCAGATACGGAAATTTATTGAACAAATCGACATATATCCAAAACAAACTGATTTATGAACCTAAAATCCAAATTACTGTTGGGAGTGGCGGCTCTTTCCATGCTTTCAGCCAAAGCGGAAACTCCGGCCTATCTCGACCCTACAAAACCTATTGAAGTGAGAGTGGAAGATGCTCTTTCACGTATGACGACCGAAGAAAAAGTGGCAATGCTCCATGCCCAGTCGAAATTTTCCTCGCCGGGCGTTCCCCGTCTGGGTATTCCTGAAAACTGGACGACCGACGGCCCTCACGGAATCCGCCAGGAAGTGGAATGGGACGAGTGGGGCGGTGCAGGATGGACCAACGACTCCTGTACGGCTTTTCCGGCACTGACTTGCCTTGCCGCAACATGGAATCCGGAAATGTCGGCCCTTTATGGCAAAAGCATCGGAGAAGAGGCACGCTACCGCAACAAGAATATTCTGCTCGGTCCGGGCGTAAACATCTACCGTACGCCGCTCAACGGACGAAATTTTGAATACATGGGCGAAGACCCTTATCTGTCTTCCAAAATGGTAGTTCCTTATGTTCAGGAAGTTCAGAAAAACGGTGTTGCCGCCTGCGTGAAGCACTTTGCACTCAACAATCAGGAAATCGACCGCGGACATATCAATGTCATCGTCGACGACCGCGCTCTCTACGAAATCTATCTGCCTGCCTTCAAGGCTGCCGTGCAGGAAGGCAAGGCGTGGGCCATTATGGGAGCCTACAATCAGTATAAGGGACAGCATTGCTGCCACAACCAGTATCTCCTCAACGATATTCTGAAAGGCGAATGGGGATTCGACGGTGTAGTTGTTTCTGACTGGGGTGGAACTCACGATACGGAACAGTCGATTTACAACGGCCTTGACATGGAATTCGGCACCTGGACCGACGGCTTGAAATCGGGTGCAAAGAATGCCTACGACAACTATTATCTTGCCAATCCTTATCTTGACTTGATTAAGTCGGGCAAGGTCGGCACGAAGGAACTTGACGATAAGGTGCGCCGCATTCTTCGTCTCGTATTCCGTACGACGATGGCTCCGTCGCGTCCTTACGGCTCGTTTGCGACAGAAGAGCATGCCCTTGCCGGACGTACGATTGCGCAGGAAGGTATCGTATTGCTGAAAAACGACAAGAATCTGTTGCCTCTCGATACGAAGAAAGTGCGCAAACTGCTTGTCGTCGGTGAAAATGCCGTACATCCGATGACGATTGGCGGCGGTTCTTCATCGCTGAAAGTGAAATATGAAGTGTCGCCGTTGCAGGGCATTCTCGCACGTGCTGAAAAGGACGGTGTGGAGGTTGTCTATAAGGGCGGATACGCATCGCCGGCGGTGGCTGCCCAGGATGTGAAAGGTGCCGTCGCTCCGGAAAAGATTTTCGACTTGAATGACCTGCGTGCCGAAGCCGTAGAAGCTGCCAAGGATGCCGACATGGTGATTTTCATCGGCGGTCTGAACAAGAACGACGGTCAGGACTGTGAGGGTAACGACCGCAAGTCGTACAACCTCCCGTATGAACAGGACAAGACTATCGAAGCCATTGCCGCTGTCAATCCGAACATTGCCGTGGTTATCATCAGCGGTAATGCCGTAGCCATGCCGTGGGTTGCCAAAGTGCCGTCGGTAGTAGAATCATGGTACTGCGGTACGGAAGCCGGCAACGCCCTTGCTTCAGTGCTGTTTGGCGACGTGGACCCCTCCGGAAAGCTGCCGTTCACGTTCCCGGTACGTCTGGAAGACAACGGTGCCCATGCCCTTGGCGAGCATCCGGGCGACCATGTCAATGTGCGCTATAATGAAGGCATTTACGTAGGCTATCGCTGGACTGACAAGGAGAAACTGAAACCGCTGTTTGCTTTCGGTCATGGACTTTCGTACACCACTTTTGAATACGGAAAACCGACCATCGACAAGAAGGAAATGACAGCCGACGGAACGGTGACGGTTTCAGTTCCGGTAAAAAATACCGGTAAGCGCGAAGGCAAGGAAGTGGTCCAACTCTATATCAGCGACAAGAAATCGTCACTTCCGCGTCCGGTGAAAGAACTGAAAGGCTTCGAAAAGGTGACTTTGGCTCCGGGCGAAGAAAAGGTGGTTTCGTTTACCATCAACAGCGAGGCTCTTTCTTATTTCGACGACAAGAAGCACGAATGGGTAGCCGAACCCGGAAAATTTGAGGCACTTGTTGGCGCATCGTCTGTCGACATCAAAGGCAAAGTAGCTTTTGAATTGAAATAAACTATTTGCATATCAATACAAAAACCGGCGATTCCCTGTCGATGGAAGTCGCCGGTTTTATGTTAATTGACTTGTTCTTAGAAATCCGCGATGTATTCGTCAAAAGTGCCGTTGAGGATGGTCATTTTTTCTTTCAGACGCATTTTTTTCCGCGAGATGCTTCCTTTGGCAATGTGATAGATTTCTGCCAGCAGCGACAAGGGGAGCTCCATCTTGATAAGGCAGCAGAAACGTATTTCCTCGTCGGTCAGCGTCGGGTGTTGGGCCTTCAGTCGGGAGGTGAAATTGTCGAAGCAGGCGTTGGTGTTGTTGACAACCGTTTCCCAGTCTTCTTCTGTCAGATGCAGCGCCCCTGTCCGGTTGCGGGTATTCATCAGAATCGGCACCGTTATGGCATTCAGGCGCTTGAAATATTCCACCTTTTGGCTCAATTGGTCGATTTCCATCTTTTCCTTTGCTTCCTTTTCGCGCAGGAACTGCATTTCCGTCTGCTGCTGCTTGAGCATCAGGCGGTAGTTTTCTTTTTTCTCCTGTTGGATGCCGATTTCCAGTCTTGACTTTTTGCGTTTCATGTTGTGATAGAAAGCAAACAGCAGCAGCAATGACAGCGCAAACAGCGCCAACAGCCGGTAGAACAGCATCCAGTCGCTTGTGCGCTCGTTTTCCGCTTCGGCAACCCTTTCCTGCTGCCGTTTGAAATCCTGCAGCATACGGGCACGTTCCAGGAAAATGTCCTTGCGGTTCATGTCGAGCGAATCCCGCAAGTCGGTGTATTTTTTCATGCAGGCCAATGCTTCTTCCGACATTCCGTGGAGTTGGAGCCAGTGGGCGGCATTCCGATAGGCGTTCATCTTTTCCATCAGTGGCATTTGCTGAACGATGTTGAGAAATTTGCCGTGGGAATCCGGGTTGGGCGACATGAAATATTTTATGCAGACTTTGGCGCGATAGGCTTGCGGAACGTCGGCCGAATCCGTTGCTATGGCCTTGTCGAGAGTTGTCAGCGCCTGTTCCAGCTTGTCGAGCGACAGTTGCGTACGGGCCTTTTCCATCAGCATTTCCGCCTTCCATTTCCGTTTGTTGAAAGGAGCGTAGCTACATGCCTTGTTGAACGACACGAGAGCTTCTTCGTAACGCTTGTGTTCGCGGTGGAGCATGGCTTCCGTCTTGTAGGCTTTCGACAGGAGGAGGGAGTCGTTCAGCTGAATAGCGAGGCTGATGGCTTCGTTCAGCGTTTCCATTTCAGTCGTGGCCTGCTGGTTGAAATGATAAATCGGCACCAGGTGCATTTTTATTTGAAACAGCAGCGTAGAATCGACGTTGGCGGCCAGTCGTTCCGCCTTGCGGTAGTTGACCATGGCGCGGATGTAGAAATAGTCGCTGTGAAGCTGTCGGGCATTGAAATAGTATGCACGGCACAGTTTGGCCGAATCGCCGATACTGTTGTAGTATTGGGTCAGCTCCAGCAGTGTGCTGTCGGGCTTGGGAAACGAGTCCAGACGTTCGAAGCAGTCGTAGCGCATCAGTGTCGCGTCTGCCTTGTCCTGCTTGTTGAGACGGGTTGACAGCAGCGTGTCGAGTTTTACAAGCAGTTCGCGGGGATTTTCGTTCAATTCCCGTTTCATTGCTTCGTAATCGAAAACAGATTGGTTCTGGCAGGATATGACCAACAGAACCAAACAGAATAAGCCTAAAAAGTATTTTGTCATTAAGTAAGTGTAGTCTCTTGATTTTAAGATAGTTTTGCAAAGATAAGGATATCGGTGGATTTTCACCCGGAGCCGTTTCTCTCTTAATGATTTTTAGTAATATTTATGTAGATATGGGCGACGTTGCTTTTGGGTGCCCCCTTTAGACAGCGAGAGGCACCCGGACTGTTTCCGGATGCCTCTCGCGTTTTAACGGTTTCAGCAGTCTGCTGCAGTTAGTTGTCAAAACTGATTTCTTTATGAGGTGCAGGCGGATAGTCGATCGAGTAGTGCAAGCCGCGCGATTCGTGGCGTTCTTTGGCCTGTCGCATAATCAGATAGCCGACGTTGATGATGTTGCGCAGTTCGCAAATCTCTTTCGATGCCGTGCTCTGTTTGAACAGCTTTTCGGTCTCTTCGTAGAGGATGTCGAGGCGATTCCATGCGCGGTCGAGGCGGAGATTCGAGCGGACAATGCCCACGTAAGTGCTCATAATCTGGTTCACTTCGCGCAGACTTTGAGTGATGAGCACCATTTCTTCGTTGTGCTGCGTGCCTTCGTCGTTCCATTCCGGCACGTCTTCGCGGAACGAATAGTGGCCGATATTTTCAAGGCTGTGTTTTGCAGCGGCATCGGCATAAACCACGGCTTCGATAAGCGAGTTGGAGGCCAGTCGGTTTCCGCCGTGAAGTCCTGTGCAGGAACATTCGCCCACAGCATACAGTCGCTGGATAGACGAACAGCCGTTCAGGTCGACCTTGATACCGCCGCAAAGATAGTGGGCGGCAGGGGCAACCGGAATATAGTCTTTCGTGATGTCGATGCCGAGGCTCAGACACTTCGCATAAATGTTCGGGAAGTGGTGTTTCGTTTCTTCGGCATCCTTGTGGGTAACGTCGAGATAGACGTGGTCTTCGCCGCGCATTTTCATTTCATTGTCGATGGCACGTGCCACAATGTCGCGAGGAGCGAGCGACAGCCGTTTGTCGTATTTCTGCATGAATTCCTTGCCGTCGCAGGTGCGGAGCACAGCCCCATAGCCGCGCATGGCTTCCGTGATGAGGAATGACGGACGGTCGCCCGGATGGAAGAGGGCAGTGGGGTGGAACTGAATGAATTCCATGTCCTTCACCGTTCCCTTGGCACGGTAGACCATGGCAATGCCGTCGCCGGTTGCTACCGACGGGTTGGTCGTAGTGGTGTATACCTGTCCGATGCCTCCGGTGGCCATGACTGTCACTTTCGAAAGAAACGTGTTGACCTTTTTGGTAGCCACGTCAAGTACATAGGCTCCGTAGCAAGTGATGTCCGGGGTGCGGCGAGTCACAATTTTTCCGAGGTGGTGCTGTGTAATGATTTCCACAGCAAACGAATTTTCAAAGATGTCGATGTCGGGATGCTGTTTCACGGCGCGAATCAGACTTTCCTGAATTTCGGCACCCGTGTTGTCGGCATGGTGAAGAATACGGAATTCAGAGTGTCCGCCTTCGCGGTGCAGGTCGAATTCGCCTTTCTCGTTTTTGTCGAATTGCACTCCCCATTCAATCAGCTGTTTGATTTGTGCCGGAGCGTTTCTCACCACTTTCTCCACCGCCTTGCGGTCGCTCAGCCAGTCTCCGGCTATCATTGTATCTTCAATGTGTTTGTCGAAATTGTCGACAAGCAGGTTTGTCACCGAGGCGACACCGCCTTGCGCGTAATACGTGTTGGCCTCTTCCAGTGTAGTTTTGCACACCAGTGCAACCCTACCACCTTTGCCCGCTACTTTCAGGGCATAGCTCATTCCGGCAATACCGGAACCTATTACAAGAAAATCGTACTTATAAACCATAGCTTTCCGCATTAGTCTTTAAAACGCAAAAATACGAAGAATTTTCATCATTCCGGCGTAGTTCCCTCTTTTTTGTTGCCGGTGTCATTTGAATATTGTGCGCCCGCTTTGTTTTTGTGCTGTAAAGTCGTTATCTTTCCGTCGGCGGATGGTTCACCGCATGCCGGGGCGACAAGAAACGCCATGGCAATCGGAATGAACGGGATGATAGGCCGCGGAATGACGTTTTCCGGCTCTTCCTGCCATTTTTAATTGACGTGGGTCTTCCATATATTTCCATGCTTTCTCGCGTGCAGCGGCCTTGAAAGCGGTTTGGAATAGTGTTTCAGTGTTTCTTTGCTTCCCGGTGGAGGCAGTTCCCGCTAACGGAATCCGCTTTCGGACCGACTTTGGAGATATTATATAAAACACTTAGGGGCGTGCCTCCCGGCAAGCCCCTAAGCTGTGATTTTCAAGAAACTATTCGACTTTTACATTCTTTTGTACCACAAAACAAACATTCAGTTCACCTTTTGCAGGAGTGTTGTTTTCGATAGTTCCCATTTTCCGAAACCTTCTAGCTCAAGAAGGCATTACGGAAAACTTCACTTGGTTTTTATCAGTTGTCAGTGTTGCGTAGTAGATATTATCTTTTCCATTGGATTTCGACCTAAATGGGGTCTTAATCGTTTTAACGGAATTCGTAACTGCTCTCAGATACGATGTTATTCCATTACAATAAAAACATTACTTTTTTCTTTAGTTGCGATGCAAAATTACTACGATTTTTCCCAAGTCACCAAATTTTTTGATGTACATAAGCATTTTGGGATTGTATTGTAAATCAATGTCTTACAAAAATTAAGCAGTGGTCATTGATGTACAAGTTGTTTTTAGGGGCATTTTTTGAGCTGTTTTTTGATAAAAAAATTGGGGCAAGTCGTAAAAACCTGCCCCAATACATAACCCTAAAATTTACCGGATTTTATTTGATGACTTTGAATATTTCAGTACCGACTTTGACAAGGTAGATTCCAACTGCCGGCAGTTCTACCGACAAAGTTTCAGAACCGTTGTTGTCTGTAAAGACACATTTGCCGTCAATGCCGAATACTGCGACATCCTTCATCGCCGGATTGCTGATATTCACTATGCCGTTAGTAACATTAACTTTGGCCATCGCCGGAGCAATTGAAGCTACCGAAGAGGACAGTTGCACTTCCATCTTGTCGGAAGTTTCGCTGTACACTATGTTGTTTGAGTCTGCAATGTATGCTGCCATTACGTCGTAGGCAAATGCATCGCCGTCCATAACTGTCAAATCTTTGAAGCTGCAGTTGTTTGTTTCTGCAACGACGGCATCTTCCGTTGTTGAGAATTTGGCTCCCGCTTTCAGGTCGATATCTGCTTTCAGTGAGCCGAAGAACACGTTTTGGTTGTTTTCGGAATACATCAGAATAACGTCGCCGTCAGAGCCGCCTTCCAGCGTCACTTTCTGTTCAGTCATTGTAGGTGTAACAGGAATACTCTTGACAGAGGATTCAATCGGTACAATTTCGTTGTTGACGATTTCTGCAAACATGATCCACAGGTTGTCGTTAGCCGGTGCTACTACGTCGAGTGTCAAAGCAACCTTTCCGCCAGCCTGCCCGAAATTGCCTTGCGGAGAGTACATGAATGACGGACCAAAGAACATTGCAAAGGAATTGTCCAGACCCATAGCTCCAGGTATTGTTGCTGCCATGCTGATATACCAGCCATAAGCTCCATCCTGACGTGTAAGTTGATAGGCGTCAAAGAACGTTTCCGGACTTTCAAGCGTTCCGGTTGATTCAAGTCCTTCGAACGATGCGTTGGCAATTGTATAAGTTTCGTCGGCTATGGCCGTATGTTCTTTGTAAAGAGTAGCCAAATAGACATTTGCAAATTCTACCGGTTCCCAGTTGGCGGTAAATCCAGTTGCAGTGATGTCGGTCGCTTCTTTCACTACCGGCTTGCTGAGTGTCGGCAATGCCGCAATCATTTCAGAAGGTTGTGAAACAGAACCGTCAGACATTTTTGCTGTAACCTGGTAGTAATAAACTGTACCTGCTGTCAAGTCCTTCACGTCGTAACTTGTTCCTTGCACTTCCTTATTCTCGAGAACATATTGGGTGTCGCCCTCTTCTGTCATTGACATGACGCTCAACAGATAGGACGCTGCTCCTTCAACGGCTTCCCAGTTGGCAGTAAATGAAGTGGCCGAATAGTTTGTTGCCGGGAGTGCTATCGGTGCCTCAATTGGCGAAACAATCGATACTGATTCGGACAGCGGTGAAACCTTATCGCCCTGAACGGCTGCAACATCAAAGAAGTAACTTTCGCTTGGATTCAAGCCGTCTATCGTATAGGTAGTTCCGGTTACAGGTTCATTCTGGAGCAGATATACGTAGTCCCATGTATCCATGCTAAAGTAGTAGACATTCAGCAGATAGGAGTCTGCTTCTGCTACTGCATCCCAACTCAATTCGGCAGAAGTGCCCATGTATTTTGACACGGTCGGATTTTGCGGTGCGCTAAGTCCTTCGGCGGAAATTTTAATGTCGTCAATAAAATATTCCCCATTGTTGGACCACATTTGAATGAAGGATTCGGCTATGCCTTTTGAGAGAGAAAAGTTGTATTCCTGCCATTCATTAGTCAGTACAACGGATTGTGAGCTTGTTGCATATTGTTCGCCAGGGTACAGCAATAGCACGTTCAGTTCGTCGCCGCCCGATAATGCCGATTTGGCGCGGAAAGTTACGGTAAATGTTCCGTTGTTTGCAGAAAAGTCGAGTAGCGGAGTATTGATCCAGCCTGTTTCATCTTGATAAAAACCAATATATGCAGAACCTCCGGCTTGGAACACGGCTCCACCCGACCATCCCGGAACTTGTGTGTAATCGGCCGAGATGTCGCCTGTCTGTGCATTTGCTAAGTCTGTCGCATCCGGAGCGGTTTCGCTGCCTGCCGTAAATTTTGAGAAGTCTTCTTCAACGATTACCGCCGAAGCGTCATTTGCCAACATTCGGGGTGTTGACGTCACTTGTGCTTTTGTGAACTTGCAAACCGGTGTAAACAGGCGGCTGGATACCGCCTCCGTGTTTTCAACCTTCATCGTCTTTGCCCGTAATGCCTTTTTGTTTTGAGCAAAACCAACGCTTGCGCATAATGTGCAAGCCAACACTAACAATGTAATCTTTTTCATCATAAGCATAGGTTTTAATTATAAATCGTAGGCAAGTTAATAAAAAATATTTAATATTGTTACATTTTTACCAATAAAAATTACATTATTGTGTTTTTATGTTGAAAATAACAAAAAACCGTCAGGAATATCGGCGTATTCCTGACGGTTTTTATTATGTATATTGTGGTGGGGAATTATACTGTAAGGATTTCCTTTTCCTTGGCAGCAAATACCTCGTCGATTTTCTTCAGGTACTTGTCGTGGATTTTTTGAACCTTTTCTTCTGCATTTTTCTGTGCGTCTTCCGGCATGCCGTCGTTCTTCACAGCTTTCTTCAAGCCTTCGATAGCATCGCGGCGGGCATTACGTACAGAAATCTTAGCCTGTTCGGCTTCAGCTTTCGACTGTTTAACCAGCGCTTTACGGCGTTCCTCTGTCAACGGCGGAATAGAAAGGCGGATTACTTCGCCGTTGTTTTCCGGCGTGATGCCGAGGTCAGAGTTGATGATTGCCTTTTCAATTTCCTTGAACATGGATTTTTCCCACGGAGTAATGGTGATAGTGCGGGCATCAGGCACCGACACGTTGGCAACATTACTGATAGGAGCGGCGCTTCCGTAGTAGTCAACCTTGATGCCGTCGAGAATCTTCGGGTTTGCCTTACCGGCACGGATGTGTGCCAATGCTTCATCAAGATAAGCCACCGCCAATTCCATTTTTTCTTCTGCAGGAGAAATATAGAAATTTACGTCGTTCATAATTGTATCGTTTTTATTTGTTATTGTTTATTTCTGATATACCAATGTGCCGATGGGTTCTCCGTCGATCACTTTGCGGAGGTTGCCTTTCTGGTCCATGTTGAACACCACAATCGGGAGATTGTTTTCCTTGCAAAGCACAGTTGCCGTAAGGTCCATCACCTTCAGTCCGCGGCTGTAGATTTCGTCGTAGGTGATTTCCGTAAACTTGACGGCTGTCGGGTCTTTTTCCGGGTCGGCTGTGTAGATGCCGTCAACGCGTGTGCCTTTCAGCATCACGTCGGCTTCCACTTCGATTCCGCGCAGAGCCGAGCCTGTATCGGTTGTAAAGAACGGGTTGCCCGTGCCGCACGACATGATGGCTACCTTTCCGGCCTTCATGGCGTCGATGGCTTTCCACTTGCTGTAGTGTTCGCCAATCGGGAACATGTTGATGGCAGTGAATACCTGTGCCGGCTGTCCGATTTTTTCAAGAGCCGAACAGAGAGCCAACGAGTTGATGACCGTAGCAAGCATGCCCATCTGGTCGCCTTTCACACGGTCAACGCCTTTTGCCGCTCCGGCAAGTCCGCGAAATATGTTGCCGCCACCGATTACAATAGCGATTTCCACACCGGATTGTGCCAAATCCTTAATCTGTTCGGCGTAATCGCCCACTCTAACCGGGTCGATGCCGTAGCCTTGTTCACCCATCAGCGACTCGCCGCTGAGTTTCAGCAATATGCGCTTGTAACTTGTTCTCATTCTGTCTGGTTTTGTTTTTTACAAATTTAATGACTTTCCCTTAAATCTCAAACAAATCTTCAGCGTTTCTTGTAGGAAATCGTTCCTGTAGCCTGATTCGTCGGCATGACGAGCACTTCGGCTATCTGCACATGTGCAGGGGCGGAAGCGGCAAAATAGACAACTTCGGCCACGTCGTCGCCGTTGAGGGCATGGATTCCTTTATAGAAATCGTCGGCACGTTCCTTGTCGCCGCGATAGCGCACCACGGTGAAATTCGTTTCCACCATTCCCGGCTTGATGTTCGTCACGCGCAGGGGTGTGTCGACAAGGTCGATGCGGAGTCCGTCGGACAAAGCCTTGACAGCCGCTTTCGTGGCGCAGTAGACGCTGCCTCCGGGGTAGGCGGCATCGCTGGCAATCGAGCCGATGTTGATGATGTGTCCGCGGCCTCGTTCCACCATTCCCGGCACTACCATGCGGGTCATGGCCAGCAGGGCGCGCACGTTTGTGTCGAGCACCACATCCCATTCGTCGAGGTTGCCTTCAAATTCCTTGTCCAGACCGATGACAAGTCCGGCATTGTTGATCAGTACGTCGATATTTTTCCATTTGCCTTCCAGTGAATCGAGGGCGGCACGCATGGCTTCGCGGTCGCGCACGTCGAACGGAAGTGTCAGCACGTCGACGCCCTTTGCTGTCAGTTCTGCTTTCAGTTCAGCCAGTTTTACTGTATTTCTGCCGTTCAGAATCAGGTCGGACCCCATGGCGGCAAACTTGCGGGCGCAGCCTTCGCCGATGCCGCTGGTTGCTCCGGTAATGAAAACTATTCTGTCTTTCATACTTCAGTTTGTGATTGTTCCGTATTGAATAATATTTAACCCTGCAAAGGATTTCTCTTTTACAAAAATAACTAACTTTGTGGCAAGAGCAAACATAACCGATGAGAAATATGCAGAAGTATCTATTTTCCGTTTTGGGCAAGTTCTTTTTGATTGCCGCCGTCTTTTCCGTTACTTGTCAGCCGTTGCAGGCGGAAACGAGTTTCAGCAAGCTGAAGGAAAAGGCAGAACGCTTCTATGCCTATCAGGAATGGGACAGTGCGCTTGCCATGTATGAACTGATGCTGATGCAGCAGCCTACTGATTTGCCCACCATTTCCCTTGCTCTGGCTCTTTACGGGCTGAAGGGCGACGAGGAGAAGCAGATTCAGCTCGTCGAACTGTCGCAGCAGAAGGGTATTGCTCTCAACGACCTTTTCGAAAATGTGAAGACGGAGGCGTTCCGGCTGGGAAAACCTGACATTTATGAAAATCTGCTGTTGAAAATCAAGGAAAAGCAGCCGTGGCTCAAGCGCAGCATCAATTTGCAGCTTATCAAATACTACGATTCGCGCAACAATGCGCCCAAGATGATTTCCATTAGCGATTCGCTGCTTACCGTCAATCCCGACGATATATATACGCTTTCCATCAAGGCGCGCGGACATATCCTGCTCAGCGAGATAGAGCCGGGTGTCAGCGCCTACCGCCAAATTCTGGAACTGGACAAGGACAACATGGAAGCCTTGCTTAACATTGGCATTGTCCGCTACAACGAAGTGAAACAAAAACAACTGCCGCTGGACTCTCCAACGGCAGGCGAAGCCCGTAGCTGTCTGCAGCAGGCATATTCCCAAAAACCGACTCAGTTCCTCAAGCGCATTATCGGTGAACTGACTCCGCAACCTACGGAATAGCGGTTTCCAACTTCTGTGTTCCTGTTTCCGGGCTCATAGCCTTTCCAACGTAAGAAACGTGTACGGATAGGGGTTCTTTTCGTCGGCAGGAAAGGATTCCTCGCTCACTGTGCGCCATTCCGACGGATTGATTTCCGGGAAAAACGCGTCGGCATCCGGGAAACGGGCGTGGATGCGGGTGAGGTACAGGGTCGACACGCTGTCGAACGTGGCACGGTAAATCTGTTCGCCGCCGATGACAAACACTTTTTCGTCATCTTTGGTGAGTTGCAGCGCTTCGGCGAGCGAATGTGCCGTTTCCACCCGTTTGGCGGTAAAGTACGGGTTGCGCGTTATCACTATGTTGCGCCGGTTGGGCAACGCCCCTTTAGGCAATGAGTCGTAGGTGCGGCGGCCCATAACGACGGTTCCGCCGGTAGTGACGTTCTTAAAATGCTTCAGGTCAGCCGACATGTGGCAGAGCAGGTCGCCGTTGCGACCGATGGCTCCGTCTTCGGCAACGGCAACGATGGCACTCAGTTTTTCTTTCATATCCGTCTGTGTATGTTATACCGACACTACGCCCTTGATGTGCGGGTGCGGGTTGTAGTTTTCCAATGTAAAGTCTTCAAAGCGGAAGGAGAAAATGTCCTTCACGTCGGGGTTGATTTTCATCGTCGGGAGCGGACGCGGTTCGCGTGACATCTGCAACTGCACCTGTTCGAAATGGTTGGTGTAGATGTGGGCATCGCCGAGCGTGTGAACAAAGTCGCCGGCTTCGAGCCCCGTCACCTGTGCCATCATTTGCAGCAGGAGGGCATAGGAGGCGATGTTGAACGGTACGCCGAGGAAGATGTCGGCACTGCGCTGGTAGAGCTGGAGGCTCAGTTTGCCGTCGGCCACGTAGAACTGGAAAAAGGCGTGGCAGGGAGGCAGGTTCATGTTCGGCAGGTCGGCCACGTTCCATGCCGACACGATGATGCGGCGCGAATCGGGATTGTGCTTGATGGTTTCCACCGCTTCCTTGATTTGGTCGATGTGGCCGCCGTTGTAGTCGGGCCATGAACGCCACTGATAGCCGTAGATATGGCCGAGGTCGCCGTTTTCGTCCGCCCATTCGTTCCAGATGCGCACACCGTTGTCCTGAAGGTATCTCACGTTCGTGTCGCCGTTCAGAAACCACAGCAGTTCGTAGATAATGGATTTCAGGTGCAGCTTTTTCGTGGTCAGCAACGGGAATCCGTCAGCCATGCTGAACCGCATCTGATAGCCGAACACGCTCTTTGTGCCCGTGCCCGTGCGGTCGCTTTTCATCACACCGTGCTCCATGACATGATGAAGCAAGTCGAGGTACTGTTTCATATTTTTGTCCGTTTTTTGTTTTTTCTATTCTATGCCTTCAACGTAGATGGCCTTGTAGGGCGCGGCGGGGCATACGTATTCGCATTTTCCGCAGCCGGTGCAGACCGATTCGTCGATTTGGGGTATTTTCGTATGGTTGTAATCCACCATCGTGATGGCTTCCGCCGGACACTTGCGCGAGCAGGCGCCGCAGCTCACGCCGTCGGTCTGCGTGACGCAGTTCCGTAGCAGGAATTTTGCCTTTCCGATGGCGGTGGTTTTCTTTTCTTCGATGTTGAGTGGCCGTAAGGCTCCCGTAGGGCAGACCATAGTGCAGAGGTTGCACGCTTCGCGGCAGAAGGATGTCACGAAGTCCATGTACGGCTGCATCGGATGGAAAATGCCGTATTCCGTCACGGCCGGACGGAGCACCTGTTGCGGACACTTGCCGACACAGAGCAGGCAGGCGGTGCAACGGCGCAGGAAATCGTCGCGCGACTCCGTTCCGGGAGGGGTGACGGCACGACGGCGGCTGACCGGAACACGGCCTTTCGCGGCGGCTTCTGCCTGACGGATGCCGTCGGCGGCATTTGCCAGCGAACCGGTTACGGCGGCTGTTCCCACAAAGCCGAGAAAACGTCGGCGGGAAGCGTCGGGCACGGTTTTTTTCTGTTCCTTTATCATCACATCCATAGCCGGGGAGGCCGAGCCGACAGCGGTGCGTTCCTTGATGCGCTGCATCAGCGGTGTGGCGGCACGGCGGCGGTTGGGCGTATAGGTAATGGCATCATCGTTGCAGACATCCACGCAGTTGAAACACAGCACGCAGCGGCTCATGTCGACCACGTGATCGCTCAAGTCGATGCAGGCTGCCTTGCAGGCATATTCACAGCGGTGGCAGTTGATGCACTTGTCGGTGTCGATTTCCATCCGCCATATCGACGAGCGGCTGCACAGGCTCAATGTTGTTCCGACGGGGCAGACGGTGTTGCAGAACGTGCGGCCGTTGCGGAATGCCAGAAAGCCGACAATAACGGCTGTCAGTGCCGCTACGGAAACACCCACGGCTCCGGGCAGCACGATGTCGACGGTCAGCAGCAGCGTGCTGTCGGCTGCGGCAGTGTTGTGTATCCATGCCGTCAGCGGGCGGACGAATGCCACGACGATACGGCCGTAGGCGCTGTAGGGGTCGATAAGTGCGGGAAACGCCATCACGCCGGCACAGAGGCAGAGCGCCGTCAGCGTCAGCAGGGAATAGCGCAGTATGTTTTTAGCCGGAGAAAAGCGGTAGCGGGCGTTTTTCTTTTTACGGATTTGCTTGCCGAGCCGTCCGAAAAAGTCCTGAAACGTGCCCATCGGGCAGACTGTGGAGCAGTACACTCTGCCGAACAGGAAGGAGGCAATGAGCCAGAAACCCACCATGCCCAAATTGAACGACAGCAGCGACGGTAGGAACTGAATCTGCTCCAGCACCGACAACTGACGGGGCAGGCAGCCGCTCATGTCGGCAAAAAATGCCGTCAGGAGCAGGAAAAACGCCAGAGAAACGGCGATGCGTATTTTTTTCAGTTTCTTCATCTTCTCCGTATTTTTAATGTCCGCAGATTTTTTCTACTTCCACATCCTTCACTGCCTCAACAATGGCGGCAATGTGGTCCATCTGTTCCGGGATGGCTATCAGTTCGGGGCATTTGGGCACGCATTGGTCGCAGCGGATACAGCGGAACGCGCTTTCTTCGTCGCGGATGGCGGCACGGTAGCGGTTAATAAAATAACGGCCTTTGGTGGAAAAAGTTTCCGAATAGACGTCGCCGAAGCGGTCGGGCACCATGCCTTCTTTCAGCACTTCGTTGTAGATGCGGAAAATGCCGGGTATGTTGATGCCGTAGGGGCAGGGCATACAGCGGTCGCAGTAGGTGCAGTTGACGAGCGTGTTCGTCAGATAGGCTTCCATCGCGCGACTCCATGTTTCCTTTTCAGCGGCGGTGAATTTCAATGGGCTGCCGAAAACCATCACGTCCTCTTTCAGTGCCGCCATGTCGGGTACACTGTCGATGACGCAGTCAGCACCCTCGGCCGTTGCGGCATCGCGCAATGCCCAGCCGGCTATCGGCTGTCGGGGATTGGCTTCATAAAGAATGTCGGTAGCGTCGCCGCTCATGGCGCGCAGGGCTCCGTCCTTTGTCGGGTTGGTTACGAATACGGCAAGTCCCGTACGGTGGAGTTTCTCCATCATACGCTGGGGGGCACCGTCAAGTTTTCGGTTGTCCTCGGCGTTGTAGGGTATGCGCATGAAATCCCAGAAAGCGTCTTCGTTGAGCAGTGCGTCGACCGACGATTCGTGGTCGACATCCGTAGCTTCCAGGTGGGTGATATTGTCGCTTTTCAGCAGTTCGTCCATCGCTGTTTCATCGCCAATCAGGTCTATGCCCAGATGGCGGATAACGCCTTCCTCGCGCATGCGCAGCAGAAAGTCGAGAACGCCCGTCTGCTTGTAGACGGTATTGAATTTCGCCAGACTGTTGATTGCCTGAAGCGAATAGAAGTCGATATAGGAAGTGTGGAGCAGTTCGAGCTGTCGGGAGAAAATTTCCTTGGCTTGCGCCAGCGTTTTGATGTCCCAGGTGGGCATGGAGGTGGACAGACGGTAGGAAGAGCGGTGGGAATCCTTCAGGGCTTCGCCGAGAATACGCTCGCCTTCACCTTCACGATAGGCCCATGCCGTGTCGAACAGCTTTACGCCGTGAGCGGCGGCAAACTGCACGATGCGTTTCCCTTCCTCCACGTCGAGCTTTTTCCCGATACGGGGAAAGGAGAGGGTGGAAATGCCCAGTCGTGGCAAACGGTCGCGGAGACGGGGCACATCGAAAGCCTTGAGTACAGGCAACTGTTCGGGCATCGACACTTCGCCTTTCAGACGTTCCGGCTGACGGACGCTGCACCCGGAGAGCGCGACGACAGCTCCTGCCATTCCGGCAGAAGTGCGCTTTATCCATTCCCGACGGTTCATCCTGTTTGCCATTGTCATTGCGATTACTACGCAAAACTAACAAAAATCGGCGAAAACTGCCACCAATTGACGGCAGAAGTTTGTATGCCGGACAGGTGACGGAAACAATTCTGTCCGCTTGCAACGAAAACGGCTGTCGGGATTTGTGCC
>URMA01000064.1 GCA_900548875.1 uncultured Porphyromonadaceae bacterium | reverse complement strand
CGCCCGCATTGCTCGATGTGATGAACAGCAGATCGGTCAGCACCACGATCAGGGCCAGATATTTCAACCGTACATTGCCGAAGAAGAGAAGGCGTACGGGATAGTTCGGCTCCCGGTAGGCTGTTGCCACGACGATAGCCAGCACCGAAGCCGATGCGCCTACCATGGTGGAGTAGGCGGGCATGGGACGGAAATACGGGAAAACATTATAAGAAATCATATAAAGCAGTCCGCCGCAGATTCCTCCTACTATATAAAGGCCTCTCAGGTGCTTGCCCGAGAAGAAATACAGAAACAGCGCCCCGAACCAATAGAGCCATAGCATGTTGAACAGGATGTGCAGCAGCTGGTAGTGGGTGAACATGTAGGTGGCAAATGTCCACGGATGGAGAATTGCCTCGCCAAACGAGGAGGGCAATTCAAGCATCGGCAGCAAGTTGTAGGGCACGCCTAATAGATTCGCCAGCAGTGCGGCGAAACTAACTATCAGAAATACCCCGACATTTATCAGGATAAACCGGATGATGACCGATTTCGACAAGTAGAATTGTCGGATTTTGTTAATAGTACCTGCCACCTATGATTCCTTTTTTGCGCCAGTATAACAATATCAGCAGTCCGAACAGCATTCCGCCGAGGTGGGCGAAATGGGCTACACCGCTCATGGTTCCGCTGATTCCGAAGAAGAGCTCAATCAGTCCGTAGCCGATGACCATGTATTTGGCCTTGATGGGGACGGGTATGAAGAACAGATAGAGCGGAAGGTTCGGGAATATCATGCCGAATGCCAGCAGAATGCCGAAGATGGCACCGGAAGCGCCGACGGTAATCATGCTGTTGAGAAATTCGTTGACAAGCTTGTCGCGGTATTCAAACGTGGAACCGACGGAAATCGGGTCGGAGAGGAATGTTACGGCGGCATCGTAGGGCACGTTCAATGAATGGGCGAGCGTGTCGAACCATGTCATGGCAATGACGCCCTCCTGTAGCAGGGCCGCTCCGATACCTGTCGAAATGTAGAAGAACAGGAAGCGGCGGCTTCCCAACACCTGTTCCAGCAGACGGCCGAACATGTAGAGCGAGAACATGTTGAAGAATATGTGCGCGATGCCCCCTGTGTCGTGCATGAACATGTAGGTGATGAGCTGCATGGCGTTGAAGTCGCTTGCCTTGAAATAGTGCAGTCCTAAATATTTTGAAAGGTCAAAACCTTGGGTATAAACGAGAAACATGGAAACAATCCAAACCAGCACGTTGATCAGAATCAAATGGCGTGTTACCGGTGGAATGCGGTTTAAAAAACTGTTATTAGTCATATCTTATTATTGTTCGTCTAAAATTCGTTTGTATATAAATTATCAGCTTACAAAGGTATGATAAAATTATAAAAGAGGGGGAGTGTCAGTTCTTAAATAGTATTGACTTACATATATATATATTAACGGCCCATGTGTCGAAATGGTTCTTGCCGGTGGAGCGGCGGCGGTTGTCTGTCTGTCCGGGTTCGCGTGGAACTAAGCTGGCAATAGTAGCTTCGGCTTGTACCAAAAGTTGTGCTAAGTACATAAAATTCTGTTGTTTATACCGGTAAAACACGAAAAAAAACATTTTTGAGCAGTTTTTTGAATTTTCTTTCTTTTTTTCTTGTTCGTTTGTATGGAATAGGTTACATTTGTATTAAATACCATAAACCTAAATATTTCTATTATGAATAAAGCTGAATTAATTAATGCTATTGCTGAAAAAGCAGGCTTGACAAAGGCTGATGCAAAGAACGCATTGGACGCAACTATTGAAGTGATCTCTGAAGCTATGGTACAGAACGATAAGGTTGCTCTTATCGGTTTCGGTACATTCTCTGTTAGCGAGAAGGCTGAAAGAACAGGTATTAACCCTGCCACTAAGGAAAAGATAACTATTCCGGCAAAGAAAGTCGTTAAGTTTAAAGCCGGTGCAGAATTGACAGCAAAGGTAAAATAACAAGATATTGTTGTGTGCTAAAGAAATAGGCGGCATTGAATGAAAGTTCAGTGCCGCTTGTTTTTTGTGATTTTCACTTTGTCTACTATGTTGGGGATAAGGTTGGTATTCGAGACAATAAAAAAACGTGATGATGAAATATTCCATATTTGAGTAACAATGTTTCCACTATTATTTTTATTTTTGTAATTAGGATGGTTTAAAATAGTTGAAATCAGTTCCATTATTTAAAATCAACATGCCTGCTGTTTATTAACAAAAATCTTTTTACTATGATGTACTCAAAGGAATTTAATGATTTAATTGCTCTCGTTGATAATGGCTATATAGGCCATGGAAATCCCAATGCCAAGATATTGTTTGTTGGTCAAGAACCGGCGTGGAATAGAAATACTCAGGCAGAACATTATGATGAGGAGATTGGCAATAATTGTTCGGATTGGAAAAAAATAGTCACCGAAAATATTGGATATGATTCTATCGATCTGACAAAAAGTGAATATACCTCTCCGTTGAATCCTTGGCCTCTGCAGCAGTTCCAAGTGCGGAGTGGTGATAAAGAGAAAAGAACCCTTAAGGGTGAAAAAGGAACAGCCCGAACATGGTATATGTACCCAAAAATTATAAACAGTATTTATGGGAAGAGTCTGGGTAGAAACGAAGTGCTAACCCTTCATCGGTTGTCTTTTCATACCGATATGAGTGATGAGGCTTATAAAAAGCATAAGGAAGCCGGAGATCTAAGCAAGGCCTCGGTAGTCAAGCGAATGAAAATATTGTCGCATCCGTTTTTCCGACAGTTCCCTGTTGTAATAGCAGCTGTCGGACATTTTCCTCGTGACAGTTATGGAGATAGTTACTTTAAGGATGTTTTTAATGTTGATTTCGTCGGCAATCAGGCATTTGAAGATCTTCCATGGATTAATGTCAATATTCGTGAAGACGAGAATCCTCAAATAGTAATACATTGCCAGCAAGTGACGGCCCATAGAATTGGACAACGTTATTTTGATAGAATCGTTGAAATTGTAAAAGAGTTTGTTAAAAAGCATGATATAAACATATTTGTCAATGACTAATGGTTTCGTTGCTAATAAAAAGATATTTTTGGTTAATCGATACGCTTCGGCGTAGCGGAACTGTCGGATTGACTCTTGCGGAGATAAATGAAGCATGGAGTAATCCTTATAACCAATTATATAAAGATTGTGGCTGTGAGGGAATTTCCCGGCGAACACTATTGAATCATCGTTATGCAATCGAAGAACAATTGCATATAGATATTGAATGTGTTCGTGCCGGTGCGATGAGCCGTTATAGGATAAATACAGAGCTGCAGGAGGAAAATCCGCTCGTTGAATGGATGTTAAGCGCAATTTCTACAGAAAATCTGGTTTTGGAATATAGTAATATGGCAGATAAGATATTGCTTGAACCGGCTGATAACGGATCTAAATATCTGACAACGATAACGCAGGCATTGAAATTCAACAAACGACTGGTTATTGACTACCAAAGTTTCCATATTGGGAAACAATTGCAAACTAAGGTGGTGATAGAACCTCTTGCATTGAAAATGTTCAAACGAAGATGGTATCTTCTTTGTTGTAGAGTGGAAGGTGGTGTTAAACGAATTTATGCGTTAGATAGGATAAAGTGTTGTGACATCACTGAAGAGCAATTCAATTATCCACAAAATTTCTCACCTGCTGGATATTTCAATGATTTTTTTGGAGTTTCAACTGATGGCTATACAAAAATGCCATGTCGTGTAGTTCTGCGTGCTTATCGTGAATTGCCCCGTTACTTGATAACCCAACCATTGCATTCTTCTCAGGAACTGATTGGGCAAACAGAAGAATATGCCGAATTTTCTTATTGGCTAACGCCTGCATTTGATTTTGTTCAAGAAATATTGTTGCATGGTGACCAGTTGGAGGTTGTGTCACCAAAGCATTTGAGGGAACACATGAAAATTATTCTTGAAAATTCTTATAGAAATTATCTATAGGAATCTATATTTCCCATTCATGGCTTTCCTTTGCATAAAAAGTAAGTCATATGGAAAATATAGAAAAATTAATGTTTGAAAGAAGGGGGGAGTTAGGCGGCAATTCTATCGCCTCCACATTTGTTTTGAGAGGTAGTAAGAATGTAGGAACTGTCTCTTTACCTTTTTGTTCGATTTGTGTTGAACAATGGGAGAAATATTCTCGGAATGCAAAAAACAGTGTTGCTTCAAGTTCTAAATCAATATATAAAAGTGAGTCGTTATGGTGTTTTTAGAATATTTTAGATTTCCGGATTCAAAAACGGAAGATGACTTTGTAACAGAATATACGTCACCTCTTAAACCTACCCCAGATTACTATACTCAAAATTTTTATCCATTTTATGTGCTGTCGAATCGTGAATTTTACTGTATGGATTTTGCTCCAATAACTATATTGTCTGGAGGTAATGGTAGTGGTAAATCGACAGTACTTAATATAATTGCTCGAAAATTGCATATTTCTCGTAATTCTCCATATAATACATCAAAATGGTTTGATGGTTATGTTGAATGTTGTTCCTTTCAAACTTGTAAATTCTATTCAGGAGAAGAGTTTGATCTAGTCGGACAGCGTAGTCAGGAGTATGACATTGCAAGTATTTCGAAAATGCTTACCAGTGATGATATTTTCAATATGTTGCATGATGACCGGGTTCGAAACGATCAACGATTGTTTAAGAGCAGTGTGCTGCAAACGCAAGTGAGACTAAGTAAACGCCTAGAAAATCAGAGAGCAGAGGAATACCGGGAGCGTTTAAAGCATATTGATTTTGAGACGGGAGAGAATGTGAAAGAATTCCGAGACTATGTTGAACGACGAAATTATTCGTTTAGCAAATATGCTACGAAACACCTTGGAGAATTAGAGAGAGGATGTTCGAACGGTGAAAACTCATTGCTTAAGTTGACCGATTTAATTCAGGTGGAAGGCTTGTATCTGTTGGATGAGCCGGAAAACAGTCTTTCATGTGAGTTTCAGATAAAGCTTAAGCAGATAATAGAACATGCTTCGAAACATTGTAATGCACAATTCATTATTGCAACACACTCTCCATTTCTTCTTTCGCTTGAGAATGCAAAAATTTATTCTCTTGATGATATACCTGTTACGCTTAAAAATTGGTGGGAACTTGATTCTACGGGTATGTATTTTGAATTATTTGAAACCAACCGTGATAAATTTATCAAGAAGTAGGAATATGGCAAATGATAACTGCTATGGTAATGATAATCCACCCTATTCTCTTTATCAGAACGAATTCGGTTTTTGGGGATTGATGGATAGTGAGGGAGTGTGTCTTCCTGCTGTATTTAGTCGTGATGGTGATTTTTTTACATGTGTCCCGGATGAAGTTGTGACATTCAGTCCGGATGAAGGATTTGAATTGCAGGCCTTTTGCGATTTGGATGTATAGCAGTTTCATTTGAACAGCTGGAGCGGGTATATCAGACAAAAAACCGGGAATATGTTTCGGCATATTCCCGGTTGATATTTCTGAGTTGTGAGGTTCGCTGTTATGCGTCGATGCTTGCCTTGAGGGCGTTGCGTTCGATGAATTCGCGGCGCGGTGCCACGTCTTCGCCCATGAGCATCGAGAAGATGCGGTCGGCATCGGCAGCGTCGGCAATCGACACTTGTTTCAAAATACGGTTTTGCGGGTCCATCGTCGTTTCCCACAGCTGTGCCGGGTTCATTTCACCCAAACCTTTATAGCGCTGGATCTTTACTGACTTTTCTTCGCCCTTGCCGTATTCGTTGATGAACTGCTGCAGCTGCACGTCGTTCCAGCAGTATTTCTCCGTGTTGCCTTTCGTACACTTGTACAACGGCGGTGTTGCCAAATAGAGGTATCCGTTTTCGATAATCGGACGGATACGGCGGAAGAAGAGGGTCATCAGAAGTGTTGCAATGTGGCTACCGTCCACATCGGCATCGGTCATGATGATAATCTTGTGGTAGCGCAGCTTGCTGATGTTCGGAGCCTTGCTGTCCTCTTCCGTACCGATGGTCACGCCGAGAGCCTTGAAAATATTGGTGATTTCCTGGCTGTCGAACACTTTGTGCTCCATTGCCTTTTCGATGTTCAAAATCTTACCGCGCAACGGCAGGATGGCCTGGAACTGACGGTCGCGTCCCTGTTTTGCCGAACCGCCTGCCGAATCACCCTCGACGAGGAAGATTTCGCAGTCTTCGGCTGTACGTGAAGAGCAGTCGGCCAACTTGCCTGGAAGTCCGCCACCGCCGAGAGGCGATTTGCGCTGTACTTTCATGCGGGCGTTGTAAGCGGCGTGGCGAGCCTGTGCGGCAAGCACCACTTTCTCCACGATGGCTTTCGCCTGTCTCGGATGCTCTTCCAGATAGTTGCGCAGCGTTTCGCTGACAGCTGTCTGCACGGCACCGATCACTTCGTTGTTGCCCAGTTTCGTTTTGGTCTGACCTTCGAACTGCGGTTCCATTACCTTGACGGAAACAACGGCTGTAAGACCTTCGCGGAAGTCGTCGCTTGCAATGTCGATTTTCACCTTGTCAAGCAGTTTGGAATCCTCGGCATATTTCTTCAGCGTAGAAGTCAAGCCGCGGCGGAAACCTGTAAGGTGTGTACCGCCTTCGATGGTGTCAATATTGTTGACGAAAGAATAGATGTTTTCGTTGTAGGTGGTGTTGTAGGTCATTGCCACTTCCACCGGAATGCCCTGACGTTCGGTGTTGATGTAGATGATGTCGTCAATCAGGTGCTCCTTGCTGGAGTCGATGTAGCGCACAAATTCCTTCAAGCCTTCTTTGGAATAGAATACTTCCGATTTCGGATTGCCGGCTTCGTCCTTTTCGCGCATGTCGGTAAGCGTCAGATGGATGCCGGCATTCAGGAATGCCAGGTCGCGCAGACGGTTGGCCAGTGTGGCATAGTTGTAGACGGTCGTTTCCGTAAAGATGGTAGGGTCGGGCTTGAAAATTACCTTTGTGCCGGTAGCTTCCGTGTCGCCGATAATCTGAACCGGAGCTTTCGGATGACCGTAGGCATATTCCTGCATATAGACATGGCCGTCGCGGCTGACTTCCGCACGGAGATAGGTGGAAAGTGCGTTCACACAGGAAACACCCACACCGTGGAGACCGCCGGAAACCTTGTAGGAGTCCTTGTTGAACTTACCGCCGGCATGGAGCACTGTCATTACGACTTCCAAAGCTGACTTGTGCAGCTTTTCGTGCTTGTCGACCGGAATACCGCGGCCGTTGTCGACTACCGTAATCGAATTGTCCTCGCCGATAGTCACTTCAATGTGAGTGGCGAATCCGGCAAGCGCCTCGTCGATGGAGTTGTCAACAACTTCATATACAAGGTGGTGCAAACCTTTTGGCCCCGTGTCACCGATATACATTGCAGGGCGTTTGCGCACAGCCTCTAATCCCTCGAGTACTTGAATGTTACTCGCGCTATAATTTTCGTTATGTTCTTCCATATTCTTGATTTTTATGCGAGGTGCATACTGTTCCGCCCTCAAAAAATGCTTGGCGGCACATTTCTGCATTAAGCATACAAAGATACAATTTTTTTAGCAATTATCCTTGCTCCCATTTTAAATAAACAAATCTTAACACCCTGTCCGGCCAAACGGTTTGTCAGGACCTTTTTTGGCATACGCTGCATGAAAAAACAGATGCTTGTTAATAACTTTTTGAAATAATTTTCTTGCAAATTAGAATATTTGTCTATAGCTTTGCGCCATAATAAAGCAAAAGTTAAAATAAAACACGGGTTTGCTATTCAAAGCATATTATGAAAGCTTTTTGTAAAGGGATTGTTTAGCACTATTGTCCGGCAAGGCATAGAGTTAGGTTAATTGTCGGACTCCAGGTAAGGTCAGGTGCAAGAAACAGAGAAGGAAGTTCACAACCTTGTGAGCCTCCTTCTCTGTTTCATTTATGGGAATATGGAATTTACATGATGATGTCGCCGTCGATGCTTCCCTGATTTTCCCAACCTTCAATCGTAAAGCCTTCCAGAATGATTTTTCCCTCTTTTACGAGCAGGTTCAGTTCCAGTTGCTTGCCGCTTTCCAGTTTAAGGTTGCTGCCAACCAGCTTGTCGAGGGTGCAGGTATTGGTATCCGTTCCAGCCGTAACCTTGAGGGTAACGTCGGCGGCATTTTGGGGCGCTATTAAAAATACAACGGATTTTTCTTTTGCGGAGAAGGTGCTTTTTTTAGCATTATCCGTGGCGATGCTCTTGTCGAGGAGGTTGACGGAGCAGGTTGAAAGGGCCGTACAGTTGGTGGTGATTTCATCTGGCGTTGCTGTCGGGTAGGAATTGTCGACGGTGTAGTTGATGACAAGCCGGTGCATGGCATGCCTGAAACTTAGCATGACGGCTTTTTCCGTTCCGGTTTCGATGTTGTCGGCATAGGCGAGCAGCAAATCCTTTTCGGTCGTTTTTTCAAGGTCGAACAGAAACTTTCCGTCGTTCATTTCCTGGCGGGGATAGCAGGCGGCAAAGTTGATTTTTCCGTTTTCGGAAGTGATTTTGATGTCGTTCCAATACAGTTCTGTCGTTTCAACAGCATAGTCAAAATCCGTATGCTGTTTGGCGGTGTTGAATGCAAGCAGGTTCAGCTTGTCGCCTTTGGCAAATTTGCCGGCTCCGTTTTCGTCGAGCTGAGGAGCTTTTGTAATGGCTTCAATTCCCGTGAAGATATTGATTTTGCCTTCGGTGTTCACTACTTCATTCTTGTTGCAGCCTGTCAGGATTGCGGCGGCTATTACCAATGAATAGAAATGCTTTTTCATATTTGTAATCTGTTTTTGTTTCGTAAGTTAAATTGTTGTTATTCGTTGATTATGACGTTCGGATATTTCTGTTTCCAGATGTCGTGACGGAGGTCAACAGAACAGAGGCAGGTAATAGGGTAATTTTTCTTTATCATGCCGTCTTCGTTGTCCAGTTCCTTGAAATAGGTGGCATTGTTTTCATAAATGACCTGAACTCTGGCAATAATCGCTCCATTGGCATCCTGATCAGATTTGTTGTTGTCGCAGTAGTAGATATGGGAAACAGTTCCCGTTTCGTCGAATTCTGCGCCCCATATTACCATGGCGTGATTTCCTGTTCCCGTTCCGGCGATGTCATACACATTGAATCCGATAGCCTTTTTGTTCAAAAGGGCATCAATCATGAAATCGTTGAATTGCTCGCGGTTGGGCTGACGGTTGGAGTCGGTGGCGATATTGTCGGTCGTTTGGAACACCTCATGGAAAAAGCCGGGGAAATTGCTGAGGTTCGGTGTCTGAAGATTTTTACGATTGCCGTTCATAAACCAGTTGACACCGGCAGAGTTCCAGCTTCCGCGGTCGGGGAACCACGTCTTGAAAAATTCAAAAACCGGTGCGCGGTTTACTGTTCCGTTGCTATACAGCGGCTTGAATTCATCCGAAGGACGCTGAACTGTTATGCTGCCGGCTGTGACACTTGACCCATATTCTTTGTCATAGGCTTCGATATAGGGACGGTTGTTAACCAACCACCAGATAATCAGATTGGAAGCGGAGGCAGCCCAGCAGAGGTTACGGTCGTTCTCGTCGTAGTTTTCTGACTTGTTGCAGTCAAACCAGTTGCAGCCTTCTTTCCATGTCAGATGCTGTTCTTCCGAGAATGTATAGTTGTATCTGAACCATTCTCCGGCCGGGAAAACTTTTGTATAGGGCGGGTAGGTCGGGATATTTTCCTTTCCGGGGAAATCCGGGGCATCGACTCCATAAACCCAAAGTGTCTTGTTTGCCAAATCGGGTTTGCCTGTTTCAACATTCAGCGAGATTTCTGTCTGCTTGCCGGCCTCGAACGAGGACAGAACAGAACCGTCGGACAATCGTTCGGGGGCTTTGAAAATGGCTTCCTTGCCATTGCTTGTGAGTCTTATCAGCCCGCTTTCATCCTTATAGTCGGTTGCCGGTTGCGGACAGATAATGGCGAGGTATGCTCCGTCGGATGTCTTTTGCGGCGTAATCCATTGTATTTCTGCGTCAGGCAGCAGGGCGGATTCTCCTGTAAGGAGATTGACAGTGCAGCTCAGCCTGCTTCTCACAGCTATCTCAATGTTGTCGGCCGTTCCGGTTAGATTGATTCTCAACCGATGGAAGGTGTGGCGGAAAGTCATGTCCGCGCGGTCTTCGTTTTCTTTGAGGGTGGATTTTGCAAACAGTATGTCGGAAAACCCTTCTTCCGGATTGCTTTGGTCGGCAGAGATAGAGAATTTCTGGTCGGGTGACGATTCTGCGTCACTTCCGAATGCCGGGAAATGTGCCGCGATGGTGAGTTCTCCTTTGCCGAATTCGCTGCGTTTCAGCCGGGGAGTCCATTCTCCTCCGGTGTAGGTCAGTTCGCGATATTGTCTGTCGTCACCGTTGCTGACAATCAGTCCGATTTTGTCGCCTTCCGTAAAGGTTCCGGAACCGTCTTCTGAAATGTCAGCCCGAGTGTCGGACCAGTGGAAATACAAATCAAGATATTCGGAATCGCCTGTGCCGTTGCCTGTAGACTCGAATTTGTCTGTACAGGAAGAAAGACACAGCGCAAAAAGAATAAGAAGCCTCCACAAGTAGTGGATTCTTTTGATGGAAACAGTGTTCATACGTGAGTAAATCTACTTTTTTTGAAAGAATTGCAGTTCAATAGTTGCAGTGAAAAATTTTTGCAAAGGTATAAATTCTGACGGAATGGTAGTTGTTAAAAATGTAGAATAGAAAGAAAGGGGAAACGCTTCATGCTGATTAGCGTATCCCCTTGAATCTGTGATTTCCTTTTGTTTATGTTGATTTTTTGTCCGTTTGTCATAGAAAATCCGGCGGCAGGAAATAAACTTCCTGCTGCCGGTGTGTATATGAGAAAGCTCTAAAGATGTGCTATTTGTCGGATTCTGATGCCAGTTGGTAGATTTGCCAGACGGTGAAACCGGTTATGCTCACCAGTACGGCAAATCCCAGAAGCATGGAGTGGTCGACATTTAATTTGCCGTGGTCGAACGTTAGCAGTTGCGACAAGTCGGCGGTGAGGCCGAAATACATCCCGAAGCCGGCACATACGAGCAGCACGGCGATGTAGACTGCCCACATCAGCCAATTGTAGTTTTTTCCTTTGCTCTCGGGCAGACGGTTCATCACCTTGCGGGTGAAAAACGGATGCTTGGGTGCTTCCTGCCGTCCGGCTTTCAGGAGTTGGCGAAGTTCGTTGTCGTCAATATTTTTGTTCATAGTCTGTTCAGTTTTTGCCGAAGAAGTCGGCGAGTTTGCTTTTTGCTCTTGACAAGTGGGATTTCACCGTGCCTTCGGGCAGCGATGTAATAGTCACAATGTCCTTTATTGGCTTGTCTTCCATATAGAAGAGTATGATGATGCTCCGTTCCGTTTCGTTCAGGGCTTTCAGTGCGACTGCCACATCCAGGCGGGCATCGTCGGCGCGTTCCCGGTTGTCGGGCGGTTCGTCGCGGAAGGCGGTGGCGTCTTCGCTGTCGCCCAACTCCTCTTTCCGTTTCCGTACCCAGTCGTAGTATTCGTTGTAGGCTATCCGGTAGAGCCAGGTCTTGAATTTCGACAGTCCCTTGAAGCCCCGAATCGACAGGTAGGCTTTCAGAAATGTCTCCTGCGCGAGGTCGTCGCTCAAGGCGGCGTTGCCTCCGCTCAAGTTCAGGAAAAAACGTCTTATTTCCGATTGATACTCTTCAACAAGCCGCCCGAATGCGTCGCGGTCGTCAAACAGCGTGCATCGGGTAACCAGTTTAAGTTCCTCAATCTTTGAAAGCATTGTCGTTGTTTTCTGCTACGGGTTGCGTTTCGGATGGATTTTCTTCTTCTTTTTTATTGTCGTTCTTGCGTTCCACAAGATAGACCACCAGTTTGCCCAGACCAATCAGGAAAATCATGGAGCAAAGTGCGGCCACTTCCATGTCACCGTTGATGATGAAGAACAGTGTCACACCTACTCCCACTGCCATGATGGTACAGGCCGAACCGAGGGTGGCTGTTTTAGAAACGGGTTTTGGCTGTTCCTGGAATACGTATTTCGGCAGTTGGTAATGGTTTTCGATGGCTTTTTCCACCATGTTGTATTTCATGCGGCGGCGTTTGGTAGTATGCCAGAAAGCGATGGCAACAACTGCGCAAGCCAACAGGAACGGCATGATAGTGGCCGCCAATGGAATCATCAGGGCAAGAATTTCTTCAACGGATCCCGAATCGTTGTCAGTTTTGTCCATTTCCTGACGGACAATGTCCTGGATGGTGGATGTCAGTTCTGCCTGACGGATGGAATCGGCAGCGGCAGCGGCGGCGCTGTCTACTTTTTCGGCTGCTGCTCCCGGCATTGCTATCAGGAGGGCAAACGTCATTACTGCAAAAATAAGAAATCGTTTCATATCGTTTTTTGTTTGTTGTTTTTTCGGTTTTCTGTGCATTAGACGTGACGGCACAGCCGAAAAGTTGCACCAAGGTAAGAAAAAAATGAGAATTTTTTTCACTGATTAATATTTCCTAAATTTGTGACCGGATTGAAACTTTGTGATTCGAAATTACGAAAAAGGTCTAAGTGATTGAAAATGAGTTGCAGTTACCAACTCATAGTAGTAATAGGTTACGAATTAGTTAGTTATCTGCTGTTTTATTCTTCTGCGCGTTGCGTAACCTTCAAAGAACTCTTCGTATGCAAAAGTAGCACTTTAATGGCATATATTGAAATAAAAATCCAGCTTTTTAAGCTCCACAGACAAGTTTTTCCGTAAAAGCGAATTTATTCGTAGGAACATCATCATCAATAAATTGACGACCATGTTCCTACTATTGCATAAGCATAGAAAAGGGCTTTGCGTCACGCCTGAACCATGTTCAGACTGATGATGCAAGGTCCCTTTCTTTTTTGCTTATGCCACAAGCGGTGCTTTTACGGCTGTCACCTGTTGATTTTCTTTTTTTGTCGATTCCTCTAATCGAAAACGGAAGTCATGGGTAACCACACCTTCCATAAATGAAAAGTGACATTACCCATGACGGCAAACCGGAAAGAAAATTGCAACCGCATAACTAAACAGGTTTAGCCACACGGTTGCAACATACTTTCTTGGAATGTTTGCCGGTTTCACGTTTTCGCCGTATCCTTTTTTTTGACATTTCCTTTCTTTCTTTTTCTTGCGGAACAGGCCGAACAGCCCGCCCCGTTTCTTTTTCTCTTCCGGTTCGGTGCGTTCCGTCACTGTCGTTGTCCGTACCGATGCCGTTTGCTCCAGTCCGGACAGGTGGCGTTCCAGCAGGCTGTCCATGCGGTAAGCCGTGGTCGGCATGACGACCATCCGCTCGATCAGCCGGCGTTTCTCGTGCAGCAGTCTTACTACCGTGTCTATCCTTGCCGTCTGCGCCGGCTCTCCGTAGTAGCCTTTCAGCCGGTCTATCACCTCCATCGTGTACGATTCCCGCCGGTCGTATGTATCCATGTTCGAGTCGTCCCACAGCATTGCGCGGTCATTGTCCAGAAACAGTGTAATCAGTCCCAGATATGCTTCGCTGGCAGTGGCACGCTGCATGAGTAAGCCACGTTCCTCTGCTTCTGCCTGCTCGAACACTTGTTTTTCGTACCATACGGCCGTGATGATGCCAAGTACGAGCACTCCCAGGATGAGATAACCCGACAGGATTTTCAGGTGTAGGGATTCTTTCCATCTTGAAAATGTATTGTTGTTCATATATTTTCGAAAAATCTGTATAAGAAATATACCTCTTTGAATTCAAGAGAGTTAGAAGATTTACCTCGCTTTTGGCTAATGACTTGGCAACCGTTCCAATTGCCGTGCTCTGCATCGCAAATGAATGCATCGCATTTCCTCAGAGGTTCAGATTGTCATGAAGGAAGCTATGGTTCAGTCGGCCAAAATCTTTAGCATGAATATACAGGTTGCTGTATACCCAGGAATCTCCGAGTTGACCATGCAGCCGCCCCGTCCCTTATACATATAATGGCCTTACCAAACAAAGGGAAAGTTTCTATGTACAGGCTGGCATTGCCCACTTCCTTTGCATGGCCGGATAATCAGATCAAGAATCATACCTCTCCTTTTCTCCGGACAACAGATGATAAATAATACTTGACTATTTCGACACATTTGTCGGGCAAGCCTTTGGTGGGGTAGAAACCACAGCCTCCTTGAATCTCTCCTTTATAATCTATCACCCAATATTCTGCATTTGCATTTTCAACCGATTGACTGAGGCAGTCCGTGGCAGGGCCATCATACACCGTACTTGTACGCGACACACCAAATTCATCAATAACACATCGAATCAGACGAGCCATTTGAGCATTGTCCGTCTCCTTAATCGGACAGATGATAAAATCATCTTTTGTCTCCATATTGTTATCAGTTTATTTCTTATTTCCTACAAAAAAATACTCCTTTGAAAATCAAGTGAGTTAAAAGAATTTCTTTGCTTTCAGGATTACTTTGCTTGTTCGGACAACTTTTATGGATGAAAAGCATAAAATATTCAGACTGAAAGAATATTTAGTATCCACCCTTATGTCGTTGGGGCTTGAAGCAGTTTACGAGCAAGGAAGCCACGGTAAAGGCAATTCCTACCCCCACCACACCTGTCCACCCGTAATGCTGCCAAGACAGACCGGAAACGAATGTACCGGCAGAACCACCCAAAAAGTAAATGGTCATATAAACGGTATTGATACGATTGATGGCAGATGCGTCAAGGGCGACTACGCTGGTCTGATTCGACAAATGGATGCATTGCATACCGGCATCAATCAGCAAGATAGCAATTATTATCCACAAATAGCTGTCATTCCCCCAAAATGCCAGTATCCATGCAGCCAACACTACGCATCCTCCGGCAATAGAGAAGAACCTCGCACCGTACTTTTGGACGTAGCCGCTGATGAAAACCACCGTGGATGCACCTGCCAGTCCACACAATCCGAGTGCTCCGATAATGTCGTCGCTAGCAAAAAAAGGTTCCTGTTTCATCCGAAAAGCAAGGCAACTCCACAAAGCGAAGAACGAGCCATAAGCCAATGCCGCCCTCAGCGATGCGATACGCAAGTACGGGTATTGGGAGAGCAGGCGCGACAAAGATTTCATCAACCCTGCATAACTTTCTTGAGAACAGGTAGACAGCGTGGGTAGCATCTTGTGAATCATCAGGAAGCATCCGAGCATAAACAAGCAAGCCACAAAATAGACGGAACGCCATCCCCATACGTCAGCCAGAAAGCCACTGAATACCCGTGAACCAAGAATGCCTATGAGCAGGCAAGATTGTATAATCCCTACGTTACGCACCTTGTGCGCAGGGGGTGAATAGTAAGATACTAACGGAATGAAAAATTGCGGCATAACCGAAGATGCGCCGGCAAGCAATGATGCGCCCCACACCCAATAGATGTTCGGGGCAAGGGCTATGGCAAGCAAGGCGCACGAAGATATGATATAATTGGTCAATATCAGCTTCTTTCGTGAGACCAAATCACCAAGCGGGATGACAAAGACAAGTCCGGTCACATAGCCTATCTGTGTCAATGTCGCTACCATGCTAGCAGAAAAGTCATTTACCGCGAAATCTTTTGCCATGCTACCCAACAAAGGTTGGTTGTAGTAGCAGTTGGCAACGGAAAGTCCGGTAGCAACTGCCATCAGAGCCAGCAGAGGTACCGGAATGCCTTGGTTCTCTCTTAATTCATACTTCATTTGTCGCCTCCTTTCAGTATGACACGACTTTCAATCCTATCAAGGATGCAATGAGCGTGAAGAGGAAGAAAAGCCGGATGGGAGTGGCAGGTTCCTTGAAAACGAATATCCCAATCAAAACCGTACCAACCGCTCCGATTCCCGTCCAAATGGCGTACGCAGTTCCCAAAGGCAAAGTCTGTACCGCTTTGGCAAGCAAAGCCATGCTCAGTACGGTAGAGGCAAGGAAACCGCTTCCCCACAAATAAAATTCAACTCCTGATGCCGCTCTCGTTTTCCCTAAACAGAATGTGAGGCTCACCTCAAACAATCCTGCCAATAATAAGATTATCCAATTCATACCTATGATTTATTAAATTCGGGCGCAAAAATAAATAAGCAATCCTTGATAGCTTTTTGCATTTGGCAAAAACAGACTTTTCATTTGACAAAAAACATCTGTTTATTCTCGTTTCCGTATGCTATTTTATAATTTTGCACACTAACAACAGCAATGAACTATGGATATAAAGGAAATCATCAACCAAAGATATGCCATGCCGGACGCATCTTTGGACAGGTTGCAACAATGCCTGACGGAAGTCTCATATCCCAAAGGATTCCGAGTATTGGAATGCGGCAAGGTGGAGAAAGACATCTTTTTCATTAAACAAGGCATTGTCCGTGCCTATACTTCGGTGGATGGGAAAGAAATTACTTTTTGGGTCGGCAAAGAGGGAGCTACCCTTGTTTCTATGAAAGGCTATGTAAATGACGAGCCGGGATATGAAACAATGGAATTGATGGAAGATTCCGTCTTATATGTATTGAAAAGGAAAAAACTGAAAGAGTTGTTTTCGGAAGACTTGCACATCGCCAATTGGGGACGGCGTTATGCGGAGATGGAGCTGCTTGCCACTGAGGAACGGCTGATTTCTATGTTGTCCGCTATCGCTTCGGAACGGTATAAGGAGCTATTGGAGAAAGAACCAGATTTGTTACAGCGATTGCCGCTGGGAAGTATCGCCACCTATTTAGGCGTAACGCAGGCAAGTCTGAGCCGGATTAGGGCAAAAATCACACGGCCGTAATACTAGTCGATAAACTCCGGGAACGAACCTGCTGTAAATTGGAACTTTTTTCCAACTGCTGGGGATGAAATACATATTTGTCCATAATAACCACGAACAAATTCTGCTTGAACGGGAAATAATACACCAATCCGGCTTTTGACAGGCCGCAGGCTTTGACTATTTCCATCTGGGTTGCTTTCTCATAATTCATTTTGGTGAATACCTGTAAGGGCTTTTCCAATGCTTCTTCCCTGTTTGTAAAGGTACGCATCCATTTTTGTGTCAGTTACGAAGATACGGATTTTCTCTTTTCAAACATTTGTATCCCAGTGTTTTTTATTGTCATAAAATACCACGGATGAATGTCTTGTGATACATCTCTTCATTGAAAAAAGTACGGGCGACCGCTTCGCTTCATGCAAAGGCAGTCGCCCGTGGTCATTACCGAACAATGCGGAACTATAGCTTCATGCCCTTCGGTTCCGTCAGCCCCGGTCTTCCGATAACCAGATGGCTGC
>URMA01000063.1 GCA_900548875.1 uncultured Porphyromonadaceae bacterium | reverse complement strand
GGGGAGCCGGTAATAGCCGTCTTCAGTATTTTGCGTGTAGAGTGTATTGTGTATGTTGTGGAAATAGAGAGGCTGGATGTTCTGTTTTCCTTCATACACCTTTTTCCCGTCGTAGACATAGTATTTAAAAAACGCCTGGAAGTAGATGAGATTGCCTACTTTCACGATGTTCCATATTTCGTTGTGAGAGCCGCTGATGGATTTCAGGTCTTTGCTCAGCGAGTGATAGTGAAGATAACCGTAGTCGTCGTAAATGAAATATCCGAACTCTTCGTATGAACCGATATAGAGACGGTCCCCGTCATAAAACACACTTCTGACCAAAGCGTTGCTGGGAATTTTTTCCAGTCGCCATCGGTTGCCGTCAAAAATGAGTACGCCCATGTTATTGGCAAAATACATTTTTCCGTTGGGACCTTGTGTGCCGCACCAGTTCTGGTTTCCAGCATTGTCACCGTAATCAGCTGTCGTGAAGTTGGTGACAATAGGTTTGAAGCGTGCTGCATAAATGGTGTCACTTATGCAGGAAAACAGTAGTGAAAGTATGAAAATAACAAAGGTTCGTTTTGCCATTGTATGTTACGATTTTAAGATTTGTATGTATGGAAAAGGCAGGGCCGGGTCGGTTGGAATTCCATCTCTCGAATGGGTTTAGCCTGGCCTATTCCTATATTCTACAAAGGTATACATTCTTTTTCTAATACAAAGAAATAGGTTTAAATATTTGATTTCGCAAAAAAGTGGGGACATTGAGGCTATTTTGTCGAAATAGTCGGTCGTAGTGAAAACGTAATGGACTAAAATGTTTAGCTAAAGCGGAATAGATGATAAAAACGTAGTAAAAACGTAGTGTTTTACAACATAAAAGTAGTCGCGTAGTGTATGAAAAAAAATTAATGAAAATATTAATATGTTACTTTGTAGTGCAAACAAAATTTACCTTATAACCTAACCAATATTAAAATGAGAAAGCAAATTTTGACTCTTTTGCTGTTGGTGCTCTTCTCGCCGTTGGCAATGCTTGCCCAGCAGACACAGACAGTGAAAGGAACGGTGGTTGATGAAAACAACACGCCGGTGATTGGAGCCACTGTGAAAGTAAATGGCTCTTCTATTGTTACTGCTACCGACATTGACGGTAACTATGTGTTAACAAATGTTCCTGCAAATGCAGTTATCTCCTATACTTATATAGGTATGCGTACGCAGGAAGTGAAAGTGTCAGGGAAATCTCAAATCAATGTTACGTTGAAGGAAGATGCCCAGAATCTTGAAGAAATTGTTGTTATCGGTTACGGTGCAGCAAAAGCTAAAGACTTGACAGCTCCTATCGCTGTTGTTAAAGGTGACGATTTGATTGCAACGCCGACGTCTTCTCCAATGTCAGCTTTGCAAGGTAAAGTTCCAGGTGTGAACATTGTAAACTCAGGTACTCCGGGTGCTGGTCCTACAGTTAAGATCCGTGGTATCGGTTCTTTCTCTGATTCCACTCCGCTTTATGTTGTTGATGGCATGTTCTACGACAACATCGACTTCTTGAACAATGCTGATATTCAGGAAATGTCAATTTTGAAGGATGCATCTGCTTCAGCAATCTATGGTGTGCGTGCTGCCAATGGTGTTGTTATCATCACTACGAAAAAGGGACGCCGCAATCAAAATGCCCAAATTACTTATAACGGTTATGTGGGCGTGCAGACTGCAACCAATGTGCTTGAAATGACGAACGCTTCACAGTATGCTCAGATGCTTCGTGAGGCCGGCGAGGATGTTTATGGTCCTTATTTGCAGTCAGCTATCAAAAACTGGGGTGGCAATTACGAAGCCAATCAGTATGCTGCTGATACAAACTGGTACGATGAACTGCTCCGTACGGCTATGATTACCAACCACAGCTTGAGCATTGCAGGTGGTGGCGAAAAGGCTACTTACTCATTGGGCGTCAGCTATTTGTCGCAAGATGGTGTAATGGATGCTGAAAACTACTATCGCCGTACAAACTTCCGTGCAGCTGTAGACTATGATGCAACCAATTGGTTGAAGGTCGGTTTCAATGGCGTATTCAGTAATTCTGAACAGCAGTTGCCTAACAACGCTGCTTGGCAACAGGCCTATAACATGGCTCCGATTATGCCGGTCTATGACGACAAGACAACTACCAGCAAGGATGGTTGGGCTTCACCTCAAGATTTGGAAGGTATCAGCTCGAACTTGAACAACCCTGTTGCTACTGCCAACTATTATGATTCAAGAAACGACAACTATCAGGTTCTTTCCAACTTCTACGCTCAATTGAATCTGATTCCTGACAAATTGACTTTCAAGACAAGCTATAGCTATGACTTCTCCAATGTGAGAGGTACGGTATTTACTCCGACTTATTACATCAGCTCTTGGCAGAAGGTGGACGTTAACTCTCTTCAAAAGTTAAATACTACATATTACAAGTCAATTTGGGATAACACTTTGACTTACAATGACCAATGGGGACAGCACAAGTTTGGTGCCATGTTGGGTCATTCTGCTCGTTGGGAAAATTACCGCTACATGTCGGGTACTGTAACTAATATTCCGGAAGGTGCCGATGAATATAAGTATTGGGATCAAGGTAACCTCGAAGGCCGTACATTGGATGACGACGGTTACTCTTATCGCGGACTTTCCTTCTTTACTCGTTTGAACTATGACTATGCCGGCAAATATTTGTTGATGGTTACAATGCGTGCCGACGGTTCTTCCAAGTATCAGGAAAAATGGGGCTACTTCCCATCTGTAGGTGCTGCTTGGGTTTTGACTCAGGAAGACTTCATGAGCGACCAGACTGCATTTGATTATTTGAAACTCCGTGCAAGCTGGGGTCGTCTGGGTAACGACAAAGTGGCAGCAAGCGACGGTTTCGCTTCAATCGTAACTGGTAATGACGCTTCTGGCGTATTCGGCAATTATGGCAATTTGAACAGCGGTGTCGTTGTCGACGGTTGGCAGAATACAACTTATTTCAGCTGGTTGAAATGGGAGCTTGTTGATGAAACAAACGTAGGTTTGCAGTTTACAACTTTGAAGAATCGCTTCGATGTTGACGTTGACTGGTTCTACCGTATGACTAAGAATGCCGTTGTAAGCCCGCAAATTCCGATGACCAATACTTACGTTGCCAAGAACACTGGTGAAATCCTTAATACCGGTGTGGATTTGTCTTTGAACTGGCACGACAATATCGGTGACTTCAACTACTATATCGGTGCAAACTTGTCATATCTCCACAACGAAGTCAAGAAACTTGACGGTGGCTTGAGCCTGATTCGTGGTGGCAAGACAGTACAGATGGTAGGTGAAAAAATGAACTCTTACTACGGTTACAAAGTAGTCGGTGTTTACCAGAACGAGGCAGAAGTTGCTGCTGACCCGATTGCCGTTGCAAACGGTTTGGAACCGGGCGATTTGCGCTATGAAGATGTGAACAACGACGGTAAGATCGATGGTCTTGACAAACAGGTTCTCGGTTCTTATGTACCTGATTTCACATACGGCTTCAACTTAGGTTTCAGCTATAAGAATTTTGACTTCTCTTTGACTACTTACGGTCAAGTTGGCGGTGAATTGTGGAACCGCAAACGTTCTTTGCGTTACGCAAGCTCTTACTATAACTTCGACTTGGATTCTTATGAAAACCGTTGGCACGGCGAAGGTACATCCAACACACATCCGTCAGCTAAAGGTTTGACTAAGGGTTGGAACGTAAGTGACCAGAACATCAGCTCATATTTCGTTGAAAAGTCTGACTATTTCCGTATTCAGAATATTACTTTGGGATATAGCTTCAAGAATGTGAAGATGGGTAGCTACACAATGCCGGGCATCCGCTTAAGCTTGACTGCTGACCGTCCGTTCACTACATTCAAGGCCAACAGCTTCACTCCTGAACTTTCTGATGCAGAAGGATGGGATACAGAAGTTTATCCTTTGACAGCTACTTATACTTTCGGTGTTCAACTTGATTTCTAATCCATAACCTACTTAAAACGAAAAACAATGAAATTTTTAAAGAAAACATTAGCATATATGTTGCCGGCCATGATGTTGCTCGGTGGCACATCTTGTAGCGATTTTCTTGACAAGGCACCGGAAAACAAAGTGCCGGAAGAAAGCATTGACTACACAAACTTGGCAAACATGTACCAACCGGTTTCCGGTGTGTATGCACAGGTACGTACCGGTGGCCTGCACTGGATTTCCTTGGCCGCTTTCCTCGTTCGTGACGACGATGTTTGGTCAGGACGCCATGACGACCAGGCCGACTTGGTTTCAATTGGTGAAAAGTTCCTTTACAGCAACGGTTGGTGGGGATTCAACGAAACTTGGAATCAGCATTATGCCATTATCCGTTATGCCAATGCAGCTTTGCAGGATTTGGAAGGCTTCAAGGCCAACATCACTTCTGAAGCTGATATGGAAAAGTACAGAATCTACTGTGGTGAAGTTCGTTTCTTGCGCGCTTACGCTTACTATCGTCTGACTCAGTGCTTCGGTGATGTCGTTATTTTCTCAGACAACAACCAGACCGATATGACACGTTCTAAACGTGATGTAGTATATCAGTACATGTTGCAGGAAGATTTGGATTATGCAATCAAAAATCTTCCGAGATTACGTCCTTCTGAAATGGAACACGTTGGTGCCGTTACTGCCTTTACTGCTGAAATGCTTGCTGCAAAAGTCAACTTGCAGATGGGCAACTACAGCGAAGTTGAACGCTTGACAGATGATATCATCAGCAGCGGTAAATTTGATTTGTATCCTGACTTCTACAATTTGTTCAAGACAGCTGGTATGCTTTGTGAGGAATCGCTGTTCGAAGTTCAGGTTACTAACTTTGGTGTAGGTTCCGGTGATGAAATCCGTCCGGGTGAATTCTATACTTTCCAAGGCCCGGTTAACAGTGGCGTAGTTTCCGGTTGGGGATTCATCGGCTATCGTGACCAGTTCGTAAAATGGGCTGAAGAACGTGGCGAAACTGTCCGTGCAACTACTACGTTCCTGAAAGGCGGTGAAACGACTCCGAGCGGTGACTATATTGCGGGTACAACCAACAAGACTGCAACCAACTGCTGGAACGGTAAGGCTTATCTGCCTGCAAGCGAAACTCTCGACGGCCGTGGATACGGTTCTGGCAACAACATCCGTGTGTTCCGTTATGCAGATGTTCTGTTGATGAATGCTGAAGCTAAGGTTCGCTTACATAAAGACGGTTCGTACGGATTCAACGAAGTGCGCAGACGTGCAAAAATGTCGGAAAACGCAAATCCGACTATCGACGATATTCTTGACGAACGTCGTATGGAACTTGCCGGTGAATGGGGCGAACGCTACATGGACCTCGTTCGTACAGGCAAAGCTGCTACCGTCTTGAACGAAGGTGCAGATCCTGATGAATCAGACAACTACATCATCGTCAACGGTTGGTCAGAGGACAAGACTTATTATCCAATACCTTTGACTCAGATTGAGAATGCTCCGGATTTGAACAATCCTCCTAAGGAACAATTGTAATGGTCAATAGATTAATTTCTAATATTATAATCAGCTGCGGAATTGCGCTTGCCGGATTTTCGGCAAGCGCCGCTCCCGGCGATTCTATTAAAGTTGTCAAGGGTCAGATCAGTGATTATTTCATCACTGTGACAAAAACTCGCACAATCGAAGGTGTAGTGCGCGATGAAAACGGTAAGCCGCTCGAAGGTGCTACCGTAATGTTTTTTGCCAGTCCGATACACTGCACGACAGACAAGGACGGGCGTTATGCGATTAAAGGTTCGGAGGGCGACCGCCGATTGTATGTATACTATCCCGGAAAGGAGATAGTGGACATGCCATTGGAATTGGACGAATTGAACGTCGATGTCACCTTGAAACCCGACAGTCGAAATAATGTTCCCCAACGTCGTCCGGCAGTAGCTACACGCTGGTACAATCCGGCTACTTATAAATCACACACGTATTGTAATCCGATGAACATCAGTTACAACTACGAACCGTATAACGATAATGTGAAGCCGAACGGATCGTTCCGTTCTTCAGCCGATCCGATGGCGTTGACTTACAAGGGTGAGTATTTCTTGTTTTCAACCAATCAGGGCGGTTTCCATTATTCGAAAAATTTGACGGACTGGGAATTTGCGCCGGCAAGTTTTCAGCGTCACCCGACAGATGATGACCAGTGTGCTCCTGCCGCTTACGTGAGCGGTGACACACTTTTCTATACAGGTTCTACCTACTACGGCTTGCCCGTATGGTATACCACCCAGCCAAAAGGCGGCCGATTCAAGAAGGCTATCGAATGTGGCGTATTGCCTTGGTGGGACCCTTACTTTTTCTTGGACGACGACGGCAAGCTGTACCTTTATTACGGGTCAAGCAACGAATATCCGCTGAAAGGGGTGCAGGTGAGCCGCGATGATTTCCATCCGCTTTCCAAAATCCACGACCTTATGATGCTGCATCCGAAGGAACATGGTTGGGAACGCTTTGGAATGAACAACGACGATGAGGTTACATTGGCTCCTTTCACCGAAGGTACGTCGATGACCAAACACGACGGCAAGTACTATTTGCAGTATGGCGCTCCGGGAACGGAATTTAAAGTATATGCCGACGGCGTTTATGTGGGCGATTTTCCGCTTGGTCCGTTTACCTATCAGCAACACAATCCGATGAGCTATAAGCCGGGCGGTTTTGTACAGGGTAGCGGTCATGGCGGAACATTCAAGGATATAAAAGGAAACTATTGGCATGTATCTACCTGCATGCTCTCGTTGAAATATAAGTTTGAGCGTCGAATCGGGCTTTATCCGACAGCTTTTGATGCCGACGGCATCATGTACAGTTCCGCTGCGTTTGGCGATTATCCGAACTGGAATGCCGACTACGACATCAAGAATCCTGCCGAACGCTTTACGGGCTGGATGCTTCTCTCGCTCGGAAAGAATGTGACGGTTTCAAGCACCGACAGTATTTTCGATGCGAAGAATCTGACGGATGAAAGCATGCGTACCTATTGGGCTGCCAAGAGCGGCAAGCCGGGTGAATGGCTGGAAATTGATCTCGGCGGCATCAAGCAGGTCAAGGCAATTCAGTTGAACTATTACGATTATAAGACTGTGCAGCATAACCGTGCGAACGACGTGTATTACCAGTATCGCATTTATGCTTCGAACGACGGTAAGTCGTGGAAACTGATTGTCGACAAGAGCGACAATGACCGTGATTGTCCTCACGACTACATCGAATTGCAGTCGGATCTGTCGGCCCGCTATCTGAAACTTGAAAATGTGCATGTCCCGTCCGGCAACTTTTGCCTGTCAGAATTCCGCGTTTTCGGAACTGCCAGTGGCGATGCTCCGAAAGCCGTGAAAGGTTTGAAAGTGGTACGCGACAAGAAGGATCGCCGCAACGCGATGATCAGTTGGAACAAATCGGCAGATGCCTATGGATATAATATCTACTATGGTATTGCTCCCGACAAGATGTACAATGCCATAACCGTTTATGGTGATACCTGTTATGACATGAGAGGACTTGACCTTGCAACTGATTATTATTTTGCCATCGAGGCTTTGAATGAATCGGGTGTTTCTGTCAAATCCAAGACAATAAAGCAATAACTACAACTATTAAAGAATTATCAAATGATGAGAAAATCTATCTTAAAATCAGCGGCACTTGTGCTGACACTGGCGTTTGTCGGCTGTAGTGCAAAAACTGAAAAAGCTGTAGAACTGACGATTGCTCAACAGGCTGAACAGCGTCCTGAACAATTTGAAAACGACAGTGTGTTTCTTGATTTTATTCAGAAAGTGCACTTCAACTATATGTGGGAGGGTGCCGACTCGACTTCGGGTTTGGCTAAGGAACGTATCCATTTGGACAACCAATATCCGGAAAACGACCAGAACACGGTTACAATCGGCGGCAGTGGCTTTGGCGTAGCCGGTTTGATTGTGGCTATGGACCGAGGCTTCATCACCCGTGAGGCAGGTGTGGAACGTCTGCACAAAATTGTTGACTATTTGACAAAGGCTGACCGCTTCCATGGCGTATGGCCACACTGGCTTGACGGACCGACAGGTAAAGTGAAACCGTTCGGACAGAAGGACAACGGAGGCGACCTGGTGGAAAGTGCTTTCTTGATGCAGACTCTTTTGTGTGTGCGTCAATATATGGATGCCAATGTGGAAACTGAAAAATCGTTGATTGACAAAATCAACAAACTTTGGCATGAGATGGAATTTGACTGGTATCGCAACGGTGGTCAGAATGTGCTGTATTGGCACTGGTCGCCGAACTATGGATGGGAAATGAACTTCCCGTTGCAGGGCTACAACGAGTGTCTGATGGCTTACATTCTCGGCGCATCATCGCCGACTCACGGTATTCCTGCCGAATGTTATCATGAAGGTTGGGCTCGCAGTGGCGGCATCAAATCGGATGCGAAGCCTTACGGTTTGCCTCTCGATGTCAAGCACAACGGGGCAGAAGAACTGGGCGGACCGCTTTTCTGGGCTCATTATTCCTATATCGGTCTTGACCCGCGCGGCTTGAAGGATCAGTATGCTGATTATTGGCATGTGACACGCAATCATGCCATGAGTGACTATAAATATTGTGTCGAAAATCCGAAAAAGTTTGTCGGTTATGGCGAAAACTGTTGGGGTCTGACTGCCAGCTATTCTACTAAAGGCTATGCCGCCCACTGTCCGGGTGACAACGACTGCGGTGTCATCACTCCGACAGCTGCCTTGTCGAGCTTCCCTTATACTCCGGAAGAATCCATGCGTGCCTTGAAATATTTTTACAGTAAAGGTGAATGGATTTGGGGTAAATATGGTTTCTATGACGCTTTCTCCGAAACCGACAATTGGACAGTGCCGCGTTACTTGGCAATCGACCAGCTTACAATTGCACCTATGATTGAAAATTACCGTACAGGCTTGCTTTGGAACTTGTTCATGAGCTGTCCGGAAATTCAGACAGGTTTGGCTAAATTAGGTTTTACAATCACTAAATAAACTATTGATTCAAATGAAAATTTCAAAAATCCTTTTCGCATCAGCAATGATGTTTACAGCATCGGCAGGAGCTTTTGCCGCACCTGCAGCAGATGATGCAGAAATGAATAAATTCATCGACGATTTGATGGGCAAGATGACCTTGCAGGAAAAAATCGGTCAGTTGAATTTGCCTGTTACGGGTGATATCGTTACGGGTGCTGCAAAGAGCAGTAATGTGGCGGAAAGAATTCGTCAGGGACAAGTCGGCGGCTTGTTCAACCTTAAAGGCGTAGATAAAATTAAGGACGTACAGCGTATCGCTGTTGAGGAAAGCCGTCTGCATATTCCATTGCTCTTCGGTATGGATGTTATCCACGGTTATGAAACGGTATTTCCGATTCCTCTCGGCTTGTCCTGTACGTGGGATATGGACGCTGTCGAAAAATCAGCCCGTATTGCAGCTATCGAGTCAAGTGCCGACGGTATTTGCTGGACATTCAGCCCGATGGTCGATATTTGCCGTGATGCCCGTTGGGGACGTATCTCCGAAGGTAGCGGTGAAGACCCGTTCCTGGGTTCACGCATTGCTGAAGCTATGGTAAAGGGTTATCAGGGCGATTTGACACGCAACGACGAAATTCTTGCCTGTGTCAAGCACTTCGCTTTGTATGGTGCGCCGGAAGCCGGCCGTGATTACAACACGGTTGACATGAGCCACCTGCGCATGTATAATGAATATTTCCCGCCTTACAAGGCTGCCGTAGAAGCAGGCGCAGCCAGTGTGATGGCTTCGTTCAACACTGTTGACGGTATTCCTGCAACCGGTAACCGTTGGCTGATGACAGAGGTGCTTCGCAACCAGTGGAAATTTGACGGTTTTGTCGTTACCGACTATACCGGTATTTTTGAAATGATTGCTCATGGCATGGGCGATTTGCAGCAGGTTGCCGCTATGGCATTGAAGGCCGGTGTAGATATGGATATGGTTTCCGATGCTTTTGTCGGTACACTCGAAAAATCAGTAAAGGAAGGCAAAGTAAGCGAAGAGGAAATCAATGTGGCTTGCCGCCGCATCCTCGAGGCTAAATATCGTTTGGGACTGTTTAAGGATCCTTATAAATATTTGGATTCCAAACGTCCGGCAAAACAGATTTTCACTGCTGAAAATCGTGCCGTTGCCCGTGAAATTGCCCGCGAGTCATTCGTCCTTCTGAAAAACGACGGAAATGTCCTGCCGTTGAAACGTAAAGGCAAAATTGCCTTGATTGGCCCGTTGGCAAATACTCGTACCAACATGCCGGGTACCTGGAGCGTTGCCGCTGTACCTTCAAAATATTCAACCCTGTTGGAAGGTTTGCAGAAGGCAGTTGGTAAAAAGGCAGAGATTCTCTATGCAAAGGGAAGCAACCTGATGTATGATGCAAAAATGGAAGCGAATGCAACCATGTTCGGCCGTGAAATGCGCGACAGCCGTTCGGACGAAGAAATGTTGCAGGAAGCATTGGAAATAGCCAAAAAGTCGGATGTCATTGTAGCCGCTCTCGGTGAGTCATCAGAAATGAGCGGTGAGTCAAGCAGCCGTACAAATCTTGAAATGCCGGATGCTCAGCATGATTTGCTCAAAGCCCTTCTGGCAACAGGTAAGCCTGTCGTTTTGGTTCACTTCTCTGGCCGTCCTACGGTGCTGACTTGGGAAAACGAAAATGTTCCGGCCATCTTGAACGTATGGTTCGGCGGTAGTGAAACAGCCGATGCAATTGCCGATGTTTTGTTTGGCGACTATGCTCCGAGCGGAAAGTTGACAACTTCTTTCCCGCGCAACGTAGGTCAGGTGCCTATCTTCTATAACGAATTCAATACAGGTCGTCCTTTGACTGGCGGTTGGTTTACTAAATTCCAGACAGGTTATTTGGATTCTCCCAACACTCCGTTGTATCCGTTCGGCTTCGGTTTGTCGTATACAACATTCGAATACTCCAACTTCACTTTGAGTGCTGATTCAATGACGGAAGACGGAACATTGACAGCTTCTGTGACAGTGAAGAATACGGGTAACTATGATGCTGACGAGGTTGTTCAACTTTATATCCGCGACTTGGTAGGCAGCATCTCCCGTCCGGTGAAAGAATTGAAAGGTTTCGAACGTATCAGTTTGAAGAAGGGCGAAAGCAAGACTGTTACTTTCACTATCAATGCAGAACTCTTGAAATTCTATAATTCAAACCTTGATTTCGTTTGCGAACCGGGTGAATTTGAAGTGATGGTTGGACCAAACAGCCGTGACGTTCAGACAAAGAAATTTACATTGAAGTAGTTAAGCGTTATTACAGAGTAGTTTTTAGGTGAAAAAGATTGTTTCGGTATCTTCTGTGGAAGATAGTTGAACAATCTTTTTCCTCTAAAATATGAAATAAGATGCTTTCTTATAATTAGATAGGGTGATTCGTCACCACAATGTGCCGTTTCGTGAGGAATGGCACATTTTTTTGTTTTAATGAGCGGATGTTTGTATTTTTGTTCAGTTAAACATAATGAACAATACCTATGATAAAAGTGAAAGGAAAAATGAAAAACGCAGCGATAGCGATAGGTGCTCTTGGTGCGATGTTGTCAGTTTCGGAGACTGTTTTTGCCGGGTCTGATTCTGTGGAAAATCTGGGAGTGGCGGTTTGCGGCCAGCAGACTCGTGACTATTCATACAGCGATAAGGAGGCCGGATTCTATTACGGGATGACAGGTGTGGATGCCTGGTCTGATTGGTATGCCGGATGGAATATCCGTGCCAAACGTATATTTTCAGATTATCGTTTGTCCGTCGACGGTATTGCTATGAAACGGAGTGATGCACAGTCGGAAGTGTTTCCGCATAAATTGGTGCGGAGCTATCCGAATGCCGTCGAGTCGTTTTATCTTGTCGATGGAAAAAAGATTTTATATGTTTCGATGACGGATGTGTTGGGCAGCAAAGTGAGTATCGAGCTGCTCGGTGACAATATAAAAGATGCCCGGTTGGACAAAAATGCTGTATTCTATTCGGCGGTTGAGGCTTCCGGCGATGTTGTGTGTGTAGCTCCTGTGAAAGCTTCTGCCAAACTGACATTGACCGACGGGTTGGTGGAAACGTCGGCCAATGCGGGTGGATTTTTGATTTCCTATGGTGGAAGTGAAAAGGAAGCGCTTGCTTTGACGGATGATTTCCGCAAGAATGGGGAAACATGGTTGGCTCAACGCGAAGCGCGCATGAACACTCTGCTTGTAAGAAATCACATTGCTTCCGACAGCCCTCAACTTGACAATGGCTTGAAATGGATAGAACTCACCGGCGACGAACTGATTACTCGTCAGCACGGAGGTTGGGGCATTTATGCCGGTTTGCCCTGGTTTACGGATTTCTGGGGACGTGACATGTTTATCTCCATGCCCGGACTGGTGTTGTGTACAGGTCAGTTCGACGAGGCTCGCGACATTATCGCATCGTTTGCAAAATATCAGGACACGGATGCAAATTCCGAGACTTATGGACGTGTGCCGAACCGTTTGAATTTGGATGGCATACTGTATAATACAACCGACGGAACCCCTCGTTTTGTTATTCAAATTTATGATTATCTAAAATATACGGGTGACACGGATTTCGTGAAGCAGATTTACAAGAATGTGAAGATTGCGACGGATGCTTCTCTCCAACTGTATACGGATGAAAAAGGCTATCTGACGCATGATGACGCCGACACTTGGATGGATGCCAAGCGTCAGGGTTCCCGCCCGTGTTCGCCTCGCGGAAACCGTGCGGTCGACATTCAGGCTCTTTGGTACGACCAGTTGGTGATGGCGGCAGAGTTGGCTGACTATATGGGAGAAAAGGACGATGCCCGAAACTGGCGTGCGGTAGCCGACAAACTGAAAGGAAATTTTGAACGTGACTTTGTGGATAAGGAAACAGGGCGAATCTACGACCACCTGAATGCCGATGGCAGCGGTGATTTGCAGTTGCGTCCCAACACGATTTATGCACATGAACTGTTGAGCGACGAAACATTGAAGATGAAAGATGCCCGGACGGTATGGGAACATCTGGTTTATCCTTGGGGCGTTTCTTCGCTCGACCAGATGGACGACCAGTTCCATCCGTACCATGAACAGTGGTACCGCTATCATAAGGATGATGCTTACCATAACGGCACCATCTGGTTGTGGAACAACGGTGAGGCCATGCAGCGTCTCATTGAATACGGTCAGCAGGACATTGCCTACCGTCTGTTTAAGAATATGAACCGCCAGGCTTTGGATGAAGGTGCTGTCGGCGGCCTGTCGGAAAATGCAGATGCGTGGCCTCGTGCCGGACAAACTTGGGTGCGCCGCTCGGGAACTTTCCTGCAGGCATGGAGCAATGCCGAACATATCCGTGTGTGGGATCAATATTTCCTGGGTATTCGTCCGAATATGTTGAAGAAAGAAATAACGGTAAATCCTAAACTGCCTTCCGAATTGAACCGTTTGCAGCAGTCCGTTTGTATAGGCGACGGCAGTCTGAACTGTAATTACTCCAAACATGACGGCGGAAAGCAGTATGTATATACGTGGACCGGTTCCGACGATGTCAAAGTTCTGTTGGATTTTGAGAATTTCTCGGCTATGAATGTGTCGGTTCCGTCGGGCGGAAAGGTGGTCGTAGCCTTGAATCAGGCAGAAATGCACGTGATGGTTTTTGATGCCGATGCCAACAGGACTGTCAATCAGAAAGTGGCTGTGGACAAAGCCAAAATGGTGTTCCAGACGAAGTGCGACAAATTCTTTGAAGGAACAGACTTTGCAAAACCATGTTATCGCGAAGACCTGAAGTCCATGTCACGTTATTTCAATCCACCGTTAGACTATTATAGCGCAGAATAATATGAATTGCAAAAAGTATCTTATGGCAGCAGCCCTGTGTATGGCGGTTGTTGCTGTTCAGGCCCAACAGGCTTTGTGGTCGGGAGCACCTTTGAAGTCTCCGGAAATTCATGCCGACAATACGGCTACATTCCGTCTGTATGCACCGAAAGCGGTCAAAGTGGAAGTGGCAGGCGATTTTCTGTATGCCGACACCGTTGCCACCGTTGGCGAAATGAAGGAAGGCAAGGGGGGAGTTTGGGAATATACGACTCCCGAACCTTTACAGTCGGAACTGTACAGTTATTCGTTTATCGTCGACGGTCAGAAAATGCTTGATCCGTCGAATGTATTTATCAGCCGCGATGTGGCGACACTGACGAATATTTTTATCGTTGGGGGCGGCCGTGGTGATTTGTATGCCGTCAAGGATGTTCCACACGGTACCGTGTCGCGCGTATGGTACGACAGTCCTTCGTTGGGCATGCAGCGTCGTATGACGGTGTATACTCCTGCCGGTTATGAAAAAAGCAATAAAAAATATCCGGTGCTTTATCTTCTTCATGGCATGGGTGGAGATGAAGAGGCTTGGATTGCATTGGGACGCACGGCGCAGATTCTCGACAATCTGATTGCTGCCGGCAAGGCTGAACCGATGATTGTGGTGATGCCCAACGGAAATGTTTCGCAAGAAGCCGCTCCGGGAGAGACACCTGGTCGTATGGACCAGCCCGTGTTCAATCTGCCGAAAACCATGGAGGGAACTATGGAGCAGACATTCCCTGATATTATGAAATTTGTGGAAAGCACGTATCGTGTAAAAAAACAGAAATCGGCGCGTGCCATTGCCGGCTTGTCGATGGGCGGATTCCACTCGTTGCATATTTCAAAGGAATATCCTGACAAATTCGATTATGTCGGTCTCTTTTCAGCGGCTATTCTGCCAACCGACCATGCAAAGACGCAGAATGTGCCGGAAGTCTATCAGGATATGGAAGCCAAACTGCAAAAGCAGTTCAAAAATCCTCCTGCACTCTATTGGATTGGTATCGGAAGGGACGATTTTCTCTATTCATCCAATAAGGATTTCCGCCAATTGCTCGACAAATTGCATTGTCCATACACTTATTTTGAAACAGGCGAAGGACATATTTGGAGAAACTGGCGAATTTATTTAAGCGAATTCGTACCGCTTTTGTTCAAATAGAAATGCTTGAATGTGTGAACGCGGCCGGAGAATGGGTGACATTTTCCGGCCGCGTTTGTTAGTGTCGGATAATTTCACTACTTTTGTCGGGCTTTTTCGGAAGCGAATTTCAGTGTGCTTGGTAACCACTTAAAAAACAAGAAACGATGGAAAAAAGATTTAGTCTGACATTTTTGCTGTTGACTGTGTGCTTCAGCGTGTTTCTGATTCTGGCAAATTTGCTGGAGGTGAAGATAGTAGATTTGGGCATCCTTACCGCTACGGGGGGATTGATTGTATTTCCGATGTCCTACATCATCAATGACTGCATTGTGGAAGTTTACGGATTCCGTATGGCCCGATTGGCTATATGGCTCGGTTTCTTTATGAATCTGATGGCCGTGATTGTGATTCATTTGGCCATGTGGCTCCCTGCTGATGCTTCATGGAACGGACAGGCGGCATTCGAAACCGTGTTCGGTAGCTCTGCCCGCATCTTGTCTGCCAGTTTTACGGCAATGATTTGTGGCTCGATGGTCAATGCCTATGTAATGAGTAAAATGAAATTGGGCAATCAAGGCCGGCATTTTTCCTTGCGTGCCGTGGCTTCCACGCTTTTCGGTGAAACGGTGGACTCGCTGGTGTTTTTCCCGATAGCCTTTTATGGTGTTTTGCCCAATACAACTCTGTTGATGCTGATTATTACACAAGCCGGATTGAAGACGGTTTATGAAATTATTGCGCTGCCGGTGACGGTGAGGGTGGTGAAATATTTGAAATCGAAGGAAAATCTGGATGTGTTCGACCATAAAATTTCCTATAAATGGTGGCGGGTTTTTGATTTTTAAGCTAAATTCGCCAAACAATTAAGCCGATATGTTTGAAAATATAAAGACAGTCTTTGTCGACCTCGACGATACAATTTGGGACTTTACCGCCAACTCGAAGGTGGCAATGAAGCAGGTATATGCCAAATATGGTTTGGAAAAACAATGTCCTTACGATGTGTTTATAGAATGTTATTTGCGTCACAATACGGAATTGTGGACGTTGTATCACCATGGAAAAATCACCAAGGACTTTTTGATTTCCGAGCGTTTCCGCGTGGCATTTGAGGAATGCTCCATCTCGTTTCCCGACGAAACATTTCCGGCTAAGTTCAACAACGACTATCTGGAAACAATCGTGCAGTGTGACAAGATTGTCGATGGCGCCAAAGAGTTGTTGGAGCATTTGAACCGTCGTGGAAAAGTGTATGTGCTGAGCAACGGTTTCAAGAACCTGCAATATCGGAAATTGGTATCAGGCGGATTGGACGGCTATATTTCCAAACTTGTGTTGTCGGACGATATCGGAGTTACGAAACCTGACCGACGTTTGTTTGACTACGCTCTCGAAGTGGTCGGCGGACAGGCCGATTCTACAGTCATGATTGGCGACAATTATGATGCCGACATTCTGGGGGCCTTTAACGCCGGATGGAAGACGGTGTTTTTCAATCGTACCGGACTGCAGCCTGAACCTAACGTAGCGGATCTGACCGTTACGTCGTTACTTGAAATACAGAAATATCTTTAAGGCAGCACGCTGACGCCGTCGATATCGGCAAGGCGGGTTCGCAGTTCATTTGCATAGTCGGCACGGATGGCAAGTTTCATCTGGCAGGAATTGTCGAAAATCTGTTCCATAATTTGCACGTCGCTGTTTTTGATAAGCTTCATCACGTCGTTCATGGCAAGATAGGGGAACAGGAATTCCACAAATGCCTGCTCGTGGCATTCGATGATTTCTCCGTTACGGATGGCCTCGGCCGCAGCTTCACGATAAGCCACAATCAATCCCGATGTTCCTAATTTTATTCCGCCGAAATAGCGGACCACGACAATGACCACATTGGTCAGCTCAAAGGAATTTATTTGTCCCAAGATAGGCTTTCCGGCCGTTCCCGACGGTTCTCCGTTGTCGTTCGACTGGTATTCTGTTCGGTCGGTTCCGATCATGTAAGCCCAACATACATGACGGGCATCGAAATATTCTTTCTGATAGCGTTTGATGATTTCCTTTGCTTCTTCAGCCGTATTTACCGGATGGGCAAATGAAAGGAATTTGCTCATTTTTTCCTTATACAAGCCTTCGCAAGGTTCTTTCAATGTTTTGTAAAAATCGCTCATACTGCAAACCTTAGATTTGCAAAGTTATTTTTGTAACAGTGCAAATAAAATAAAGTTTG
>URMA01000062.1 GCA_900548875.1 uncultured Porphyromonadaceae bacterium | reverse complement strand
AAGAAGCTGCAGCCGTTGAATGCGGTTACTGGCACTTGTGGCGTTATAACCCTGAACTTGAAAAAGAAGGTAAGAATCCGTTCACTCTTGACAGCAAAGAGCCGAATTGGGATAACTTCAAGAAGTTCCTGAAGGGTGAAGTTCGCTACGCTTCTGTAATGAAACAATTCCCGAACGAAGCTGAAGAATTGTTCCAGGCTGCAATGGAAAATGCTCAATGGCGTTACAACAACTATCGCCGTCTTGCTCTCCAGCAGTGGGGACAAAACCCTGAAAACCTCGCTAAGTAATTTTGAAGTAAATTAATTAGTAGATATGAAACCGTCGGTCGGACTTGTTCCGGCTGACGGTTTTTCTTTTTCCTCCAAAACAACAATCAATTTGTCGGACATCGACGTGAAATCCCTCAAAAGTCGAATGTCTGATTTGGAGTTGACGAGAATTGACGCGGTCCGGAATAAAAAATAATTGAAATGAGTTTCATTATTTTATTCTCCGCTCACCTTTTTATATTTTTGTACCTGTTATAAATTGAAAAAACGATGTTGGAATACGTTAAAGGTGACATTGACGAGATAACTCCTGCCTATGTGGTTGTTGACTGCAACGGTGTCGGCTATTTTGTCAACATATCTCTAAATACTTATACTGCTTTACAGAATCGGAAGTCAGCAAAGGTTTATCTGTATGAATCCATTCGCGAGGATGCCTATGTGCTCTATGGTTTCAAGGACAAAAGTGAGCGCGAGATGTTCACGTTGCTGGTTTCTGTTTCGGGTGTTGGTCCGAATACGGCACGCATGATTTTGTCGTCGTTGTCGACGGAAGATTTGCAGGCTGTGATTTCTACCGGGAATGTCAATCAGCTGAAAGCGGTGAAGGGAATCGGGGCAAAAACGGCCCAGCGAATAATTGTTGACTTGAAAGATAAAATAAAAGCGGGTGACAATCCGTTAATATTACAATTGGAAAGCAAGTCGGAAACCTACGAGGAAGCAGTTGCAGCCCTTGTTATGTTGGGATTTCCACAGGCAGCCGCCCAAAAAGTGGTGGGCAATCTGCTGAAGGAAAATCCGACAATGAAGGTGGAAGACGCTATCAAGAAGGCTTTGAAAGTTCTATAGCCGTTCAGCGATAGGACGCTCGAAGTCGGTATTAACGGATTATATTAGCTTAATGAAAAACTTTGAGCGATTAAAATACTTGTGGGTAGTAGTGATTTTTTTTGTAGGTCTTGCCGCCTATGAATTTATCGGCTATTCGCAATATAAGAAATCAGAGACACCTCCGCCTCCTACACTGTTTGTCGGAAAAAGTGCTGAAAACGGGGACTCTTCACGTATGCATTACGATGTGAAGCCCACCATTACGCCCGGTTATGACGAACTTTTGGACAATAAAAAAACGCCTGTCGATTTGAAAGACCCTTCCAATATTACGACACAGGCGGAATACGATAGTGAAACCGGCTGCTATATTATTCATACAAAGATTGGCGACCGTGAAATCAGTACTCCCTTTATTCTTTCTGCTGACGAATACAATGATTTGGAATTGCGCAATTCCATGATGGACTACTACCGGAAGAAGAACGCAGAACTGTATGAGCAGAAAGACAAGGATAAATTTGATATTTTTGACATGAAATTTGCTCTCGGGCCGTTAGAAAAGGTTTTTGGTCCGGGTGGCGTACAGTTGAAGACACAAGGGTCTGTGCTTGTGCAGATGGGCGTGAAGTCGAATAAGACGGACAACCCTGCATTACCGGCCAGTTCACGGCGGAAAACATATTTTGATTTTGACCAGAAGATTCAGGCTACAATCGATGCCTCAGTCGGCGACAAGTTGAAGTTCAACATGACCTATAACACGGATGCGACTTTCGATTTCGACTCTAAAAACCTGAAACTTAAGTATGACGGAAAGGAAGATGAAATCATTAAAAGCATTGAGGCCGGTAATGTGTCGATGACAACCGGATCGTCGTTGATTAAAGGTAGTACGGCCTTGTTCGGTATCAAGACAAAACTCCAGTTCGGAAAATTGACGTTGACGGCTTTGGCTTCACAACAGAATTCAGAGTCGCAGACGGTAAACACCAAGGGTGGGGCGCAAACTACTTCTTTTTCCATCAGTGCGGACGATTACGACAAGAACCGCCATTTTTTCCTGGCTCACTTTTTTCGGGACAACTATGACAAGTTCGCCTCGAAATTGCCGTATGTATCCTCCGGTATAAACATCACGCGAATTGAGGTGTGGATTACCAACCGTCGTGGAACTTACGATGAAGCGCGAAATGTTGTCGGTTTCATGGATTTGGCGGAAAATAAAGTTCTTTCCAATTCGCACTGGGTAGCCGACCCGACTGCCGACAACCCGCGGAACGCATCCAACAATCTTTTGAATGAAATCAAAACAAGCTATCCTGATGCACGTTATATCAGTCAGGTGACTCAAGCGTTAGAGCCGCTCAGTGCCTACGGCATTGAAGGCGGTCGTGACTATGAAAAGATAGAGAGTGCCCGTTTGCTTTCGTCGTCCGAATATAGCTTGAATGCGTCGTTAGGCTACATTTCATTGAATTCTGCATTGAATGCCGACGAAATTCTGGCCGTCGCCTATGAATATACATATCAAGGCGTGGTTTATCAGGTAGGTGAATTCTCGGGAGATATTGCCGATTCCAATCAGTCGCTTTATTTGAAACTGTTGAAAGGTTCGACGGTTTCCCCGCAATTTGCCAACTGGGACTTGATGATGAAGAACGTATATTCGTTGGGGGCATATCAAGTACAGAAAGAAAATTTCAAGTTGAACATCAAATACATGAGCGACTCGACAGGAACGTCCGTTCAGTATTTGCCGGTTGACCCGATCCGCAACAAGCCGTTGCTGCGGGTGATGAATCTCGACCGTCTGGATTCGAACAATGAAAGCAATCCCGATGGTTTCTATGATTTTATCGAAGGTTATACTATTATCGCTTCGCAGGGTAAGGTAATTTTCCCGGTTGTGGAGCCGTTCGGATCGTATCTTGAAAGTCAGATAACGGACAAGAACGAGGCGAAGAAATATGTCTATCAGGAATTGTATGACTCGACACAGACGGTGGCCATGCAGTTTCAGGACAAGAACAAGTTCATATTGGAAGGAGAGTATCAGGCTTCCTCAGGTTCGTCCATACGTTTGAATGCCATGAATATTCCGCGAGGCTCGGTTGTGGTTACTGCGGGTGGTGTGACACTGACTGAAAACAGCGACTATACGGTGGATTACAACATGGGTATCGTCACGATCCTGAATCAAAGTATCATTGATTCGGGAACAAATGTCAGCGTATCGTTGGAAAATCAGTCCATGTTCAGCACGCAACGAAAAACATTGCTCGGTTTGGATTTGAATTATGCCTTCGACAAGGATTTTAATGTCGGAGCCACAATCATGCACTTTTCAGAAAAGCCGCTGACAGAGAAGGTGAACATCGGCGATGAGCTAATCAACAATACGATTTGGGGTATGAATTTTTCCTACAACAAGCAATTTATGTGGTTGACGAACTTGGTAAACAAGATTCCGACAGTAAACGCTACGGCTCCGTCAACTTTCAGCGCACAGGGAGAATTCGCACAACTTATACCTCACAAGAGCGAGACGGGAACCAATAAAGGCAGTTCCTATCTCGACGATTTTGAATCTTCTCAGAATACGATTGATATCCGTTCTCCTTATTCCTGGTTCCTGTCTTCTACACCTTATGACCCGTCAGCCTCCGCCATGTTCCCCGAAGCGGCCTTGTCAAATAATGTGGAGTATGGAAAAAACAGGGCTTTGTTGGCTTGGTATTATGTGGACAGAATGTTTACACAGAAAAATTCATCACTCTGTCCGGCTTATATAAAGAATGATTTGGATCAGTTGTCGAGCCCTTATGTACGGGAGGTGACCACGCGTGAAATATGGCCAAACCGTGAATTGAACTACGGTGAAGCTGCGGCGATCCAAACTTTGAACCTTTCGTTCTATCCGAACGAGAGGGGTCCGTACAACCTTGATGCTACAAACATCGACGACAACTTCAATTTACTGAATCCGGAAAAACGGTGGGGCGGCATTACCCGAAAGCTTGACAATACGAATTTTGAATCGTCGAACATTGAGTATATCCAGTTTTGGCTGATGGATCCGTTCCTGGTGGAAGGTGACACGAATGAAGGCGGTGACTTGTACTTCAATTTGGGTGAAGTCAGCGAGGATGTGCTGAAGGATGGTTACAAGGCTTACGAAAACGGAAACCCAATTGACGGAAACCCTGAGAAAATGCGTGAAACCGTTTGGGGACGCGTGGCTACGGAAACATCGTTGTCCTATGCCTTCGATAATACAGCCGGTGCCCGCAAATATCAGGATGTTGGTCTCGACGGCTTGCAGAACGATGACGAGTTTGTGTTTGATACCTATAAAAATTATCTGGAATCTCTGCGTCAGAAACTTTCGCCGACAACTGTTGCGGCGTTGGAGGATGACCAGTTCTCACCGTTCAATGACCCGTCGGGTGATGACTATCATTATTACAGGGGATATGACTATGATGAACAGCAGGCGTCAATTCTGGAACGCTACAAGCATTATAACGGAGTAGAGGGCAACTCGTTGGGTGATGATGATACGAAGGACGGGCTTTATCAGTCGTCAAGAAGTGTGCCGGATGTAGAGGACATCAATCAGGACAACACGCTGAACGAATACGAACGCTATTACCAGTACCACATTTCTTTGCGCCGCGAAGATTTGCAGGTGGGACAGAACTATATCACCGACAAGCAGGTGCAGACGGTTACGCTGAGAAATGGAAAAACAACGGATGCCGTGTGGTATCAGTTTAAAATTCCATTGAAGGAATATGAAAAGGTGGTCGGCTCTATTTCCGATTTCTCAACAATCCGGTTTATCCGTATGTTCATGACCGGTTTCAAGCAGCCGACGCATCTTCGTTTTGCTACGTTGGAACTGGTGCGTGGTGACTGGCGTACCTATGAATACAATTTGAATTCCCGCTCAGATACTCCTGCAGAAGGCAATTTGGACATGTCGGTGGTGAACATTGAAGAAAATTCAGGCCGTGAGCCTGTGAACTACGTTTTGCCTCCTGGTGTCAACCGTATTGTAGATCCGGGGCAGTCGCAAATCACGCAGCTTAACGAGCAGGCTTTGTCGTTGAAAGTTACCGGGTTGAAAGCCGGCGACGCCCGTGCCGTATATAAAAATACGTCGTTGGATTTGCGCTTGTACAAACGACTCCAGATGTTCAACCATGCTGAACGGTTGATAGATGATGTGTCGGGTGAGTTGAAGGACGGAGACATTTCTGTTTTCCTGCGACTGGGTTCCGACATCAAGAACAATTATTACGAATATGAAGTGCCGTTGAAATTGACGGAACCGGGTAAATACAATACCTATAGTTCGGCTGACCAATACCTCGTATGGCCGCAGGACAATTTTATGGACATTGCTCTCGATGTGTTTACGAACTTGAAGAAGGAGCGAAATCGGGAAAAGAACAAGGAGGGCAGTACGGTTAAGCTGACTGACCTGTATACCGGCTATGACCCTGAACATGAAAGTCACAAAGTCAGTGTTATTGGTAATCCGTCGTTAAGCGACATCCGTGTCGTAATGATTGGTGTGCGCAATAATTCCAGCCGTGAAAAGAGCGTTGAAGTTTGGGTCAATGAACTCAAGGTTACCGATTTCAATGAAGACGGCGGATGGGCAGCCAAGGGAAATGTGAATCTCGGAGTGAGCGATATTGCGACGGTCAATTTGGGCGGTCATATTGAAACTGTTGGTTTTGGTAATGTTGACCAGAGTTTGTCTGACCGGCGGATGGACGACTATATGCAGTACAACGTGGCTACACAGGTTGATGTTGGACGTTTTCTTCCGGAAAAGGCCAAATTGAAGGCACCGGTATATTATTCGTTGACAAAAGAAAAATATTCGCCTAAGTATAACCCGCTTGACCAGGATGTGCTTTTGAAAGACGCATTGGCGGATGCGGCATCGGAACAGGAGCGTGACTCCATCAAGAACTATGCCATTGAACAGTTGACAGTGAAAAGTTTCAGCTTGTCGGGATTTAATTTTGATGTTAAGAGCAAGAACCCGATGCCTTGGGATCCTGCTAACTTTACATTAAACTTCTCCTTCAACAAGCAGGAGAACATTTCCCCGACAGTGGAATATGAGCATATCAATGACTATCGTGGCAGCTTCCAGTATAGCTATACTCCTTATGTGAAGCCGTTCACACCGTTTAAGGGTATCAAGAGCAAATCGAAGAATCTGAAATTCTTTAAGGATTGGGAACTTACTTACGTGCCGACGTCGTTAAGCTTCTTGACGAATATGTCGCGTTACTACTATGAATTGCAGTCGCGAAATGAGGCGGATGTTGATGTGGATATTCCTGTTTCCGTCAGCAAGAATTTCTATTGGGACCGTCAGTTTGCTCTGACTTGGAATATAACGAAGAGTCTGTCACTTTCATTTAATTCCAATACAATGGCGAGAATTGAAGAGGCAGTGGGGGCTGTCAACCGTCAGTTGTTCCCCGATGAATATAAGGCGTGGAAAGACACGGTTTGGCAGAGTATCAAAGGTTTCGGTACGCCTTGGAACTATGACCAGACTTTTACCGCTTCCTACAAAGCCCCGTTCAATCGTATCCCGGCGTTGGACTTCCTGAATGCGAATGCAAGCTATAACGCTACTTATAAATGGGATCGGGGAGCGCAATTGGAAGATCAGGTTGTGGGCAATTCCATTGCGAACAATGGTGTCTGGAATGTTGACGGCCGCATCAATTTTGAAACGCTTTACAATAAGAACAAGTATCTGAAGGAAGTGAACCGTAAATTCTCTTCCAACGCCCGGACTACGTCGAAAGTGAAGAAACCGAAAAAGTTCCAGCGGACTTATCAGCTGAAGGATACCATACTGGATGTGAAGCATAATTTGCGGAACAAGAAGGTGAAGATTACGGCAACGACATTAAAAGGCGAACCGTTCCCGTTGAAGACAAAAATTGTCGATGAAAACAATTTGCAAATTCTGACTACCGGAAAAGAAAGTATCAAGCTTGTAGTGGTAGAAGATTTGTCGGAGGACAAGAATATTTGGAAAGAAATAGGCGACTATTCGGCACGCCTGGCCATGTCGGTAAGAAATGCCAGCATACGTTGGCGTCGTACTTCCACATCCAATATTCCGCAGTTCATGCCGGAAGTCGGTGACTTGCTGGGACAGTCAAAAAATAACGGCATTATGTCGCCGGGATTGGATTTTGCCTTCGGATTTACCGATGAATCTTATTTGCAAAAAGCCATGGCGAGAGGGTGGTTGCTGAATGACATGAACCAGACTTCTCCGGCAATTTTCTCGCGTACGGAGGAATTTAATTTTGAATTGCAGCTGGAACCTGTCAGAGGATTGAAAATCCGTTTGACTGCCAATCGTACGGACAATCGCACCAATCAGATGCAGTTTATGTATGACAATATCCCGACGACACGTACCGGTAGCTTTACGATGACGAGTTGTGCCATTGCAACGGCCTTGCGCGGTTCGTCGGCGTCCGACGGATATGCCAACGCTACGTTCGACAAATTCATTGACTATATTCCGAAAGTGGCACAACGGTTGGAAAACCAGTATCACGGGATGTCGTATCCGACTAGCGGATTCCTTGCCGGCACTTCGTATGCAGGACAGCCGTATAATTCGGAAAATGGGGGAGTGAAGCAGACGAGCAGTGATGTGCTGATTCCGGCGTTTATTGCTGCCTATACAGGAAAAGACCCGTCGAAAATCGGCTTGTCGGCATTTCCTTCACTGTCTTCCATATTGCCAAACTGGAACATTACATACGACGGTCTGGTGAAGTTGGGAAATATGAAGAAGATTTTCAAGAGCTTTACGTTGTCGCATGCATACCAGTGTACCTACAATGTCGGTTCGTTCTCTTCTTATTTGAATTGGGAAGGAGTTGACGGCGACTATGGCTTTACTTTGGATGAACTGTCACAGACACCGATACCATCGTCACCTTACAACATTTCGTCGGTATCCGTTACCGAGCGTTTTGCTCCGTTGTTAGGCGTGGCGGCAACACTTTATAATAATATGACAATCAATGCCGAGTATCGCGACAGCCGGACTCTGACATTGAACACCAGTGCCGGACAGTTGGTTGAGGCTTCACAAAAGGCCATTACGGTGGGGGCCGGATACAAGATTGCCAATTTCAACACGGTCTTGAAAATGAAGGGCACTCAAACAGGTGTCAGCAATGACCTTATGCTCAATGCCGACTTTTCGTTCCAGCACAATCAGTCTTTGATTCGAAAGATTCAGGAACATACAACGCAGGCAACGAGCGGAACACAGTCAATTGCCATAAATGTGACGGCAAGTTATGTGTTGAGCAAGCGTATTACATTGGCAGCTTATTTTGACCATCAAATCAATAAGCCGCTGATTTCTACCAGCGCTTATCCGACTGCAAATAGTAATTATGGAATATCGGTCAATCTGTCGCTTGCCCGATAGACGGCCGAATTTCGTCAGTGTTTGATAATTTATAGTGGCAGAACGTGTCTATTTAAGGTGGAAAGTGTATATTTGTGTCGTTCTGTCCTTGAAAAATAATGAAGATGAAAGAAAAGAAAACAACAATTTATGACCGGTGGTGGGAAAAGATTGTGGCATTCTATAATGCCAATCAGTTGCGTCGCGATTTGTTTTTTGTGGTGCTGATGTTTGCGGTTCTGTTACTTGTCCGGATGAACGATATCCGAATCAAGAACCAATTGCATAGCGACGAAGTCTTTTCCCTGATGCTGTGCACCTGTAATGAATATTATCATAACGATATTCCTGACGGAAGCTATTCTGGCAAGGAACTGAAAACGATGATTACGCTCGACGACAATGGCGGATTCTCGGGTGCTGTTAAGGACATCGAACATCTGTGGGTAAACAACGGTGATGCTCCTCATGCCAGTCTGTATTATATGGTGTTGAGACTGGCGCTGATCGGATTTGACGAATTCGACGTGCAGGAATTTTCCTGGCGGGGAGGTATTCTTAACCTGATTTTTTTCTCTTTGTCGTTTTTCTTGATGTATAAGTTACTGCGGCGTATTTTCGGGAAGCGAAGCCTGTTGGTGTTTGTGGGCCTGGCTGTCGCTTTCGGTAATTTCATGTCGATTCGCAATACGTTGCTGATCCGTGAATACCAAATGGCAGAAACGGGCATCATTGCATTGACGTTGCTGGGCGTTTCCCTTGTGATGAAATTGAGGGAGAAGCAGGCGGTTGACTGGCAAAAGTTCGGTATCGGATTTGCCCTGGTGATTGCCTATGTGATTTCGTTGGGATATTTCAATGCTGTGTATGTGTTGTTGTTTGGAATCGGTATTATGTACAGTGTGTGGCATTATGGCGAACGGAAAGGCGTTTGGTTTTTGCTGCTGTCTGCTATAGGAGGACTTGTGGTCGCATGGATAATGTATCCGGGATTCTTTAATTTTCTGTTGCATGAATCCGTGCATCGTGAACGTGCATTCAGCAGTATGCGCAACATTTTCCGTTACGTATTTATCCGGGATATCGGTGCCATGTTTTTTACCCGATACGGACTTTGGGTAATGGCAGGACTCCTGCTGGTTGTACTTTTTTCCAAGAATGTTAAAAGTCTTTTCAAGTCGCCGAATTTTGCCTGGATACCGGTGGTAGTCGTTGTCAGCATGCTGTTTATTCTATATGCCTCCATTCTTAAAATGCCGAGATACTACTATCCGTTAATGCCGATGTTTGCATTGATTGTGCCTCATGTCATATCTGCGGTGCCAAAATCGTGGAACGGATATTTTGAAATTCTGTTGTGCCTGTACTTTCCGATAATTGTCGTGCTGTATCCAATTCGTGAAAATTACAGATGGGCACAGCTCAAAGAAGAGTTGAATCATCCTGTTACATTCTATAAGCTGAATCCGAATGAAGTGGTTCAACTTATTCCATGTACGGCCGACGGACATACGTATAGAATCAACAATGCGGAGGCGATTGATATCAGTACGGTAGACGACACTTACATTGTAACAAAAAAGGAGATTGGAATGAATAATGATTCCATCCGTTCCGGCAGGAAATTGATTTGGGGCAGAAATATATATCAGTACAAATTTACCTATTTGAAGAACAGACATGGCAAAGAATAGATATTGGATTGGGGCTGTTTTGATAGGTATGGTGGTGGCATCGTGTTCACCCCGACAGTCGGAAGAGTTTTCTCTTGACGGCAGCCTTGTTAATGGTCGGACAGCCAAATCTGTGGCATTGTATGAATATATGCCGGAGTATGGCAAACTTCGTTTTGTCGACAGTGCCAAGGTGGAAAACGGTCAGTTTCGCTTATCGGGGATTTGCATGAAAGAGTTGGAAGGTTTTGTCCGGTTGGATAATGATTCTGTCGTTTTTCCGTTTCTGTTGTCGCCTGCCGGGTTGAAAATGGAAATCGGGCAGAACGGATATACCGTAACAGGTACGGACAACAATGTTCGGTATACGAAGTTATTGATGCAGCAGCGTCGGGGCATCAATTTGAGAAAAGAGTTGCAGGAACAATATCGGAAATTGGCCGACGACAGTTTGCTGACAAAGGCAAAGGAAAAAGAATTGATTGACAGATACAGAAATATTCCTATTGAATTGAACAAGGCTGTTTATGATGCTGTTGAGTCAAATCTGGAAACCAATGAGGCGTTTTCGTCTTTGGTATTTCGTGTGTTTTCCAACGAACTTACTGCAGCTCAGGTCGATTCATTGCAAAATAAAATGAAACAGAAATAATTTCAGTGATATTGGTGATAGTGACAAACGGGCTTTTCAAAGGCCCGTTTGTCGTTTAAAAACTTTTCAACCAGGATGCTAAATTTTGCAGCATGTCCTTATGATAGGGGAATGATTTGTTGTACCCGAACCCGTGTCCGCCCGAAGGATAGATATGAAGAGTGGCCGGTACGCCGTGACGGGTTAGTGCAAGGTAGTAGTTGACGCCGTTTTCAGTCGGGACGGCATCGTCGCGGTCGGCAAACAGAATGATGGCACGGGGTGTTTTTGCGGTTACCTGCTTTTCATTGGAATAGTATTCTTCAAGTTCTTTACTTGCGTTTTTTCCCAGAAGACTGTCGTGAGAGCCGATATGGGTATAGCGTTTGTCCATCGTTATCACCGGATAAAAAAGAATTTGAAAAGCCGGAGCCAGTTCCGGTTTGCAGTGTGTGGCATAGGTGGCAGCCAGATGTCCGCCGGCCGATGAACCCATTATGCCGATCCCATTTTTGTTGATGTTCCATTCGGAAGCATGCTGGCGAATAAGTTGCATTGCTTTTTCTACATCGTTGAAGGGGCGCGATGGATTTCCTTGAGGGAGAGTATAGGCAAGCACAATGGTTGCTATCCCTTTGGAATTGAAATATTCTGCCCAATCGTAGCCCTCGTGATTGATGGCAAGGCCTGTATATCCACCTCCGGGAAGAATCAATACGGCACGTCCGGTGCTTGTCCCTTTTTTCGGAAGAAAGACTTTTAATTTCGGATTGTTGATGCTGATGGTGTCTTGTGCTGAAAGCATAAATGAAGAGGCCAGACAGGCAATTAAGAGAAATATGTACTTTTTCATATCAGTAAATTTGGAGTTATGGAATCGGGTTAAAAAAGAACTGCACCAATGAAGTGATGCAGTTCCATGTTTTTTCGAGAAGAGATTAATAAATCACATAGGAAGTTTCCGGGTCCAGTTTAGCAGTGACTTTCCCGTTTTTTACGGTGAATGTGTTGTTGTGGACTTTGTCGGTATATTCTCCGTTTTTCAGTGTCGTAGCGAGAGAAATTTCTGCCGGCTGTTCGGAAAGGTTGACTATTGCCATGCCGCTTGAGCCGCGATTAATGGCAACGACAGTGCTGTCGGCTGAAATAACAATCTTTTCGGCTTTTCCGCTCATCGCTTTGCGGAATTTGTTGACTGCCACTACTTCCGGATTCTTGAATTCGTCATTCCCTTTTTCTCCAATGATGTTGTTGCCCCAGAAATTCTCGCGAGTGCTTCCTGCCGGGCGTGAGTAGAAGAGAGGTGTACCGTTTTGGCGTGCCGTGATGATAACCCAGCCCAGGCGGATTTGAGTGTCGGTCAGTCCTGCCGATTCGTTGGCATTGCAATAGGTGTCGTGCGATTCTACCCATGTGGTCAGTTTTTCTGCCGGAACAGGATGCTGCCAGTCGGCAACTTCTTTTTCGGTAGCCTTACGGTTGCCGATGATGGTGCGGATAGCATGTCCGTAATTGCTGGCGCACATGCCGAAATATTCGGCGTATTCCAGTTCCTTTACATTCTTGTCCTGCAATACTTCACCATAGATAAACAGACTGTCCTTGTTGGCGAGTGTGATATCCTTGATTGGCTTGCGGCCCATGGCAACATCCCAAAAATCGTTCTGCTGTCCGTTGGCTTTTGTCTTTTCGTCAAGAGGGTCGGATGGCAGGCCGATGTGCTTGGCCGTGTCATAACGAAATCCGCTTGCACCGCAGGCAATCAGATCGTTGACATATTTCATGAAATAGTATTGGAATTCCGGATTTTCGGTGTTTACATCGGGAAGTCCTCCCATGGCACCGGTTGTACATTGATAGCGGTCGTTATAATCTTTCACCTCATTCAGTCCGTTGGCATGATAGAGATTGTCGTGGCCTCCAACGGCGTTGATAAAGTCATCGGTAACGGCAGTGGTGTCGAAAGCAGTGTGGTTGGGAAGTACATCAACAAGAACCTTGACCCCATACTTTTTTGCTTCGTCGCACATGGCCTTGAATTCTTCACGTGTTCCAAGCTGATAGTTTCCGATTTTCCAATCAATGGGCTGGTAGTGGAAGTACCATTTCCCTGAATCATCTGTGCTGAAAATATGTTTGCCGCCGTTGTCGCCAACGAAACAGGTATTTGCCGGCGACGTCTGCACGTAGGTATACCCGGCTTCGGCAATGTCTTTCATGTTTTCTTTGATTGTGTTGAACGACCAGCACCATGCATGTAGGATTGTGTCATCGTTAGTTTTAACTTTGGCTTCTTTTTTGTTGGAAGCGCATGACCATAAAACTCCTGTCAGAAGAAGTACAACAAGAGAGATAAGTGAATAGCAAAAATATTTCATAGTTATAAGGTTTAAATTACGGTTGTAAAGATAATAATTTATACTGATATAGGAGTTAATGGAATGTAGATATGCAAAAGCTTTTTGTGAGGTGGAAGAATTGAAACATATGATTCTTCGTTTTCCTTTCCTTATCTTGGACTGATTTGATATTTTCCGAGGGACGTTAAGTTGAGATATGAAATTATTGTAGTAACTTTGCAATATCATTTTTGAATCATCTATATGTCAACATTAAGATTTAAAGTAGTAGAGGAGGCTTATGGCCGTCAGGCTGTGCCTGTCGATATTCCGAAAGAACGTCCGTCGGATTACTATGGCAAATACGTGTTCAACCGTCAAAAAATGTATCAGTACCTGGAGCGTAAGACGTATGAGGCTTTGGTATATGCCATTGACAACAAAGAACCGCTGAGCCGCGAGTTGGCGGATGGTGTCGCAGCCGGAATGAAGAAATGGGCGATGGATAACGGCGCCCGCCATTATTCTCACTGGTTTCATCCGTTGACCGACGGAACAGCTGAGAAACACGATTGTTTCATCGAGCATGACGGAAAGGGCGGAGTGATGGAAGCTTTCTCCGGGAAACTGCTTGTTCAGCAGGAGCCGGATGCTTCAAGTTTCCCCAACGGCGGTATCCGTAATACTTTCGAAGCCCGAGGCTACTCGGCCTGGGATATTTCGTCGCCTGCGTTTATTGTCGGACAGACACTTTGTATTCCTACCATCTTTATTTCGTATACGGGAGAATCGTTGGACTACAAGACACCGTTGCTTCGGGCCTTGAATGCGGTGGATGAAGCAGGTGCAGGTGTTGCACGCTACTTTGATGAAAATGTTAAACATGTGATTTCATATTTGGGATGGGAACAGGAGTATTTCCTCGTTGACAAGGCTCTCTTTGCTGCCCGCCCGGATTTGGTGATGACAGGCAGAACGCTGATGGGGCATGAAAGTGCAAAGAACCAGCAGTTGGAGGACCACTATTTCGGTTCCATTCCGTCGCGCGTTGAAGCGTTTATGCTTGATTTGGAAATTGAATGCCACAAATTGGGAATTCCGGCCAAAACCCGTCATAACGAGGTAGCGCCCAATCAGTTTGAACTTGCTCCTATCTATGAGGAAACCAATTTGGCGAACGACCACAACCTGCTTTTGATGTCGCTAATCAGTGAAGTGGCAAAACGTCATAATTTCCAAGTCCTTTTACACGAGAAACCATTTGCCGGCATAAACGGTTCCGGCAAGCATAATAACTGGAGTTTGGGAACGGATACGGGTGAACAGTTGTTCAGTCCGGGTAAGACTCCGAAGGAAAATTTACAGTTTATCACGTTCCTTGCAAATGTGATGGCTGCTGTACACCGTCATAACGGATTGCTGAAGGCTTCCATTGTTTCGGCAACCAACGAGCATCGTTTGGGTGCGAACGAGGCACCTCCTGCAATTATTTCCATGTTCCTTGGTCAGCAGCTGACGGATGTTATCAATAATTTGATTGATTCGGATGTCGACGATAACATCAATTTTGCGAGCAAGGAAGGATTGAAACTGAAAAATGTGGCACAGATCCCGGAATTGTTGGTCGACAATACTGACCGAAACCGAACTTCGCCTTTTGCCTTTACGGGAAACCGATTTGAATTCCGTGCGATCGGTTCGTCTGCCAACTGCGCGTCGGCAATGATTGCCCTGAATGCGGCTGTGGCTGACCAGTTGAAGAAATTCAAGGAAATCGTGGATGCACGTATTGCTGCTGGTGTTCCCAAAGAAAAGGCAATCCTCGACGAGGTGAAAAAAATCTTTGTTGAGACGCAAGCCATTCATTTCGACGGAAACGGTTACAGCGACGAATGGCGTGAGGAAGCGGCCCGCCGCGGTTTGGACTGCGAATCTTCAGTTCCAAAAATTTTTGATTCTTATTTGGTGCCTGAAAGTGTTCAAATGTTCAAGAATACGGGAGTTTTCTCAGAAATCGAACTGAAAGCCCGCAACGAAGTGAAGTGGGAAATGTATACGAAAAAAGTTCAGATAGAAGCCCGTGTACTTGGCGATCTTGCCATCAACCATATTATTCCTGTAGCGACACGCTATCAGTCGTTGCTTCTCGACAATGTGATGAAAATTCAGAAGATTTTCAAAGAAGAAGGCGATATGATTGCCCGTCAGGAAATGGACACGATTCGCAAGATTACGAAACACATGTATGTAATTAAAGAAGAAACCGAAAAAATGGTCAATGCCCGTAAGGTGGCGAACCGTATAGAGAGCGAGCGGGAAAAGGCCATTCAATATCATGATACGGTACGGCCCTGCATGGAAGTGATTCGCTACCATATCGACAAGTTGGAACTGATGGTCGACAACGAGATGTGGCCGCTGCCTAAATATCGTGAATTGCTGTTTATACGTTAAGTGGAAAAATGAATTATCGAATCTAATATAAGACGGAAAGGTTACAGACCAGGTGTGGTTGTAGACTTTCCGTCTTTTTGTCTAAAGGATATTATGGAACAATTGAAACATGAATGTGGTGTTGCTATGATTCGGTTGCTCAAGCCGTTGAGCTATTATCGGGATAAGTATGGGGCCTATACCTATGGTCTCAACAAACTTTACCTGATGATGGAAAAGCAGCACAATAGAGGGCAGGAAGCTGCCGGAATAGGTTGTGTAAAGCTGAATATACGGCCGGGTAATGAATATATCAACCGTGATAGAGCTCTGGGTGCAGGCGCGATTCAGGAAATTTTCGACCGGGTCAATCATGAAATTGATACGGCTGTCCAGAGTGGAGAGGAATTGGAAAATGTACCGTATTTGGGAGAACTGTATATGGGACATCTCCGTTACAGTACTACCGGACGTTCGGGCATGTCGTACGTCCATCCATTTTTACGGCGTAATAACTGGCGTTCGCGTAATTTGATGCTGTGTGGAAATTTCAACATGACAAATGTTGATGAAATTTATGATTATGTCGTTTCTCAAGGACAACATCCGCGAATCTATTCTGATACGTTCATGATCCTGGAACAGCTTGGCCATGCTTTGGATTGTGAACACAAGCAACTGTATGAAAAATTTAAGGACACTTGTTCGGATGGTTGCGAACTCGCCCTTAAAATTGAAGACAATATCCAGCCGGGAAACATTCTTCGTCGTGAAGCCGGTCTTTGGGACGGTGGATTTGTGATTTGTGGAATGACCGGTTCCGGCGATATGTTTGCCATTCGCGACAGCAAAGGTATTCGTCCGGCATTTTATTATCATGATGATGAAATCGTAGTGCTTGCTTCCGAACGGCCTGTTATTCAGACCGTAATGAATGTAAGTGTCGATAAGGTGCAGGAACTTACTCCGGGTTCGGCTCTTGTTGTCAGCAAAAGTGGAAAGATGCATATTGAGGATATCTTGGGTGAAACCGGAAACCAGCGTTGTTCTTTTGAACGCATCTATTTTTCCCGAGGTAGCGACAAGGATATTTATGTCGAAAGAAAGGCTTTGGGACAGAATGTCGTTCCGCGCGTAATGAAGGCAATCGGGAATGATTTGGACAACACTGTCTTTTCGTTTATCCCGAATACGGCAGAAGTGGCATTCTATGGAATGATGGAAGGTTTTGAGTCATGTCTTTCCAAGAAGAAAACGGAAGAAATCAAACGGTTGAATCCATCGGATGCCGACTACGACGAGAAATTGCAGGCAATTGTTGCCAAGCGTTTACGTCAGGAGAAAATTGCTATCAAGGATATCAAATTGCGTACGTTCATTGCGGAAGGTTCTGCCCGCAACGATTTGGCGGCGCATGTCTATGACGTGACTTACGGAGTTGTCCGTCCTACGGATAATCTGGTGGTGATTGACGACAGCATTGTGCGTGGCACTACGTTGAAGCAGTCCATTATTCAAATGCTCGACCGTCTGAATCCAAAGAAAATTGTAATTGTTTCGTCTTCGCCTCAAGTCCGCTATCCTGACTGCTATGGCATTGACATGTCGAGAATGAGTGAATTCATCGCATTTAAAGCAGCGATTGAATTGCTGAAAGATAGGGGGATGCAAAATGTAATAGACGAGGTTTATCAAGAATGTCTGCGTCAGCTGCAACTGCCGAAGGAGCAGATGGTAAATGCCGTTCAGCAGATTTATGCGCCGTTTACCGACGAAGAAATTTCAGCAAAAATGGTGGATATGCTGGTAACGGATAAGATTCATGCCGAGGTGGAAATCGTATATCAGTCATTGGAAGGTTTGCGGAAGTCAATTCCCAATTGTCCGGGTGACTGGTACTTCTCCGGGAATTATCCTACACCTGGTGGCGTGAGGGTAGTAAACCGGGCATTTGTGAATTATTATGAAGGTAATGCCGACAAGCGTTAATAGGCATATTGATTGATGAAAGAAACCGGCACGGGACAACTGAATTCCGTGCCGGTTTCTTTTTATTTAGTTAAATCGGCAGTCTAATGGCCGATATAGGTGGGTTATTGGTTTATATT